>DATMEO010000068.1:0-17979 GCA_035556515.1 Gaiellaceae bacterium
TCCTACGCCCCCTTCGCCATCGTCGCGGCGGCGCGGTTGATCGCCTTGGTGATCCGCGTGTATGTGCCGCACCGGCACAGATGCGTGTTCATGTGCGACTTGATCTGATCCTCGGTCGGCCGCTTCACCTTGTTCAGCAGCTCGGTCGCCTTGATCATCATCCCGCTCTGGCAGTAGCCGCACTGCGGCACCTGCTCCTCGATCCAGGCCTGCTGGACCGGATGGAGGTCGTCGGTCTTGGCGGTCGTGCGGGACTTGGCCTTCCAGAGCGCCGGCAGGCCCTCGAGCGTTGTCACCGTGCCCTTGCCCACCGCGGCGACGGGTGTGATGCAGGCGCGAATCTCCTTGCCGTCGTGCAGCACCGAGCACGAGCCGCACTGGGCGAGCCCGCAACCGAAGCGCGGCCCGTTCAGCCGCAGCTCGTTGCGCAGCACGTACAGCAGCGGTGTGTTCGGAGACGCCGCCACATTGTGAACGCGTCCGTTGACTTTGATCTCGAGTGTGTTCGCCATCGCCTCTCTCTCTGGTCGACCGGGCGCTCGCCGACGGATCGGCGTCCAACGGAGTGGAGACTAATCCTCCAACCGGTTGGACACAAGTACAAGTTCCTGGGCAGTCGCCGGCTTCGGCGCTAGGCTCTCCTCATGACGCTGGACCGGCTCGGACGCCCTCTGCGTGACCTGCGCATCTCCGTCACCGACCGGTGCAACTTCCGCTGCGTCTACTGCATGCCGAAGTCGGTCTTCGGCGCCGACTACCGCTTTCTCGACCGCAAGGAGCTGCTGACCTTCGAGGAGATCGAGCGGGTCGCGCGGGCCGCGGTCGCGCTCGGAGTCGAGAAACTGCGCCTGACCGGCGGCGAGCCGCTCGTCCGCAAGGACGTCGACCGGCTGATCGCCCTGCTGGCGCCGCTGGGCGCCGAGCTGACCCTGACGACGAACGCCTCCCTGCTCGCCGCGAAGGCGCACGCGCTCGCCGCCGCCGGGCTGCACCGCGTCACCGTCAGCCTCGACTCGCTCGACGACGCGACCTTCCGGGCGATGAACGACGTCGACTTCTCGGTGTCCAGAGTGTTGGACGGGATCGAGGCGGCGGCCGATGCCGGCCTGCCGGTGAAGGTGAACGCGGTCGTCAAGCGCGGGCTCAACGACGACGGGATCCTCGCGCTGGCCCGCTACTTCCGCGAGAAGGGCCACACGCTTCGCTTCATCGAGTACATGGACGTCGGCGCGACCAACGGCTGGCGGCTCGATGACGTCGTCCCCGCGCGCGAGCTGATCGAGCGGATCTCGGCCGAGCTGCCGCTCGAGCCGGCCGAGGCGAACTACCGCGGCGAGGTGGCGCAGCGCTGGCGCTACACGGACGGCAGCGGCGAGATCGGCGTGATCGCGTCGGTGACCCAGCCCTTCTGCGGCGACTGCACGCGCGCGCGGATCTCCGCCGAGGGCCGCCTCTACACGTGTCTCTTCGGCCTCCGCGGCCACGACTTGCGCGCGCGGATTCGCGCCGGCGCCTCCGACGAGGAGCTCCAGGCGACGCTGTCCGCGATCTGGGGGAAGCGGACCGACCGCTACTCGGAGCTACGCACGGAAGCGACCTCGGCACTGCCGAAGGTCGAGATGAGCTACATCGGCGGCTAGCTAGCAGCGACCTCGCTCGAGGACGTCGGCTGGAGGTCCGGCAATCGGCTCGGCCGGCTCGATCACGGGCGGCACCGAGTTCGCCGAGCGAAGCGCCTCGAGCGCGCGCAGCTCGACGCCCGATTCGGTTCCCTGGCCACGGTAGACCTTGACCTGAACGTGGCCGGTGAAGAGAACGGGAGCGCCGTCGATCGTGCCGACCGGCGCTCCGCGGATCTGGCGCTGCTTCCAGATCGGGGCTCGCGCCACCGCGTCGAGATGCGCGCACAGCGGCTGGATCTGGAGCTGCAACGGCGGTGCGCAGCCTTCGCCGGCTCTGTTCTCACACGAGCCGTAGATCAGCAGCGCGTACGGCCGCTCGGCGAGGTCGACGTACTCGAGTTCCCACTCCTCGAATCGCTCCCCGAGCCAGAGCAGCTGGTGACGGTCGAACGAGCGCAGAGCGTCGACGTCGCGCGGATCGACACCGCCCCCGCCGCCGCAGCCCGCGCAGACCAGCGCGAGCGCGGCCAGTAGGGCCGTCGTGACCCGGCGGCTAGAATCGGCCTTCTGATGTCGGCGTCCACCGCAGTCGCAGCCCGACTTCCGCGTGGCTGGGCGCACCTGGCGCTCCAGTTCGCGTTCTGGATCGGCTTCTACTTCGCGTACCAGCTGGCGCGCGGGGTCGCCGACCGCGGCGGCGCCGCGGCCGCGTTCGCGAACGGAGAGTGGATCATCGACCTCCAGCGCAGCCTCGGCTCGATGGTCGAGCTGACGTTGCAGCAGGCCGTTGAGAGCTCCGGATTCCTCATCCAGGCGACGTCGGTGACCTACTGGCTCTCGCAGTTCGCCGTCGTCGGCATCGCGCTGACCTGGGTCTATTTCAAGGCGCATGATCGCTTCTATGGCTTCCGGAACACGCTGATCGTCGGGAACCTGATCGGACTCGTCGGCTACGTGCTGCTGCCGACGGCTCCGCCGCGGATGTTTCCCGAGGCGGGCTTCGTCGACACGTTGGCAGCGCATTCGACCGTCAACCACTCGTCGACCTTCGTCGCCTTCTCCTCCAATCCATACGCTGCGATGCCGAGCCTGCACGCGCTCGACGCGCTGATCGTCAGCGTCGTCATGGCGACCGTCGTACGCCGGTGGTGGGTGAAGGCGCTGTGGCTCGCCTGGGCTCCGTGGGTCTGGTTCGCGGTGATGGCGACAGGCAACCACTTCTGGCTCGACATCGCCGCGGGCGTGCTCGTGGCCGGCGTCGCCGCGGCGATCGTGTACCGGCCGTGGCGACTGCTCCGCACGCGCCCGGCATGAGCCTCAAGGAGGCGTACACCGGCGGCGCGAGGGCGATCGCGTCGCGCTCGATGACGGGCCTCGCACGCACGCGTGTGACGCCGAACATGCTCACCGCGGCAGGCGTGACGCTTTGCGCGATCGGCGCGGTGCTCGTCTACTTCGAGTTCCGCAACGAGATCCTCTTCTTCTGGCTGGGCGGGCTCGCCTTCGTCGTCGGCTCGGTCCTCGACATCCTCGACGGGGCGCTCGCCCGGGCCGGAGGCAAGCAGACGCCGTTCGGCGGGTTCCTGGACTCGACGCTCGACCGCGTCGGCGAGGGTCTCGTGCTCGGCGCGATCGCGCTCGTCTTCATGCGGCACGGGCACGAGCTCGCGCTCGCGCTCGCCGTCGCCGCGCTCGGCGGCTCGTTCCTCGTCCCCTACGCGCGGGCGAAGGCGGAGGGGCTCGGGGTCAAGGGCGACGTCGGCATCGGCTCGCGAGCAGAGCGAGTGGCTGTGATCGCCGCTGGCCTGGCCCTCGCGCCGTGGGGCGTCCTGCCCTGGGCGATCGGCCTGCTCGCCGCGACCGCGTGGTTCACAGTGCTGCAGCGAATCCTGCACGTGCGCCGCGAGCTACGCGCACGTCCGGGCTAGCACCCTGCTAAAGTGCTAGCAGTTTGGCTGCTAGCACTTCTACCGAGCGGACGAGCGTGCTCGTTCGCATGCCCGGCTCGGTCAAGCGTGCCCTCGTCCGCGAGGTCGCCCGCCGCGAGTCGAACCTGAACGACGTCGCCGTCGCGCTGCTCGCCGAGCGCTTCGGGATCCCGTTCGTCCCCAGCGGCCGCCGCCGCAAGGCGATTCCTGGCGCAGCGGGTGCCGTCGTGCTGCGCATGCCGCCGGAGCTCCGCCACGAGCTCAAGGCCGGAGCGCGGCGCCGCAAGCTCAACGTCAACGACCTCGTCCTCCTCACTCTCTCCGAGGCGCTCGAGATCCCGTTCGCTTCCAATCGAAAGGACACCATGGCTTCGACCAACGGATCGGGCAACGGCTCGGCCAACGGCAAGGCGCGCAGCAAGGACAAGGTGCGCGTCGCCATCGTCGGCGTCGGCAACTGCGCCAACTCGCTGCTGCAGGGCGTGCACTACTACCAGGACGCGCCGGACGACCAGTTCGTCCCGGGGCTGATGCACGTCAACCTCGGGGGCTACCACGTCTCCGACATCGAGTTTACGGCCGCGTTCGACGTCACCGCCGACAAGGTCGGCAAGGACCTCGCCGACGCGATGTGGGCGCACCCGAACGACACGATCAAGTTCGCGGACGTGCCGAAGACCGGGATCACGGTCAACCGCGGTATGACCCACGACGGGCTCGGCCAGTACATCTCCGAGGTCGTGACGAAGGCGCCGGGCGAGACCGACGACATCGTCGGGATCCTCCGCGAGACGCAGACCGACGTCGTCGTCAGCTACCTCCCGGTCGGCTCGGAGGCGGCCGCGAAGTGGTACGCCGAGCAGTGCCTCGAGGCCGGCGTCGCGCTCGTCAACTGCATGCCCGTCTTCATCGCGCGCGAGGCCTACTGGCAGAAGCGCTTCGAGGAGAAGGGCTTGCCGATCATCGGCGACGACATCAAGTCGCAGGTCGGCGCGACGATCACGCACCGCGTCCTCACGAGTCTCTTCCGCGAGCGCGGCGTCCACCTCGACCGGACGATGCAGCTGAACGTCGGCGGCAACTCGGACTTCCTGAACATGCTCGAGCGCTCCCGCCTCGAGTCGAAGAAGATCTCGAAGACGAACGCGGTCACGTCGATGCTCGACTACGACATGGGCGAGGGCAACGTGCACGTCGGCCCGTCCGACTACGTGCCCTGGCTGACCGACCGCAAGTGGGCGTTCATCCGGATGGAGGGCACCTCCTTCGGCGACGTGCCGCTGAACATCGAGCTGAAGCTCGAGGTCTGGGATTCGCCGAACTCGGCCGGGATCGTGATCGACGCCGTCCGCATGGCGAAGCTGGCGCTCAACAACGGGATCGCCGGCGCGCTCGAGGGCCCGTCGAGCTACCTGATGAAGTCGCCGCCGGTGCAGATCGTCGACGACGAGGCGTACGAGGCGACGGAGAAGTTCATCGCCCAGAACGCGCTCAAGCCGGCGAAGGCCTCGGCGAGCGCTTAGCACTCCGGCGGTAAGCTCGAGCGCGATGACGACCGTCGCGCTCGAGCCCGCCTCGCGGTGGACGTACGCCGAGCTGGCGGAGATCTTCAACGCCGGCTACGAGGGCTACTTCACGCCCTTCACGCTCGACGAGGCTGCGTTCCGCTTCATGTCGACGACCGTGGACGACGACCTCGACGCCTCGCGCATCGCCTTGGTCGACGGCGAGCCGGCCGGCATCTGCAAGCTTGCGATCCGCGGTGAGCGCGGCTGGATCGCGGGTATCGGCGTCTCCGTCCCCCACCGCGGGCAGGGCGTCGGCGAGACGTTGATGCGCGAGGTGATCGACGCGGCCCGCGCGCGTGGGTTGCGCGAGCTCTGGCTCGAGGTGCTGACCCCGAACGAGCCGGCGATCAGGCTCTACGAGAAGCTCGGCTTCCGGATCGTGCGGCAGCTCGAGGTGTGGACGCTCGAAAGCCTTGTGTTTCGGAAACACAAGGTGAGCCCGGTCCCGCTCGAGCGAGCGCAGGCACGGATATCGCGCGAACGGCGCGAGCGCGAGCCCTGGCAGCGAGCCGACGAGACGGTCGCGAACTACGACGACGTCGAGGCGCTAGAGAGCGATCTCGGCGCCGTGCTCTTCCGGCGCAGCGGCGAGCGCGTCTGGCTCCTGCAGGGCGTCGCCGCGGACGAGGCTGCGGCCCGTGAGCTCCTCCAGAGGCTCCCTGAGGAGGCAACTGCTCTGCAGTGGCTGAACGGCCCCGAAGGCGACCCGTTCAACGCCGCGATCGCCTCGCTCGGTGGCACGCGCTCGTGGCGCCAGCACGAAATGGTGCTCGAGCTCTAGTCGAAGCGGATCACGCTGCGAATCCCGTCCTGCGCCTCCATCAGCTCGAAGCCGCGGTTGACCTCGTCGAGCGTGAGCGTGTGCGAGAGGAACGGGTCGACGTCGATCTCGCCTGCGAGCCAGCGCTCGATCAGCAGCGGCACCTCGTCGCGGCCCTTGATCCCGCCGAACGAGGAGCCGGCGACACGGCGGCCCGTGATCAGGTAGCGGGGGACGATGTCGAGCGTCTCGCCCTTCCCCGCCACGCCCGCGACCGTGCAGAGGCCCCAGCCCATCCGGGCCGACTCGACCGCCTGGCGCATGACGGCGACGTGGCCGGTCGCCTCGAAGGTGTAGTCGGCGCCAAAGCCGCCGGTCGTCTCGAGGATCCGCTCGACGACGTCGGAGCCGCCGAGCATCGTCTCGGTCGCGCCCTGTCCCCTCGCGAGCTCGAGCCGCTCCTCCGAGAGGTCGACGCAGACGATCCGCTCGGCGCGCTGAAGCCTGCAGCCTGCGACCGCACCGAGGCCGACCATGCCGGCGCCGAAGACAACGCAGGTCGATCCCGGCTCGACCGCCGCGGTCTTCATCGCGGCGCCGAGGCCGGTCGAGAGCCCGCAGGCGAAGAGCGCTGCGCCCTCGAGCCGCGCCTCCGGATTCACCTTCGCGAGCGCGATCTCCGGCATCACCGTGTACTCGGCGAAGGTCGAGGTGCCCATGAAGTGCCGGATCGGCTCGCCGCCGCGGGAAAGGCGGACGGTGCCGTCGGGAAGATGCCCCTTCCCCTGCTCCTCGCGGATCGCCATGCAGAGGTTCGTACGCGGCGAGCGGCAGTGGACGCACTCGCGGCACTGCGGCGAGAAGAGCGTGACGACGTGGTCGCCCGGCGCGACCGAGGCGACGCCCTCGCCGACGCGCTCGACGACGCCCGCGCCCTCGTGGCCGAGCACCGTCGGCGCGTAGCCGGACGGGTCGGCGCCCGAGGCGGTGTAGAGGTCGGTGTGGCAAATGCCGCAGGCGACGAGCCGAACGAGCACCTCGCCGGGCTTCGGTTCCGCGAGCTCGAGCTCCTGCACCTCGAGGGGCGCGCCGAACTGCTCCAGCACCGCGGCGCGGATCTTCACCTGAGAGCTCGCTCCGTCGCGTCGAAGCCGGCCTCACGGTGAGACTTGTCGCAGAACGGCTTCGTCGCCGAGCGCCCGCAGCGGCAGAGCGCGACCGTCTCGCCGGCCGGAAGCTCGTACGCGTTCCCGTCGGCGTCGATCAGGTGGAACGGGCCGGTGATCCGGTAGGGGCCGTTCTCGCGCACCGTGATCGTGACGCCGGACATCGCGACGACTCTAACGCCGCTACGAGCGAGGGTGATTGGCGCGAATGTTCGTCGCGGCAAGCCGGACCGTCTCCTCGACGCGTTTCCGCCGCGTCTCCTCCCGCTTCGCCGTTGCGATCCAGGTGAGGATGATCTTCTTCGACGAGGGCGGAAACGCGTCGAAGTTCGTCCGTGCCGCCGGGCTCGCGTGCAGCGCCGCGGCGAGATCCTCCGGCACTTCCAGCGCCTCAATCGCATCCAGTGCGGTCCAGCTGCCGCTGCGCTTGGCCGCTTCGACCACTGCGCGACCCGCTTCGGCCATCAACCCCTGCCGCTCGAGCCGCTCGATCCGCTCCTTGTTCGACTTCGACCAGCCGCTCGACGGCTTGCGCGGGCTCATCCAGAGCAGCGTGCGCTCGTCGTCGAGCCGGTTCGACTTCGAGTCGATCCAGCCGAACGCCAGCGCCTCCTCGACCGCATCCGCGTAGTCGACCCGCGGCTTGCCTGTGTCCTTCCTGTACGCCGCCAGCCAGACACCCGACGAGCGCGCGTGGTTCCGGGACAACCAGAGCCGCCAACCGCTCCTGCTCTTCGGGTGGACGAAGGGCCGACCGTCGGGCGCCTTGGACACGCCGGCACTCTACGACCGAAATCGGCAGCAGGGACAGGGCTACACTCGAACGGTGAGCTTGCTCATGCCTCCGGGGCGTTGCTGGCGCTGCGTAGGCCGGTGGGACAGTACGGAGGTACAGCCCGCCGGCTGGAGCGGCGCCAGCGGCGTCAGCCGTTCGCGAAGCCCGGCTTTGCCGGGCGGGAGCGAAGGGCGGCCGGAGGCATGAGGATCTGCCTCGTGACGCCGTTTGCGTGGTCACTGCCACACGACGTCAACCAGCATGTGGCCGGGATCGCGAGGGAGCTCCGGGTGCTGGGGCACAGCGTCACCGTGATCGCCCCATCGGGTCGACCCGCGGACCTTGCCGCCGGCCGGCGTGCGCTCGCACGCGGCGAGAGCGCGGAGATGATCGCGATCGGAACGGCCGTGCCGGTGTCACGGCGCTCGAGCCTCGGCGTTCCCGTCGGCGTCCGCGCGAACCTGCGGCTGGCGCTCCAGCAAGGCCGCTTCGACGTCGTCCACGGCTTCGAGCCCGGGCTGCCGAGCATCTCCTACCTCGCCCTCCGCGACTCCGAGGCGCTCGGCGTCGCCAGCTTCTTCTCGCCCGACCGGCTCGGCTACCCGCCGCGGCGGGCGCTGCGCGAGAAGCTGCTGGCTCGGATCGACGCCCTCGTCGCCTCCTCCGAGACGACCGCTGCCGCAGCGACGGAGCGCTTCCCGGGCGACTACAAAATCGTCTCGCCCGGCGTCGACACCGACCTCTTCCGGCCCGGCGCAAAGCGGAAGCTGGTCGCGATCGAGCTGCACTCGGGGTCGCTGCCCGTCGCGCGCGCGGCGCTGCGATCGCTGCGAGAGCTGCCCGGCTGGGAGGCGGTGTTGCTGCGGACGAAGCCGCTCTCGACCCGGCCCGGGATCCCGCTCGCCCTCCGCGACCGCGTGCGGGTCCGCTCCGGCCGCAAGGCCGAGGCCCGCGCGGCCGTGCTGGCCGAGGCCGCGGTCGTCGTCCCCGGCCCGACCGGCTCGGCCCGCCTCCGCCTCGAGGCCGCGGCGGCCGGAGCCGTGCTCGCCGCTCCGCCCGGGGTGCTCGACCAGCCCGAGCTCGCGGCGGCCGCGCTCCAGCGCCTGGCGGAGGACGACGAGCTGCGTGAGCGCAAGGGCAACGAAGCACGCGCGGCGGCCGAGTCGCAGAACTTCGCCGCCGTCGCCCGCGAGCTCGAGCACATCTACGGCGGCCTCGGCGGACGCAAGCGGGCACGCCGCCGCGACAGCGAGCCGCTCGCCGACCGGCCGTGGATCCTCGCCGACCTGCACATGCACACGTCCTGGTCGCACGACTGCTCGATCGAGGTCGACGAGCTGCTCGACCACGCCGAGGCGGAGGGGCTCGGCGCGATCGCGGTCACCGACCACAACGTCTTCGGCGGCGCCCGTGAAGCGGCCGAGAAGGCGCGCGGCCGCGAGCTGATCGTGATCCCGGGCGAGGAAGTCAAGACCGACGACCAGGGCGAGGTGATCGGCCTCTTCCTGACGCAGGAGATCCCGCGCGGGATGTCCTTCGCTGAGACGGTGGCGGCGATCCGCGACCAGGAGGGGATCGTCTACCTCCCCCACCCCTTCGACCGCATGCATGCAATCCCATTCCCGGCGACGCTGCACCGGCACCTGCACGAGATCGACGTGCTGGAGGTCTACAACGCGCGGCTCCTGTTCGAGGGCTACAACGACGAGGCGGTCCGGTTCGCGCGCAAGTACGGGCTGCCCGCGGGCGCCGGCTCCGACGCGCACGTCCTCCAGGGCGTCGGGACGGGGGCTCTGCGAATGCGCGCCTTCGACGGCCCGGAGGAGTTCATGCTCTCGCTCCGCAGCGCCGAGGTCCTGCGGCGGCCGAAGTCGCTCGCGTACCTGCAGAGCCTCAAGTGGGTGGCCCAGGTCAAGGAGAAGGTGCGCTAGGAGCGAACCGAGGAGGACGCCCGTGGCTGCCGCATCGACCGACGAGATTTACGAGCGTTACCTGCAGAAGGCGATCTCCGAGATCAACGAGCTCGGCGACGAGATCGGTCGGGCAGGTGACGAGACGCACGTGCCGGTGCTCGGCTCCGGGCATCCACTCGCGGACGTCTTCCTGCTCAAGCACGCACCGAAGCCATCGGAGATCCAGGAGGGCGTGGCCTTCTTCGGCCGGGCCGGGCAGGCGCTGCTGAAGTCGCTGCAGCGGCTGCACGTCGACCCGATGGCCGTCTACGGGACGAACTGTCTCAAGTTCGGCGGCGAGAGCTTCGACGAAGCCGCCCCCTGGCTGACGCGCGAGCTGCACATCGTCCAGCCGAAGCTGCTCGTGCTGATGGGCCCCGAGACGGTCGAGTTCGTCAACGCACTTTCCTTCCCGCTCTCGGATCCTCTCGATCCGACAGCCGACGGACTGCAGCGATTCACGGCGACGGTCGCGGCGCTCGTCGTCCCCGACATCGACACCGCGCTCGACGAGGCGCCCGCGAAGACGGCCTTCTGGAACGCATTCAAGGCCGTCGGCGTCTGGTACTCCGAGCTGCCACCGTATTGAGCCGGCAACGCTGGGCGGGGCTCGCGGGACTGACCGCCGCGCTCGCGCTCTATACCGCCGGCGCAGACCGGCTCTGGGAGAGCGACCTCTGGCCCGACCTCCTCTTCCTGACGCTCGTTCTCTTCCCGGCGACGTTCGCGCTGATCTGGCTGCTGCTCCCGCTCCGCGACCACCGGGCGATGCTGCCGTTGGGGTTGACGCTTGCGGCGCTCGCGGTGCTGCTCCACTTCACCGAGCTCGACGTCCTCAACAACCTGGCGAAGCTGTTCGCACTCGTCTGCGTCGGCTTCTGGTTCCTCTCCTGGTTCGAGAACGTGATGTGGGCGGCGCTGATCGCGGTGATCATCCCGTGGGTCGACGCGATCTCGGTGTGGCGCGGGCCGACGGAGTACGTGGTCGAGCAGCAGCCGCAGGTCTTCGACGACGTCTCGATTGCGTTCCGCGTCCCCGGCGAGGACAGCACGGCGAACCTGGGCCCGCCGGACATCCTCTTCTTCGCCCTCTTCCTCGCCGCAGCCGACCGTTTCGCCCTCCGGGTCGCGTGGACCTGGCTCTCGATGACGGCGCTGCTCGGAGCGACGCTGATCGTGACGGCCACCACCGACGTCAGCGGCCTGCCGGCGCTCCCGGCGATCTGCATCGGCTTCCTGCTCCCGAACGCCGACATCCTCTGGACGGCGCTGCGGCGACGCGGGCGGGCGCCGGCACGGATCTACGGGAGGACGGATGCACAGTTCTACGACCTCGACGCGGACGTGATCGAGCGAACGCCGTCGAGAGTGGTGCTGCTGACGCGGGACCGGCCGCCGGTGACGGCCTCGGTCGAGCCGGTGAACCCCGGCGATGCGTTCACCGTCGAGCCGGAGCCGGGCGGCGCCGGCGTTCTGTGCCGGCTGACGTTCGCGGGGGCCGACACCGGCCGGGTGCTCGTGCACGACCTGCCGAACGGGCTCGTGATCGTGCCCAGGGACGAGGTCTCGACCTATCTCGACGTCGTCCATCCCGAGCAACTCGCCGCCGACGAGGACAAGATCGAGCGGTTGAAGCGCGAACGGCGCTAGCGTTCGCGCGATGAGCGACGAACTCGACGGCCCATTCCGGAGAGCTCTGCGCGACGCGCGTCTCGACCTGTCGCTCGAGTTCCGCCGGACGCCGGCAGGCGCCAAGTCGGGCGAGATCGAGATCAAGGATGCACATGGGGCGACGATCGCCCGCGTCCCGCTCGAGAGCCCGGAGGCGATGAACGTCGCGCTCGCCCGGCTCGTTCAGCTCGGGTTCGGCGACGCGTCGGCGCCGCCACCGCTGCCGAAGCCCGAGACGCGTGTGCTCGTCGCCGGCGTCGACGGCTACCGCAAGGGCTGGGTCGCGGTCGCGCTCGACCCGAGCGGCGACGTCCAGGTCTCGACGCATCCGAGCTTCTCGGAGGTGCTCTCGTCCCAGGCTCGCGTGATCGCAGTCGACATCCCGATCGACCCGGCCGGTCTCGGCGTCCGAACGACGGACGCGGGCGCGCGGGCGTTCGTCGGCGGCAGCCGTGCGAGCAGCGTCTTCCCGACCCCGCCGCGGGCCGCGCTCGAAGCCCGCACCTTCGCCGAGGCGAACGAGATCGCGCGCACGATCACCGGCAAGGGCATCTCGCAGCAGGCGTTCGCGCTCAGTAGGAAGATCCTCGAGGTGCACGCACTCGCCGAGGTGGACGAGCGCGTGATCGAGATGCATCCTGAGGTGTCGTTCCGGGAGCTCGCGGGCCGGCCCGTGCTCGAGTCCAAGCACACTGCCGAGGGCCTCGCCAGGCGCCGCGAGCTACTTGCCGAGGCCGGGGTCGTCCTTCCCGGCGCCGTTCCCGGCGTGCCCGAGTCGGACCTGCTGGACGCCGCCGCAGGAGCCTGGACGGCCGCCCGGTACGCGTCCGGCAAGGCCAAGCCCGTGCCGCCGGAGCACACCGGCCGGCTCGGCGCGATCTGGCGCTAGGCGCTCGCGCGCTCGCGCGTCAGCAGCGAGACCGTCTCAACGTGCGGCGTGTGCGGGAACATGTCGACCGGCTTCGTCCGGACGAGCTCGTAGCCGTACTCCTCGCGGAGCACCTTCACGTCCGACGCGAGCGTCGTCGGGTTGCACGAGATGTAGACGAGCTTCGGCGAGCCGAGCTCGCCCGTCCGCCGCAGCGCCTTCCCGGCGAGACCGGCCCGCGGCGGGTCGACGACGACGACGTCGGGAGGGCCGGCACGCTCCGCCAGCTCCTCCAGCACCTGGCCGACGTTGCCCGCGAAGAAGGCTGCGTTGCCGATCTGGTTCAGGTCGAGGTTCTCGAGCGCGCAGGCGATCGACTCCTCCGAGATATCGACGCCCCAGACGCTGAGCGCGCGGTTCGCGAGCGAGAGCCCGATCGTACCCGTGCCGCAGTAGAGGTCGTAGACCGTCTCGGTCCCGGTCAGGCCGGCGTACTCGATCGCGAGCGCGTACAGCTTCTCCGCCATCTCCGTGTTCGTCTGCAGGAAGGCATTCGGGCGGACGCGGAAGCGGTGGCCGAGCAGCTCCTCCTCGATCGCATCGTCGCCCCAGAGCAACGTCGACGGCAGGTTCGTCACCTCCGAAGGCTGGTCGTTGATCGCCCAGTGGATCGACTTCACCTCCGGGAAGCGCCGCAGCACCTCGACGAAGTAGTCGCGCTCGAACTTCTCGCCGGGCGCGGTCACGAGGACGACCAGCACCTGGCCCGTGTTCCGCCCCTCTCGGTAGACGAGGTGACGGAGATAGCCAGTGTGCTCTGCCTGGTCGTAGGCCTCGAGGTTCTCCTCGCGCGCCCAGTCGCGGACGGTGTTCCGGATCGCGTTGCCGAGATCGGTGGTCAGCCAGCACTTCTCGATCTCGAGCACTTCGTCCCAGCGGCCGGCCTTGTGGAAGCCGAGCGCGGGCCCCGACGGCGTCTGCGTGAATGAATACTCGAGCTTGTTGCGGTAGAAGAACTGGGACAACGCGGGAAGGATCGGCTCGACGGGCGCGTCCGGGATGCCGCCGATCCGCTTCAGCGCGTCGCGCACCTGCTCCTCCTTCGCCGCCGCCTGCACTTCGTACGCGAGGTCTTGGAAGCGGCAGCCGCCGCAGGCGGGGTAATGGTCGCACGGCGCGTCGACCCGGTTCGGCGACGGCTCCAGCACGTCGACCGCGAGCGCCTCCGCGAAGCCGCGCTTCACCTTCGTCACGCGCGCGCGGACTCGGTCGCCCGGCAGGCCGCGTCGCACGAAGACGACGAACCCGTTCAGCCGCGCGACGCCGTTGCCGCCGTAGGCGAGCGAGTCGACCTGGAGCTCGACCTCCTCGTCTTTGCGTACGGGCGCGGCCATCGCCGGAGGGTACCGCCCGCTAGAGACGGTCGAGGATGGTTCTGACGCGTGGCCGCTGAGCCGCGGGCGCGGCGCACGAAACGTTGTCGTCGAACAGATCCATGTCTTCTTCCTTGGGCGGCTCGGGCCCCTGCGCGACGACGCAGACAACGAACGTATCGTTGGAGTCGTCGCTCTCGTCTACGGCGGCGATCGTGGTTTCCTCGTAGAGACACGTCGGGGTAACGATGAACCCGTCCGCGCGAAGCGCATCGATCACCTCCTCGGCCGTATGAGGACGGGCCGCGTAACCACATGGCTCGCCGTTCCCACCCGGCACCGGGATCGCTTGGCGCTCGGACGCGGGCGGCGCCTCCACGTCGACCGGCTTGCCGAAGTCGAAGAACCTCATCGAGATGCGGAAGTGCCCCGTGTCGCCTTCTTCCGTGATCGGGATCTGGAGCTCGAGCCTGCGGAGCAGCCCGTCCGCGCCGGCTGATGCTTCGACCTCCGCCGACTCGGAATCCGTCTCGCGGATCTCCTTCTCGAGCTCGTCTCGACGCGCCTTCGTCGCCCCGCCGCCCAGGAGCTCGATCGTCGGCACCGTTGCGTGGTAGACCGTCGTGGAGACGCCGTCGATACGCTCACCCGGCCCCGTCTCCACGTCCCGGCCGTGCTGGGCGAGCGCGTCCGCCGCGCGGTGCGGCTCGGAGAACGCCCCGAACGGCCCGGTCAGCTCGTCCGCCTCCGACGTGGGCTCCTTGCTCCAGCCGTCCTCGAAGACCGAACCTTCTCCGGAGTACCGCGTGTACGTGTCGTCGCCGATCCGCCGCACCTCCATCTCGAGCTCTTCCTCGTCCGGCCCGTCGAAGCGATAGCGGATGACGCCGCGCCGCTTGGCGGGATCAGCCGCACCGGTCGCCGTGCCGGTGAACGCGTTGTCGATTCCTTCCGACCCCATCGACGTCTCGAACCGGTACGAGTCGGACCGGGTCGCAGCCGCGATCTGGTCGAGGGAGGGCGGGTCTTCGACGGCATGCGCACCGCAACCAGACAGGATGGCCACGCCGGCGACGGCGCCGAGCAGGAGACCCCTCACGGGCGCATCGTAGTCGGCCTCACGCCGAACTCAAGTGATATCGCGGCGCCGCGTTCGCCAGACGCCGGCGGCGCCGACCAGGGCAATCCAGCCGAGGGAGACCGCCACCGCGGGCCAGTAGTCGAGCACATCCTCGCCTCCGGTCCCGTCGGCGCCGTCGAGCGCCCGGAAGGGGAGATAGGCGATCGCGCCGTCGATGTCGATCAGGCTGAAGAGGCCCCAGAGCAGCGTCTCGCCGAGGAAGATCCAGACAAGCGTGCCGACGAGCGCCGCCACCTGGCTGTGCACGACCGATCCGATTGCGAGCCCGATCAGCACCCAGAGCACGGTGGACCCCAGCGCCTGGAGCGCGCGCTCGCCGATCTCGGCATCGCCGGCATGGATGTCGGCGTCGACGATCGCGAGCCACGGAGTTGCGACCGCGAGGACGACGAGGAGCGCAAGCACGCCGAACGCGAGCGCCGTCAGCACGCCGGCGATCGCCTTCGACGTGAGCACGCGCTCGCGCTTCGGCGACGCGAGGAACGTCGGCGTCACCGTGCCGTGCCTGAACTCCGTGGTCACGATCGTAATCCCGAGGATGAGCGCCAGCAACGCGCTGACGAAGCCCGCTGCCTCGATTAGGCCGACCTGGAAGTCGAGCTCACCGCGCGCATCCGCGTTCGACCCCGTGTCGCCCGCGACCGCGATCCCGACGAGCAGGACGATCGCGATCAGGTAGGCCCACCAGCTGCGGGTGGTGCGAATCTTCAGGAGCTCCGCCCGGACGAGGGCGATCATTCGGTCGTCTCTCCGCCGGTCAGCTCGAGGAAGACCTCCTCGAGCGTTGCTTGCTCGACCGTCAGCTCGTGGAGCACGATCGAGTTCGCTGCCGCGAGCTCGCCGACTTGCTCGGGCGGGAGGTCGACGGCCAGGGCGCCGCCCTCGAGCAACGTCACGACGGCGCCTCGCGCGGCGAGCAGGTCACGCAGACGCGCGTCGGGGGTTCGCACGCGCGTCGCCCCCTGCGAGCCCGCGATTACTTCGGCGACGGTGGCCTGCTGGATCAGCTTGCCGCGGTGGATGATCACGACGCGATCGGCCGTCTGCGCGACCTCCGAGAGCACGTGGCTCGAGACGAGAACCGTCCGGCCCTCGGCCGCGAGCGAACGCAAGAAGTCGCGCAGCCATCTGATCCCGGCGGGATCGAGGCCGTTCGCGGGCTCGTCGAGCACGAGCACCTCCGGATCGCCGAGCAGCGCGGTGGCAAGCCCGAGCCGCTGCCGCATCCCGAGCGAGTAGCCCTTGACGCGCCGTTTCGCAGCCGCGCTCAGCTCGACGAGCGCGAGCACCTCGGCGGCGCGGGAGGCAGGCAGCCCGGCAGCAGCCGCCTGCACGCGCAGGTGGTTCCGCCCGGAGCGGCCCGGATGCACCTCGCTCGCCTCGAGCACGGCGCCGACGCGGTGAAGCGGCCGGTCGAGCTCTCGGTAGGGCACGCCGAGAACGGTGGCGCTGCCCGCGTCCGGGTGCACGAGCCCGAGCACCGAGCGCAGCGTCGTCGACTTGCCGGCGCCATTCGGCCCCAGGAAGCCGGTGATCGTGCCCGGCTCGACCCGGAAGCTGAGGCCGGCGACCGCCTGCGTCTTCCCGAAGCGCTTGCTGAGCCCGTCGACCTCGATCACGAGATGACCGATCGGTGATTGACGTGCTCGCGGGGGCGATCCAGACCAAGCTGGGGGCCGCGCTCGACCGCGGCCAAGGCTGGTTGCCTTGGCAAGGTCGAGGGTGGCTTCCAGCGCAGCGTCGGGGTCGTCATCCGCGAGTGCGGTAATTGCCGATCGGTCATCGAAGCGTTGTCACGTAGACGGTGCGCTCTCTGGGGCCGTCGAACTCACAGAAGAAGATCCCCTGCCAGGTGCCGAGCGCGAGCGTCCCGTCCCGGATCGGCACGAGCACGCTCGAGCCCATGAAGGCGGCGCGGATGTGCGTCGGCGCGTTCTCCTCGCCCTCCTCGATGTGCTGCCAGGGCCAGTCCTCCGACACGATCCGCTCGAGCGCGACCTCGAAATCACGAGCGACGGCGGGATCGGCGTGCTCGTTGATCGTCACGCCCGCGGTCGTGTGCGGGACGTAGACGAGCGCCGCGCCGGCACCGTCGAGCTCACCGAGCGCCGAGCGCACCAACTCGGTGATGTCGACGAGCTGGCTCCGCTTCTGTGTTGTGACACTGAACTCGCGCACGGCGCGTATCCTAGGCAGCCGTGAATCACGGCACCCCCAATGGCACTCCCAGCGAGCGCGAGCTCGACGGTTATCGCACCGGCGCCGACCGCTTCATCGCGGAGCTGGACGAGGAGTACTACCTCCACTACGCCGGCCTGAAGCCGGAGTTCGAGCTGCGCCCGATCTACGAGCGCCACGCCGATCTGACCGACCTGAACACGATCCGGCGCGTCGGCGAAGCGGTCAGCGGCAAGGAGAACCTCGAGCTCTTCCGGTTCGGCTGCGAAGGCTTTCTCGGCGAGCTCACGCGCGAGCATGCGGAAAAGATCGCCGAGAGCGAGACGAAGCTCGAGACCCGTCACGAGGGCAAGGCGGTCGGGTATCGGATGCTGCCGCCGACGATTGCAAACACGGCGGATCGCGACACGCGCGCCAGGCTCGAGGCCGCCCGGAACGACCTCACCGAGGAGCACTTGAACCCGCTCTACCTCGACGCCGTCCACACCACGCAGCGCGCGATGCCTGACCTGGGCGCGCCGACCTACTTCCATCTCTACCGCGACCGCTTCGAGTACGACCTCGAGGGCCTCGCCGCCCAGTGCCGCTCCTTCCTCGACTCGACCGAGCGGCTTTACGAGGACTCGATGGACCGCGTCCTCCGCGAGCGCGTCGGCATCGGCCTCGCCGAGGCGGAGCGCTGGGACGTCCGCCGCTTCTTCCGCGGCTCGGGCTGGGACGGGGCCTTCCCCGCCGACCGGATGCTGCCGGCGCTGCGCGGCACGCTCTCCGGGCTCGGGATCGACCTCGACGCGCAGCACAATGTCCATCTCGACGTCGAGGAGCGACCGACGAAAACCCCGCGCGCGTTCTGCGCCCCGATCGAGATCCCGGACAAGGTGATGCTCGTGATCCAGCCGCAGGGCGGGCCGGACGACTGGTATGCGCTCTTCCACGAGGCGGGCCACACGGAGCACTTCGCTTTCACCGACCCGAAC
>DATMEO010000069.1:0-10411 GCA_035556515.1 Gaiellaceae bacterium
GCGAAGGCTTCACCGTCACCGTGGCGCCGACCGGAGAGGCCGCGCTGACGGCACTCGAGGGAAAGATCGACCTCGTCACGCTCGACCTCATGCTGCCCGACATGGACGGGCTCGACATCTGTCGCAAGGTCCGCTCGACGAGCAACGTGCCGATCATCATGCTCACCGCGCGCGACGAGGACATCGACAAGATCGTCGGCCTCGAGGTCGGCGCCGACGACTACCTCACCAAGCCCTTCAACGCGCGCGAGCTGGTGGCGCGCATCAAGTCGATCCTGCGGCGCGCATCGGCGCCCGCCAACACGTCCAAGAAGCTGCAGTGCGGCGAGATCCACATCGACGCCGCACGCCGCGAGTGCACCGTCTCCGGCGAGCAGGTGATGCTCGCTCCGAAGGAGTTCGACCTGCTCTGGGAGCTGCTCGACCACCGCGGCCTCGTACTCACGCGCGACCAGCTGCTCGAGCGGGTCTGGGGCTACACCTTCGCCGGCGACACGCGCACCGTCGACGTGCACGTGCGGCAGCTGCGCCGCAAGCTCGGCGAGGCCTCGCCGATCGTGACCGTCTGGGGCGTCGGCTACAAGGTCGGCCCCGACCGCACGCCCGCCCCTGCTGCTTAGCTAAGCCCATGCTCAACTCACTGCGCTTTCGCCTGCCGGCGCTCTTCCTGGCGGGGATCGCGCTCTCCGGGCTTGTCACGAGCCTGATCGCGCTCCGCCTCTTCCAGGACTACGCGCGCAACCAGACTCTGGTCGAGCTGCGGCAGGAGGCGCGCGGCCTCGCCGACCTCTACGCGGAGCAGGCGGTGCGGGCGACCGACGAGGAGAAGGCAGCGCCCGGGTTCGCCGCCGAGAAGCTGGAGGCTGCGACCGGCGACAACCTCTACTACGTCGGCGCCCCGATCTTTCCCGGCGAGGACGCGGGCCTGACCCGGCTCTCCCGCGATGACGTCGGCGTCGAGCTGACCGGCACCCGGGTCGTCACGTTCGAGTTCGAGCCGCCCGGCGAGGACAAGCCGTTCCTCGCCGCGGCGCATCCACTCCGGCCCGGCGGCGACAACGGGCCGATCTTCGGCTACCTGATCGTGGCGAAAGAGAAGAGCGAGCTGCGCGACGCCTGGTTGACCCTACTCTCACGGCTCGCGCTCGCGTTCCTCGTCGGGCTCGTCGTCGTCGGCGTGCTTGCGCTCTACCTCTCACGGCGGATCACGCGGCCGGTGCTCGCCCTCTCGGACGCGGCCGACGAGGTCTCGAAGGGCCGCTACGACGTCGAGGTGCCGCGGGTTCCCGGCGGCGGCGAGATCGGCCACCTTGCCGACCGCTTCCGCGAGATGACGGCCCGGCTCGCGGAGGCGGAGGAGCTCGAGCGCAACTTCCTGATGTCGGTCTCGCACGAGCTGCGGACGCCGTTGACGGCGATCCGCGGCCACGTCGCTGCGCTGCGCGAGGGCGTCGTCAGCGACCCGGACTCGATCGATGCCTCGCTCCAGACCGTCGCGGAGGAGGCGGAGCGGCTCGGACGTCTCGTCGGCGACGTGCTCGATCTCGCGAAGCTGGACGCGCACCGCTTCACCGTGCTGACCGAGGAGGTCGACATGGGCCGGCTGCTGGAGCGCGCGTTCTCGACGTTCTCGGAGGAGGCGCGGCTGCGCGGGATCGAGTACACGTCGGCAGCGGAGGCGGCGCCGGTGATCGTCTCCGACGGTGACCGGGTGCTCCAGATCATCTCGAACCTGCTCTCGAACGCCTTCCGCTGGACGCCCGACGGGGGCCGGATCGACCTGGCGTTGCAGAGCGCGAACGGGACGGTCACCGTCGACGTCGCGGACACCGGCCCGGGGATCACGGCGGACGCCCGCGAGCGGATCTTCCGGCCGTTCTGGTCGACCGACGGGCGCGGCACCGGGCTCGGACTGCCGATCGCGAGCGAACTGGCAGTGGCGCTCGGCGGCCGGATCGAACTGCAGACCGAGGTGGGGAAGGGGAGCCGCTTCCGGCTCGTCCTCCCGAACCGCAGCTTCTAGCGCTCTCTAGGCCGCTTCGCGGTGCTCGACGGCGGGTGCCACGGCCCGCTCGACGCGCTCGAGCCGGTCGCTGACGCCCTTCCAGCCCGACGCGACGAGATCGACGAGCAACGCGAGATCGTCGATGCGTGCGTTTCGCTCGGCGAGGACGTCGCCTTCGAGCCGCTCGAGCCGGCGGATCACCTGGTTGAGCAACCCGCGGATCTCCGCGAGGCTGCGCCCGACCGGGAGCACCTCGGCGCGCAGGCCCTCGTGCACGGCTGCGCTGACCTTCTCGGGCAGGGTGCCTTCGAGCTCCGCGGCGGCTGCCGCGAGCGACTCGACCTGGATGCGCGTGCGCTCGAGCGCGGCCTCCAGCTCGGCCGGTGCGACGCGCCCGGATGCCGCTTCGGCGATCCGTGCCTTGGCTCGTTCGAGTGTCTTCTCGTCCACGGGCAGGAGGCTACGCTGGCCGTCGGATGGACACCTCCGAGCTCGACTACGACCTTCCCTCGGAGCTGATCGCCCAGCATCCGCCCGAGCGCCGTGACGCCTCGCGGCTGCTCGTCTTCGACCGCGCGACCGGCGATGTTCGACACCGGACGTTCGCGGAGCTGCCGGAGGAGCTGTCGGGCGAGCTGGCCGTCGTCAACGACACCAGGGTCGTCCCGGCGCGGATCCGGATCGAGCGTCCGAAAGGGGAGGTCCTGCTGCTCGAGCACGAGGGAGGCGGTGAATGGCTCGCGCTTGCGCGGCCGACACGGCGGTTGAAGCCTGGCGGCCGGTACGGCTCAGTCGAGCTGCTCGAGCACCTGGGCGAGGGCCGCTGGCGCGTGCGGCTCGACGGCGAGCCCGACGGCGCAGCAGGCGAAACAGTGCCGCTGCCGCCGTACATCACCGAGCCGCTCGCCGATCCGTCCCGCTACCAGACCGTCTACGCGGACGAGGCGGGATCAGCCGCCGCACCCACGGCCGGGCTGCACTTCACGCCGGAGCTTCTCGGCCGGCTCGACGTCGAGCGCGTCACCCTCCACGTCGGCCTCGACACCTTCCGGCCGCTAACGACGGACACGCTCGAGGCGCACGAGCTACACGGTGAGCGCTACTCCGTCCGCCCCGAGGCCTGGGAGCGGATCGATGCGGCCGAGCGTGTTCTCGCCGTCGGCACGACGACGGTGCGCGTGCTCGAGACGGTCGCAAGCAACAGACTGTTACAAGGGCGGACGTCGCTCTTCGTCACGCCCGGGTTCGAGTTCCGGCGCGTCGACGCGCTGCTGACCAACTTCCACCTGCCGCGCTCGACGCTGCTCGCGCTCGTGATGGCCTTCGCGGGGGTCGAGGAGACGCGGCGCATCTACGCAGAGGCGATCGCCGAGCGCTACCGCTTCTACTCGTTCGGCGATGCGATGCTGATCCTGTGATCGTGTTCCTCAACGGTGCGTTCGGGGTCGGGAAGACGTCGACAGCTCGCGTCCTCCACGCCGTGCTCCCAGGGAGTGTCGTGTTCGATCCCGAATGGGTCGGCTCGATGCTCATGGCCACGCTCGGGGACAGGCCGGACTGGCCGCTCGACTACCAACTGCTCCCCGCGTGGAGACGGATCGTCGTCAGCACGGTCTACGAGCTGCGTCGCGAGTACGACGAGACCCTGATCGTGCCTATGACGGTCTTGCGAATCGAGATCTGGCGCGAGCTCAGCTCGGGCTTCCGCGAGGCAGATGCCGACCTGCGGGCGTTTCGGCTCACCGCGACGGAAGCGACACTCCGGGCCCGGATCGTCGGCCGACCCGAGGACGAAGGCCCGCACGACTGGTGCCTGGGGCACATGCCCGCTGCGCTCGCCGCGCTGCGGGACGAGGAGTACGGCACCGAGATGCCGACCGACGAGAAGACACCCGAGGAGCTCTGCGCGGCAATCCTGGGCACGCTGTGAGCTTCGAGGTCACCGCAACCGACGGCGCCGCGCGCGCCGGGATCCTACGCACGGCGCACGGCGAGATCGCGACGCCCGCGTTCATGCCGGTCGGGACGAAGGGGACGGTGAAGAGCCTCGATCCGGACGAGCTCCGCACCGTCGGCTCGCAGGTCATCCTCGGCAACACCTACCACCTCCACTTCCGGCCCGGTGACGAGCTGATCGCGAGGCTCGGCGGTCTGCACGCGTTCTCCGGGTGGGAGGGGCCGATCCTGACCGACTCGGGCGGCTTCCAGGTCTTCTCGCTCCGTGACACGCTGCTCGAGGTCGATGACGACGGCGTCACCTTCCGCTCCGTCTACGACGGCGCCCCGGCGCGCTTCTCGCCCGAGGTTGCCGCGCGGATCCAGCGCAACCTCGGCTCCGACATCGCAATGGCGTTCGACATCTGCCCGCCCGCCGGCGTCCCGCGTGCCGAGCTGGAGGAGGCCGTCCGGCTGACGACCCACTGGGCTGCGCGCCAGCGAGAGGCCGACCGCGCCCCGGGACAGCTCCTGTTCGGGATCGCGCAGGGCGCGGCCGATCCGGAGCTGCGCCGCCGCTCGATCGAGGAGATCGACGCGCTCGACTTCGACGGCCATGCTCTCGGCGGGCTCGCGGTCGGGGAGAGCCGCGAGGAGATGTTCGAGGCGACCGCCTGGGCGGCGCCGCTGCTCGCCTCGGAGAAGCCGCGCTACTTCATGGGGATCGGCGACGCCGAGGGGATCCTGCGGGTGATCGGCTCCGGGATCGACATCTTCGACTGCGTCCTCCCGACCCGCACTGCGCGCACCGGCTCGGCATTGACCGCGACCGGACGGCTCAACCTCCGTAACGCGCGCTTCGCAAACGATCCGCGTCCGCTCGAGGGGGGTTGCACATGTCCGGCCTGTGCGCGCTTCTCCCGGGCGTACGTCCGTCATCTCGTCAACCAGGAGGAGGTGCTGGGCCTCCGCCTGCTGAGCCTGCATAATCTCCACTTCCTACTCGAACTGACCGCGGGCGCGCGGGCGGCGATCGAACGCGGCGAGCTCGAGGCTTACACGGCCACGGCGCTCGCCCGGCTCGCCGGCGGGCCCCAGGAGGATCCTTGGAACCAGGTGGGCTGATCGTTCTCGTCGCGCTGTTCGTGCTGTTCTGGCTGTTCATCATCAAGCCGCAGCGACGGCGCGTTCAGGAGCAGCGGACGCTGCACGAGTCCGTCGGCGTCGGCGACGAGATCGTGACGCTGGGCGGCCTGCTCGGCCATGTCCGGAGCATCAACGAGAACGACGACACGCTGGTGGTGGAGATCGCGCCGGGGACGAACGTCCGTGTCGCCAGGCGCGGCGTCGCGGCGGTTCTCGTCCCCGACGATCCGGCCGAATCCAAGCGACACGAGCAAGAACCCAGCTAACCTGCTGACCGCGTGAATCGCCGACCGCATCTCACTCTCGTTGCGCTGATCGTCGCCGGGTTGATCGCCGTCGGCCTGCTCGCCGTTCCCGGCTCGCCGATCCACGACAAGCCGACGCTCGGGCTCGACCTCCAGGGTGGGCTCGAGGTGACGCTGAAGGCGGTGCCGCCGCCGAACCGGCCCCTGCAGGAATCCGACCTCAACCGCTCGGTCGAGATCCTCCGCGACCGCGTCGACCGGCTCGGCGTCGCCGAACCGGAGATCCGCAAGCAGGGCGACGACCAGATCGTGATCGACCTTCCGGGCGTCAAGGATCAGGCCCGCGTGATCGGCATTCTCGGCCAGACCGCGCAGCTCGAGCTCTTCGACCTCGAGGCCAACCTGGCGCCGCCGTCGAGCTCCGGCGGCTTCCCCGCCCCGAAGGAGTCGCTCTACCAGCTCCTGGCGGGCCAGCAGGCGCTCGTCGACCAGGGGACGAAGACCACCTGGTACCTGTTCGACGACAAGAAGAAGCTGCGCGCGGGGCCGGTCACCGCCCGCGGCAAGCTGCTGCAGAGCGAGGTCGTCGCCGACGCGGGCGAGATCGGAGCCCTGCCGAAGGGCTGGCGCATCTTCGGCGTCCCGCCGAAGACCGTCGTCGTCACGTGCGGCGTCGGCGAGGTCGTCTGCCCGGGCGTCGGCGTCGAGAACCCGAAGCAGAACTTCTACTACCTGCTCAAGTACGACCCGAACAACGCCGACCCGGACAAGGTCGTCCCCGAGATGACCGGCGGCGACCTGCGGCTGGCCGGCACGCGCCAGGACTTCGACACGACGACCGGCGAGCCGATCGTGACGATGCAGTTCACCGACGAGGGCGGCGACAAGTTCGGCGACATCACCAACCGCGAGGCCGACCGTGGGCGCGCCCGCCACAACATCACCGGCGGCCAGGGCGATCCGCAGGACTCGTTCCAGCACTTCGCGATCGTGCTCGACCGCCAGATCAAGTCGTGGCCGTCGATCGACTTCGAGCAGTACCCGAACGGGATCGGCGGCACGAACGGCGCCCAGATCACCGGTATCGGCTCGCTCAACGAGGCGCAGGACCTCGCGCTCGTTCTCCAGAGCGGCGCCCTGCCCGTCACCTTCAAGACGCTCGAGACGACAGCGATCTCGGCGACGCTGGGCAAGGACTCGCTCGCCGAGGCGTGGAAAGCCGCGATCGCCGGCCTCCTCGTCGTCGCGCTCTTCCTGCTCGTCTTCTACCGCGTTCTCGGCATCGTCGCCGTGATCGGCCTCGGCATCTACGCAGCCTTCCTCTACGCCGCCATCCTCGTCTTCAACGTCACCCTGACGCTGCCGGGCTTCGCCGGGATGATCCTGACGCTGGGGGTGGCCGCCGACGCGAACATCGTCATCTTCGAACGCGTGAAGGAGGAGTACCGCGCCGGTAAATCCGTGCGCGCCGCGATCGCGGCCGGCTACGGCAAGGGCTTCGCGACCATCATCGACGCGAACGTCGTCACCGCGATCACCGCGATGGTGCTCTTCCTGGTCGCGACCGCAGGGGTGAAGGGCTTCGCCCTGATGCTCCTGATCGGAACGCTGATCTCGCTGCTCACCGCCGTTGCGGCGACGCGCGCGATCCTCGGCCTGCTCGCGGGCTTCAAGTGGTTCGACAACCCGAGGCTGATGGGCGCCGAGGGCGAGCCGCCGGCGTGGATCAGGCGCGATTTCGTCGGCCTGCGCAGGTACTGGTTCGGGATCTCCGCGGTCGTGCTCGCATTCTCGTTCGGCGCGATCGGGATCAAGGGCCTCAACCTCGGGATCGACTTCGAGGGCGGGACGAAGATCACGTCGACCGTGGCGCAGCCGGTCGCGGTCGAGGACGTCCGCGCCGAGGCGGCAGACTTGGGGCTCGGGAGTGCGCAGATCGTCGGGCGCGGCGAAGCCGTCGACGACAAGTACCCGGGCTTCCAGATCCAGACCGAGGAGCTCTCGACCGAGGAGTCGAGGGACCTGACGCAGCGGCTCGAGCGCACGTTCGACGCCGACTCGAGCATCCAGACCGTCTCGGCGAGCTTCGGGCGCCAGATCGCCGAGGGGGCGATCCTGGCGATTCTCGTCTCGCTGCTCCTGATCACGATCTACATCGCCTTCCGGTTCCAGGCGAAGTTCGCCGGGCCGGTGATGATTTCGCTGCTGCACGACGTCGTGATCACGATCGGCATCTACGCGCTGCTCGGCCGGGAGGTGACGACCGCCACGGTCGCCGCGGTCCTGACCGTGCTCGGCTACTCGATCTACGACACCATCATCATCTTCGACCGGATCCGGGAGAACATCCCGCTGATGAAACGGGCGTCGTTCCGGACGCTGGCGAACGTCTCACTGTGGGAGACGATCCCACGCTCCCTCGCGACCACGTTCATCACCCTGCTCCCGATCTCGACGCTCTACTTCTTCGGCGGCGAGACGCTGAAGGACTTCGCGTTCGCGCTGCTCGTCGGCATCGGCGCAGGCGCATACTCCTCGATCTTCATCGCCGCGCCGATCCTCTCCTGGCTGAAGGAGCGGGAGCCGGAGTACGCACGCCGCAAGGACGATTCGTTCGACGCCGGCTCGGTCGGCGGCCTGCTGAAGGAGGCCGAGGAGCTCGCCGCCGCGCAGCCGACGCCGGATCTGATCCCGGACGCATTCCAGGACGACGGCGACGTTGCGGAAGGTGCCGCCGCGGACGGTGCCGCCGCGGCCCAGACCAAGCGCGACCGCCGCCGCCAACGCCGCTCGACCCGCCCCCATGGCCGGGCCAGATAACCTCCCGCCCCCGGGCGGCGTCGCGAACGGGAGGAGCGTTGGTGGCGGGCTCTGAGAATCAGGCGTTCGCGCTCCGCCAGCTCGTCGACGAGCTGGCCGCGCAGCTGCGCTCCGGCGTCGACAAGCTGACCGATCTGCCCTACGAGACCGGCGAGCTGCTCGCGCGCGAGCTCGGGCTCGTCCGGCGCGAGGAGCTCGACTCGCTCGCGCTTCGTCTCGCCCAGCTCGAGCACCGCCTGAAACTCCTCGAGAAGCCCTAGACCCTTCTCCGCCAGCGCGCGAAGACGTCCTCGAGATCGGCGCGCATCGTGCGCGGGATCAGGACGAAGAGCCGGTCGCCGGCCTCGACGACGGTGCTGCCTCGTGGGGGGATCGTCTCTTCGCCGCGGTTGATCACTGCGATCAGCGCCGTGCGCGGCAGCCCGAGCTCGCGCACGGCTGAGCCGTTGACGGCATGGTCGCCCGCGACCGCGAAGTCGACGAGCTCGAGCTTGCTCAGCGGCCCGACCTCGAGCGGTGCCTCGTGCACGGGCGGTGCGGGGGCGATCAGCCCGAGCCGGCCCGCGACGCGCTCGAGCGTCGTTCCCTGGACGATCGCCGAGACGACGACGACGAAGAAGACGGCGTTGAAGATCTCCTCCTTGTGCGGCACGTCGGAGGAGAGCACGAACGTTGCGAGCACGATCGGCACCGCGCCGCGGAGACCCGCCCAGCCGAGCAGGAGGCGCTCTCGTCCCGTGAAGTCGTTGAAGGCCGTCGACGCCAGGACCGAAGCGGGCCGTGCGACGAGCATCAGGAACAACGCCAGCGCAAGTCCCGAGACGGCCACGTCCAGCAGATCCGACGGGAAGACGAGCAGCCCGAGGACGATGAAGAGCGCCACCTGTGCCGCGAACGCAAGCCCCTCGTGGAACGCGACGAGGTGGCGGCGGTAGCGGGAGGGCGTGCTGCCGACGGCGAGCCCGACGAGATAGACCGAGAGGAAGCCGCTGCCGCCGATCACGTCCGCGATCCCGAAGGCGAGCGCCGCCGTCGCGAGCGACGCGACCGGCGCGAAGGCGCCGATCGAGTGGGGGAGGCGGCCGAACACCCAAGCGGCGAGCGCGCCGAAGGCGACTCCGACGACGAGGCCGAGGCCGAGCTGCTGGACGACGAGGAGGGACAGGTCGTCGAGCCCGTAGTCGTCGGGCTGCTCGATCCAGGCGATCAGGCCGAGCGTGAGCGCGATCGCCATCGGGTCGTTGCCGCCCGACTCGGCCTCGAGCGTGCGCGCGAGCCGGCGCCGGATGTGCGTGAAGCGGAGCGTCGCGAAGACCGCCGCCGCGTCGGTCGAGGAGACGACGGCGCCGAGGAGGACGGACTCGAGCCAGGAGAGGTCGAAGAGCACGTACGCGACGGCGCCCGTCAGGACGGCGCTGACGACGACGCCGATCGTGCTCAGCAGGGAGGCCGGCACCGCGACCTGGCGCAGCCGGCGCCACGAAGTCTGCAGGCCGCCCTCGTAGAGGATCAGCGCCAAACCGACGACGCCGACCTCGCGGGCGAGTTCCGCATCGTCGAAGTCGATCCCGCCGGGTCCGTCGGAGCCGAGCAACATTCCGAGCGCGAGGAACGCCGACAGCACCGGCAGCCCGGTCCGGGCGGCGCCGAGCGCAGCGACGATGCTGCCGGCAAGGATGCCGCCGACAACCAGGAGCAGAAGGCCCTCGTCCACGCTTCTATCTTGTCCGGTGGGAGTCCCGGCCGCCGCGTGGAACACTTCCGGCATGGCGACGCGACCGCGCACGCGCAAGATCGGCCGGCTCTCGGAGATCGCACAGGTCGCGGTCCGGCACGGCTTCGGCTACTTCTTCGAGCGGCACAAGCTGACCGACCTGCTGCCGTGGTCGGCGCGGGCCGAGCCCAGCGCCGCCGCCGCCGGCTCCGAGCGGGGAAGGCACCTGCGCGAGATGCTCGACGAGCTGGGGCCGACCTTCGTCAAGTTCGGCCAGCTGCTCTCGACTCGGCCCGACGTCGTCCCGCCGGACATCGTCGCCGAGCTGCGCGGGCTTCAGGACGACGTCACGCCGTTCCCGTTCGCGCAGGTGCGCGAGGTGGTCGAGGACGAGCTCGGCCTGACGCTCGAGCAGGCGTTCGTCAGCTTCGGCGAGACGCCGATCGCGGCGGCCTCGATCGGCCAAGTGCACAGGGCGACGCTGCCGAACGGCGACGAGGTCGTCGTCAAGGTGCAGCGGCCGAACGCGCCGCGCCAGATCGAGAA
>DATMEO010000070.1:0-11823 GCA_035556515.1 Gaiellaceae bacterium
GAGCAGCTCCCGTTCCTGGCGGGAGAGACCGGAGGGGCCGAACATGATCCCCTTGTAGAGCTCCATCGAACGGTGGAGCACGTCGGGCCGCAGGCTCATCGCCTTGACGATGTTGAAGACCTTGCCGGCACGCCCGATCGCCGCGTCGTATTCCTCCTTCAGCGGGCCGACGGCCTCGTCGACGTCGGTCAGTCGCAGGTGAGCCATGCCCCGATCCTCGCAGAACGGATGGGGCCCGGGGAAGCTCGTCGTGAGCTTCCCCGGGCCCTCCTCTCCCCCTTACCTGCGCAGGTCGACCGGGAACGAGACGAGCCGCCGCGTCGAGACGCCGCCGAGCAAGTCCTCTCCGGCCTTGCGGGCGCGGGCGAACATCACGAGCAGCTGCTGGCTGTTCGTCGCCGGGTAGCCGGCCTGGCGGTTCATCGTCAGGGTGGCGAACCCGTCCGCACCGGTCGGCTGCTCCGCCGGGGACGAGAACTGGTTGAACGGAACCGCCTCGGCGTACAGGAGCGCGCCCTGCACGGCCTTGCCCTTACAGGTGACACGGAAGCGAACCGTGACCGTCGTCGTCGAACGCCCGACGACTCCAGGGCTAATCGCCTGGCCGTCGATGAGCAGCCGCTCCGGCGACGACACGTTCGCGATCGGGATCGGCGCGTTGCCGTTGCAGCCCGTCGGGGCCGGAGCGGCCGCAACGCGGACGACTGCGGTCGGAACGGACGTCGACGGCGTCGAGCCGTCGTTGTTCCGCGCGGTGACGCGGGAGCGGATCGTGTTGCCGACGTCGACCTTCTTCAGCGCGTAGGTCCTGTCGGTCGCGCCGCCGATCTGGGAGCAGCTGCCGCCGTCGGCGTCGCACCGGCGCCACGAGTACGCGAACGTGATCGGTGCGGTTCCGGTCCAGGTGCCGTTGCTCGTGGTCAGCGTCTTGCCTTCTTCGGGTGTGCCGGAGACCGCCGGAGGCGACTGGTTGGACGGCGCCGCCTGAGGCGCCGAGTCGGCGACCTCTGCGAGACCGGCGACGGCCGCGAGCACGACCAGCATGCTCGCGACTGCCGACAAGAGAATGGTGCGTCGTTTCATGTTGAGACCCCTTCCGTGATTCGTTGGTGTGTCGCTAGCAAGCGCGCCGCCACGTGACTTCGCGGCTGAACGCGCCGAGATACCCCGCGCCCGCCTGGTTGACGGACATCGCGATCCGCAGCCGGTTCGGCCCACAGGGGAGCGTCGCCTGGAAGCGGGCACGCGAGCTCAGGTCGAGTGAGACGCGCTTGATCGTGACCCACTGCCCGAAGGCCGAGAGCCGCTGGAGCTGAATCTGCTTGCGGGCCATGCTGCGGCCGGCGTAGACGCGCGCGAGGAACCCGTTCAGGCGGCCGAACGAGATCGCCGGCGCAACTGCGGTGGCGATCACGAGGCTCGACGCCGTCTTCCACTTCGCGCGGTAGGTGGTGAGGATCTTCGGAGAGACGGCGTAGGAGTAGGTGCCGTCGGTGCCCGTGATCACTGTCGCGAGGACGATCTCCGACGCCTGACCGTACGGCTGGTAGCTGAGCTGGACGTTCTCGCCGGCCTTCTTGCTGTTGATCTGGCCCGAGAGCGTCACCTTCTCGCCGTACGCGATCTGCGGCTGCGAGGTCCCGAGCGTGACCGCCGGCGGCGCGCCGGCGACCCTGACGGTGCCGGTGACGGACGGGTTGAGGGCGTCGCGGTAGCGGTACGTGCCGGCGACGTCGAATCTGAAGGTGTACGTCCGCCCACGGCGGAGCACGGGCGAGGCAAACGCGCCCGTCGTCGAGACGATCTGGTGGTCCCGCGTGTCGTCGTTGCGCCAGCGGATCGAGTCGCCGGCGACGATGCTGACGGTTACCGGTGAGAAGGCGGCCCGCTTGATCGAGACGGTCTTCGTTGCGGCGGCTGCCGGTGCGACGAGCACCAGCGCGGCGGCAAGCGAGACGAGGGTGACGAGTATGCGTCGCATTCCTGCTCAATCCCCACGTTGCAGGCTCTCAAGCCGGTTCGGGCGCGGTTTTACCGAATCCGTACAGCCCCGTGACGTGCGGCTTGCACTGGTGCTTGCAAAGGCGCGCTGCAACTGGTCCAGGCTACGTTTCGGGTGGAGCGGCACGGGCCCGGTGGCCCAGCCGGTCTTCAAAATCGGCCCGGTCGTGCAACCCACGGCTTGCTCGGTTCGACTCCGGGGCCGCTCCGTTCCGCCTCGGCCACGTGCCGGCTCCCGCCGAGAATCACTCGATCGAGGGACGTCTGCGGGTCCTAGGCGCTCAAGCGCCGGGTCCTACGTGCCGATGAGGTGAGGACTAGCGAGTTCCGTGGGCCGTGCCGCAGCTGTCCATGTAGAGCTCCTTCCGAAGCAGTTGGGGGTGGCCGCCAAAGCGCCCCCAACGCTTCTCTTTCTCAGCTCAGCCCTCGCGCGCGTACTTCGCCTTCAGCGCGGCGATGTCCGCCGGCTCGTACAGCGGCCGGCGTGGGTCGAGGCGGACGATCTCCCCGCGCTGCGGCACGCGCCCGAGCTCACGGCCGAGCTTCTCTGCCCGGCGGTGGCAACCGGCGCAGAGCGTGATCAGGTCGCGGCCGGGCTCCTCCTCCCCGATCGTCGCATGCGTCAGCTGCCGAGCACGGGTGCCGGTCACCGACCGGCAGCGTTCGACCTCGCATGCGGGCGCCGAGGCCAGCTGCGCCTTGGTCCGCCGCGTCCAGTGGCCGGTCGCCTCGTACGCCGCCGGGCTGAGCGCGAAGAGTGCACGGTAGGTCTCTGGCGCGAGCTTGCCGCCCGCGTCCGGCGAGCGGCCGTCGCGCCAGCGCTCGAGCGCCGCGGTTGCCTCGGCCTCGACCCCCTCGCGCCGTCTCGCGGCTTCCCGCTTCGCAGCCTCGGCAGGGCTGAGCAACGCCGGCGCCTCCCGGCGCGCGCGCAGCACGTCCTGCAATGACTTCTTCCCGTCTCCGCGGCCCATCTACTGACTAGTGTGCCCGGATGCGCACGCGCCGCCTGGGCAGCTCCGACCTCGAGGTGACCGTCGTCGGGCTCGGCTGCAACAACTTCGGCGGCCGGATCGACGAGGCCGCTGCGCGGGCGGTGATCGACGCGGCGCTCGACGCCGGCGTCACCTTCTTCGACACAGCCGACGTCTACGGGAACCGCGGCGGCAGCGAGGAGATCATCGGCCGCGCGCTCGCCGGCCGGCGCGACCAGGTCGTGCTGGCGACGAAGTTCGGCCACGACCTCGGCGACGGCGAGACGGCCCGCGGCGCACGGCCCTACATCCGCAAGGCGGTCGAGGCGTCGCTCCGCCGCCTGCAGACCGACCGGATCGACCTCTACCAGTACCACCGCCCCGACGGGGTGACGCCGCTCGAGGAGACGCTCGAGGCGCTCCACGAGCTCGTCCAGGAAGGGGCCGTGCGCGCGATCGGCTCCTCCAACTTCACCGCGGCGATGGTCGAGGAGGCCGCTGCGATCGCGTCCGAGCGCGAGCTGACGCCGTTCGTCACCGAGCAGAGCGAGTACTCGTGGCTGCGGCGCGGGGCCGAGGAGGAGCTGCTGCCGGCGTGCCAGCGGCTCGGCGTCGGCTTCATCCCGTACTTCCCGCTCGCGAGCGGCCTGCTCACCGGCAAGTACGCGAAGGGCGAGCCGCCGCCGCCCGGGACCCGGCTGCACGGCCGCGAGCTCGCAGACGAGGATCTGGACGCGGTCGAGCGGCTGCGCGCCTTCGGCGAGCGCCACGGCGCCTCCCTGCTCGAGGTCGCGACCGGCGGCCTCGCCGCGGTTCCCGGAGTCGCCTCGGTGATCGCGGGTGCGACGAGGCCGGAGCAGGTGCGCGCGAACGCGGGCGCCGGCGAGTGGCAGCCGACGGAGGATCAGCTGGCCGAGCTGCGCTCGCTGCTCTAGCGATGCTCGCCGAGGTCGCCGCCGCAGCCGCGCTCGTCTGCCTCGACCCCGGCCACGGCACGGCGCCGAAGATCGGCCGACAAGTCGAGCCGATCGGTCCGGGCTCGGCGCAGTTGAAGATCAAGGATCCGGGCGGCGCGGTCGGCGAGGCGCCTGTCGCGCTCGCGATCGCCCGCCGGACGCGTGCGCTGCTGCGCGCCCGCGGCTACCGCGTCGCGATGACCCGCGACGGTGACGGCTATCGCGGCGGCAACCGCGAGCGGGCGCGCTTCTGCAACGCGCGCGGCGCGGCGCTGATGATCCGCATCCACGCCGACGGCTCGAGCAACCCGGGCGTCCACGGCATCTCGACCCTCGTGCCTGCACGTCGCCGAGGCTGGACGAGCGACGTCTATGGCGCCAGCGGACGGGCGGGCCGCCTGCTACACGACGAGCTCGTCGGGTCGACCGGAGCGCGGAACCTCGGCGTCGTCGAGCGCGCCGACCTGACCGGCTTCAACTGGGCCGACGTTCCGGTCGTGCTCGTGGAGACGGGCTTCATGTCGAATCGGCGCGAGGCCGCGCTCCTGCGCAGTGCGGCGTATCAGCAGAAGCTGGCGGGCGCGCTCGCCCGCGGCGTTCAGCGCTTCCTGATCCGGTAGACGACGCCGCGGCCCCAGTCGCCGGCGAGCAGGCCGCCGGCACGCGGCTCGACGGCCAGGCCGAGCGGGTGCTCGAAGCCGTCGACGAGCGTCGAGGAGCGGCCGCTGCGGACGTTCACCTGCACGAGCTTGCGGCCCCAGCGCTCGCTCAGGTACTGGCCCCACTCGGCGACGACCATCCTTCCCGCCCAGAGCGCAAGCGTGTTCGCCGACGAGTGCGGCTCGAGGTAGGCGACGGGCGGCGTGACCCCGCGACACAAGCCCTGCAGCTTGCGCAGCCGCCAGCTCGCCCAGCAGCGCGGCCAGCCGTAGTCCGCGCCCGCCCTGATCCGCACGATTGTCTCCGCGGGCTCCTTCTCGCCGAGGTCGTCGCGGGCGTTGTCCGAGACGTAGAGGGTCTTCCCGTCGAAGACGAGGCCGAACGGATTGCGCAGGCCGCGCGCGACGACGCGCACGTCGCTGCCGTCCTGGCGGAAGGAGAGGATCGCGCCGCTGCGACGGTCCTTCTCCCTGCACGCGTCGCATGTCGAGCCGCTGCCGAGATAGAGCCGGCCGTCGGGCCCGATCGCGATCGTGTCCTGCTGGTGCCGGTCGAACGGCAGCCGCGTCACGATCTTCCGCCGCGACACGACCTGGCGGCCGCGCACGCCGAGCCTGCTGACGTAACCCTGCGCCGACACGAAAAGGTTGGAGCCGACCCAGGTGAGGCCAAGCGGCGTCTCGAAACCGCGGGCGAGCACGCGCGGCTTCGAGGAGCCGCGGCCGACGGCGACCACCTCGCCCGTCTCCTGCGTCGCGTAGAGGAGGCCGTCGGGGCCGAACGCGAGCGCGGTCGGGCGCTTCAGGCCGGTCGCGTACAGCTCGGCAACGAAGCCGCAGCAGACCTTCAGCGCCGGTGCGGGCCGCAACGCGGAGGCATCCCGCTCTGCGGAAGCACCCTGCACTGCAGAAACACAGGGCACGGCGACGAGCGCGGCCGCCGCGACGGCGGCCGCGAGGAGCTCACGCCTCCCAGGGATCGGCGGCCCCGGCCTCGGCGGGCTGCTGCCGTCGGCGCAGGCCTCGGCGGCGCTTCGGAGCCGGAGCCGGCTCGGCGACCTCGTCCGGCTCGTCCGCGGCGACATCGGCGGGCAGCTTCGTCACGATCGTCTTCGACTCCGGGTCCGGCCCGGATTCGACCACCGTCGCCTGGACGACGGGCATGTCCCACGGCCCGGTCGTGTCGGCGGCCGCGGCCGCCAGCGGCGGCGCGATCTCGTCGAGGTGCCAGCGGGCGCGCTTCGCGGCGGCGGCCCATTCCGAGAGGACGACCAGAGTCCACGCAGCGACCATCACGAGCACGATCCACTCGACGGAGAGATCGGCGAGGCCCGCGAAGAGGGCGACGAGGAGCAGGAAGGCGCCTTCGAGCGCCAGCCGCGGCACCGTGAAGCCGCGCTGGAGCGGCGGCGGCACGGCGGCGATCCAGTCCGGCGACGGGTGGGTGCCCGGCTCGACCGGCCAGCGCTCGTCCTCGAAGCGCCGCGGCGCCGGCCGCTCTGCCCGCAGCGACTGCAGCTCGGCCCGCAGTTCCCCCGCGACGGCCTCCAGCTCGCGCACGCGCTCGGCGAAGGCGTTGAACGCCTCCTCGACGCGGGCTGCGTCGTACCCCTGGCCCGTGCGGGGCAAATCGTCCGTCTGGGGCAACTTGCTCATCTCTCTGAAGTATGCCGCCGGAGCGAAGAAGCCTGCTCAGACGGATTTTCCGCCCACTCCCGCCCTGATCTCCGCGAGCCGGTCGCCGGGACGGAGCGGCGGTGTCGGCGCGCCCGCGCGGTCAGCCAGTCCGTGCAACAGCTCGCGAATCGTCTCGAGCCCGTCGCGCGCCGGCGCCCAGCCGAGCTCCTCGCGCGCCCGCGTGCAGTCGAGGAGCGGCACGCCGAGCGCGAGGTCGAGCCAGTCCGGAGAGGTCGGCTGCAGCCGGGCGTGCCAGGTTGCCGCGGCGAGCGCGCGCGCCAGCTTCGCCGGAATCGTCGGCGAGCGGGCGCCGATCGCGGCGGCGACGCGCCTGCCGTCGAGCTCGGGCTCGGCGGCGATGTTGAACGCGCCGCGGACGTCCTGTGTCGCCGCAAGCCTGTACGCCTCGCCGACGTCGAGCGAGTGCACGAGCTGAGCGACGGCGCCGGGAACGTGGGGGACGAACGGCAGCCGTCCCGGCTCGACGAGCGGGCTCGGAAAGAACGGGCCGATGAAGAGCCGCCGAACCTCCTCGGCGCTCTCCCGCTTCATGATCAGCGCCGGCCGAAGCCGGACGACGCGGACGGGCTGCTCGGCCTCGAAGCGGTCGAGCCGCCGCTCCAGCTCCGCTTTCTGGCGCGAGTACCAGCTGCCCGGAATCCCGTCGCGCGGCCAGGTCTCGTCGACCCGCTGCTTCGGGCCCGGCGAGTAGACGCCGACCGACGAGGCGGCGACGAGCGCCGGCACGCCTGCCTCGGCCACCGCGGCCAGCACGCGCGAGGAGCCCTCGACGTTGGTCTGCCAGAGCGTCTTTCGGTCGCGCGAGGGCTGGATCAGCCAGGCGAGGTGGATGACGCAGTCGGCGCCGCGGAAGTGCGGCACGAGGTCGTCGCGAGTCACGTCGGCGGCCGCGAACTCGGTCTTCGCGTACGCGGCGCTCGCCCGCCGGCGTGCGAGGCCGAGGATCGACTCGACCGCGCCGTCCCGTCCGAGCGCCTCGAGCACGCTCGTGCCGACATTCCCCGTGGCTCCGACGACGACGATCCGCATCCGGGCCGTGTGCCCGGAACGAGCCGTAGCTAGTCGTCGTGACCGGGGCGGTTCATCTCACCGAGCGCCTGCTGTGCCTTCTCGTGGATCGCGCGGCGGCGCTCGTCGAGCGAGAGCGGCGCCTCCTCCTCCTCCGGCTCGGCCTCCGCCGTGGGCGGCGTCGGACGCTCGACCTCGTCGACCGGCTGGCCCTCCGCGGCGTCGAACTCGTCGCGGTCGTCGGCGGCCTCGCGCGCCTGCGCGAGCTTCGCGCGCAGCTCCTCGACGGGGTCAAGACCAGGGGCGTGCCGGGGCGGCTGCTGCTTCGGCGGTTCCCGGGTCAGGAAACGCCAGAGCCACGCCAGCCCGAGAGCGCCGCCGAGGCCGGTGAGCAGCCTTCCCATGCCGCCGATGCTACTCTAGGAGCCGCTTCCTGCCTCGTCTTCGCGTGCGCCGTTCCCGCTCACGCTTGCCGGCGAGGCCGCCTAAGACCAGGGGAAGCCCGACGGAAGGAGACCGGGAACGTGACCGACTACGAGATTCTGCTCATGCTGGACCCCGACCTGCCCGAAGAGCGGCAGGAGGAGATCGTCAAGCGCACACGCGACCTCGTCGAGAAGGGCGGAGGCACGTGGGACGGCCAGGACGCCTGGGGCCGGCGCAAGCTCGCCTACGAGATCGACAAGAAGGGCGACGGCGCCTACCACCTGCTCTCGTTCAGCACCGACGGCGACACGCTCGACGAGATCTCGCGCGTGCTCAAGATCGACGACGACGTGATGCGCCACCTGGCCACCCGTCGCTACAAGCCTGGTTCGACTCAGCCAGTAGCGGTGGGCGGGCCCGCACGCGAGGATGTCACGGGTTCAAACGACACATTCCCGATCGACAGCTCGTCGGAGGAGGAGTAATGCCCGCGAACATCAACAGTGTCGTCCTCGTCGGAAACCTGACGCGCGACCCGGAGCTGCGCCACACCCCGTCCGGGATGGCCGTCTGCTCGCTGCGGTTGGCCGTCAACTCGCGCCGAAAGGACGAGTCCGGCAACTGGACGGACAAGCCGAACTACTTCGACATCACCGTCTGGGGAGCCCAGGGCGAGAACTGCGCGCAGTACCTCGCCAAGGGTCGGCCGGTGGGCGTCCAGGGTCGCCTCGAGTGGCGCGAATGGGACGCTCAGGACGGGACCAAGCGGCAGGCCGTCGAGGTCGTCGCCGACAACGTCCAGTTCCTCGGCAGCCGTGACGGCGGCGGCGAGGGCGGCGGCCAGCAGTTCGTGCCCCAGGGTGCGGCGCAGAGCACGTCCGCCGACTTCCCCGCGGCCGCGGCCGACGACGACATTCCGTTCTAGGAGAGACACAGATGGCACAGCCGAAAACCCAGCAGACGCGCAAGCGTCCCGGCTCGTCGGTCGCCCCCGGGCGGCGGAAGAGCTGCCTCTTCTGCAAGGACAAGGTCGAAGAGGTCGACTACAAGAACCTGAACCAGCTCCGGCGCTACATCTCGGAGAAGGGGAAGATCCGCAACCGCCGCATCACCGGCGCCTGCCGGCGCCACCAGCGGCAGGTCGCGGTCGCGGTCAAGCGGGCGCGCGAGATGGCGCTCCTGCCCTACGTGGAGCCGCGCTGATGGAAGTCATCCTGCTCTCGGACGTCGACAAAGTGGGGCTGCGCGGGGAGGTCGTGAACGTCGCCCGGGGCTACGCGCGCAACTTCCTACTCCCGCGCAAGCTCGCCGAGCCCGCCACCGCGGGCCGCGTCGCCGAGTTGAAGCGGCTCGACGACCAGCGCGCCCGGCACGAGGCGCGCTCGGTCGAGCAGGCGAACGAGATCGCCGACGTGCTCCGCAAGACCGTGCTCAGCTTCGACGTCAAATCGGGGCCGACCGGGGCGCTCTTCGGCTCGGTGACGACGACCGACATCGCCGACGAGCTCTGGCGCACGCGCAAGATCCGGGTCGACCGGAAGAAGATCGGCACCGACTCGATCCGCCGGATCGGACGCTACGCGATCCCGATCCAGATCTTCGAGGACGTCACCGTCGACGTGAAGACGCTGGTCGTCCCCGAGGGCGGCGAGCTGCCGCCCGAGGAGGAGCTGGCCGCGATGGAGGCGGCGGAGGCCGAGGCCGAGGCGGCCAAGGAAGCCGAGGCCGAGGCGCACCGGGCGGAGGCCGAGGAGATGCTCGAGGCCGAGCTCGCCGCCGAGGAGGAGGCCGCCGCGGCGACCGAAGCCGAGGCGGCCGGGGCGGACGCAGGCACCGAGCCGGAGGCCGAGCCGGCTGCAGAGGCCGCGCCGGCTGCGGAGGCCGAGACCGCCAGCGACGACGCCGAGCCCGCCGCGGACCCCGAGCAGCGGTAGCCCGTCCACAGCGCGCTCCACAGGCCTGTGGAGCGCGCTGTGAACTTCCCGCTCTAAGCGGCCACGGCTGTTGTGGACAGTGGTCGAATCCGGCCACGATTCCGGTGGAGAACCGGTCGAACACGGGTTCTCTTTCCCCTGCAGCTCGGCGGCTTTCGCTTCCCACAGCCGTCTGTGGATCCCCAGCTGTTGAGGCCGTCCGCCGCTGCCGCTCTAATGGTGAATCCATGGCCCAGGTCGCGCCTGTCTCAGCCTCCACCGTGCCCCCGGCGGGGGCCCAGTCCCCCCACGTGCCCTCGCACGACCTGGACGCCGAGATGTCGGTGCTGAGCGCGATGCTGCTCGCGCCGACCGCGATCGCCGCCGTGAGCGAGCACCTGAAGGCGTCCGACTTCTACCGGCGCACGCACGGCGTCATCTTCGACGTCGCCCGCGGCCTCTTCGAGCGCGGCGAGCCGGTCGACGCGATCACCGTCACGGCGAAGCTCGAGGAGGAAGGCCAGCTCGAGCTCGTCGGCGGGCGCGGCAAGATCCACGAGATCGCGGCCTGGGCGTCCGCGTCCGGGAACGCCGCCCACTACGCGCTGATCGTCCGCGACCACTCCCTGATCCGGCGGCTCTCCGACGCCGGCCGGGAGATCACGAGGCTCGCGATCGACCGCGGCGACGAGACGAACCATCTGATCTCGAAGGCGGAGCAGGTCCTGTTCGAGGTCAGCCAGGCGGGCAGCCCGGGCGAGCTGCGCTCGCTCAAGGAGGCGCTCGTCGAGACGTTCGAGCGGGTCAGCCACCTGTACGAGCAGGGCGCGTCGGTGACGGGCGTCTCGAGCGGCTTCTCCGAGCTCGACGCGGTCACGGCCGGCTTCCAGCCCGGCAACCTGATCATCCTCGCGGCCCGCCCCTCGATGGGGAAGAGCGCCCTCGGGATCAGCATCGCCGCCAACGTCGTCCGCACCGGCACGCCCTGCGCCTTCTTCACGCTCGAGATGTCGAAGCAGGAGGTGACGCAGCGGCTGATCTGCCTCGAGGGGAAGATCGACTCGCACAAGATCCGGACCGGGAAGCTCGCCGAGGAGGACTGGTCGCGGCTCTCGAAGGCGTGCGCGACGCTCGAGCAGGTGCCGATGTTCCTCGACGACACGCCCGGCCTCACTCTCTTCGAGCTGCGCTCGCGCGCCCAGACGCTGAAACGGCGGGAGCCAAACCTCGGCATGATCATCGTCGACTACCTGCAACTGATGGCGATGGGCGGCAACGTCGAGAGCCGTCTGCAGGAGGTGTCCTCCCTCTCCCGCGGCCTGAAGGCGCTAGCCAAGGATCTCGACGTGCCGATCATCGCGCTCTCGCAGCTCTCCCGCGCGGTCGAGCAGCGCACCGACAAGCGGCCGGTGCTCTCCGACCTGCGCGAGAGCGGCAGCATCGAGCAGGACGCGGACCTCGTCATGTTCATCTACCGCGACGAGTACTACAACGGCGAGGAGTCGGAGCAGCAGGGGCTCGCGGAGGTGCACGTCGCCAAGCACCGCAACGGGCCGACCGAGACGATCAAGCTCAACTTCGTCAAGCGCTATGCGAAGTTCTCCGACCACCGCGCTGCATGAACGCGACCTGCCTCACCTGCGGCCGCGCCTTCGAGACGATCGAGGTGAAGGTGCTGCACTTCACCTTCCCCGGCAGCCGCTACTGCGAGGTCTGCCGCCAGGCCGAGGAGGTCGAGCAGGCCGAGAGCCAGGCCGCGGCGAGGTTCACGCGCACCGGCGTGCCGCTCGCCTACCGCGACTGCTCGTTCGCGACGTTCCAGCGCGTTCCCGGCACCGGCGACGCGCTGGCGCAGGCGATGAACCTGTCGAAGGAGGTGCGGCAGGGGCGCCGGCCGAGCCGCGGCCTGCTCCTGCACGGGCCGCCCGGCGCCGGCAAGACCCACCTCGCGATCGCGATCCTGCGCGAAGCCGCCTACATGCAGGAGTCGGCGAGCCTCTTCATCAACGTGCCGACGTGGCTGCAGCGCCTGCGCGACCTGCGCAGCCAACAGCTCGACGGCGAGGAGCTGCAGTGGAGCTTCCCGCGCGGGTTCAAGATCGTCGTGCTCGACGATCTCGGCAACGAGAAGCCCGACGACTGGTCGCGCGGGCGCCTCTACAGCCTCGTCAACGAGCGCGAATCGTCCCGC
>DATMEO010000071.1:0-7248 GCA_035556515.1 Gaiellaceae bacterium
AGGCACTCGGCCATCGGGCGGCGATCTCGATCGGCACGAACCCGCACTACGGCGGCGAGGAGCGGCGGATCGAGCCGTACCTGCTCGACTTCGAGGGCGATCTCTACGGCCGGCGGCTGGTCGTCGAGCTGTGGCAGCGGCTGCGCGACGAGCAGGCTTTCGAGAGCGAGCAGGCGCTCGTCGACCAGATCGCCCGCGACGTCGAGGCGACCCGGCAAGCGACCCGTCCCCTCTGAAGGCGTTAGGTAGTTTGACCGGCGTGTCCGAGTCGTTGATTCACGCACGCGGTCTCGTCAAGCGCTTCGGCGAGCTCGTCGCCGTCGACGGGATCGATCTCGATGTCAAGCAGGGAGAGGCGTTCGGCTTCCTCGGTCCGAACGGTGCGGGGAAGAGCTCGACGATGCGGATGATCGGCTGCGTCTCGCCGGTGAGTGAGGGGACGCTTCGGATTCTCGGCCAGGATCCGGCCGAAAACGGCCCGCAGATCCGCGCCCGGCTCGGCGTCGTCCCACAGCAGGACACGCTCGACTTCGAGCTGACCGTGCGGGAGAACGTGCTCATCTACGGCCGCTACTTCGGGCTCTCGCGGCGCGAGCTGAAGCCGAGGATCGACGAGCTGCTCGACTTCGTCCAGCTGACCGAGCGGGCGGGGGACAAGGTCGAGCCGCTCTCCGGCGGGATGAAGCGCCGACTAACGATCGCGCGCTCGCTGATCAACGACCCCGACCTGCTGCTGCTCGACGAGCCGACGACGGGGCTCGACCCCCAGGCGCGCCACGTCGTCTGGGACCGCCTCTTCCGGCTGAAGCAGCGCGGCAAGACCTTCGTCGTGACGACTCACTACATGGACGAGGCCGAGCAGCTCTGCGACCGGCTCGTCGTCATGGATCACGGCGCGATCGTCGCCGAGGGATCGCCGTGGGAGCTGATCCAGCGCTACTCGACGCGCGAGGTGGTCGAGGTCCGCTTCGAGAGCGAGCGGCCGGCGAACGGCGTCTTCGAGGGAGCCGCCGAGCGTGTCGAGGAGCTGCCGGACCGTGTCCTGCTCTACACCCGCGACGGCGATGCGACCGCGACCGCCGTCGCCGAGCGCGGGCTGCCACCGCACTCGACGCTCGTTCGCCGGAGCACGCTCGAGGACGTCTTCCTCCACCTGACCGGACGCACTCTGGTCGACTGATGGACAGCGTCCTCCAGCCGCTGCGAGCGTACGAGCACTGGCTCGCGCAGTACCGGCGCGTCTGGCGGGGCACGATCGGAACGAGCCTCGTCAACCCGGTCCTCTACGTGACCGCGCTCGGCGTCGGCCTCGGCACGATCGTCGACCAGACGCAGAACGCTCCCGGCGGCGTCCCGTACCTGGACTACGTCGCGCCGGGGCTCCTGGCCGCGGCCGCCATGCAGACAGCGACGATCGAGTCGAGCTGGCCGGTGATGGCCGCGATCAAGTGGTCGCGCGTCTACCACGCGATGATCGCGACGCCGCTGACCGAGCGGGACGCCTTCGTCGGCCACCAGCTGTTCGTGATCACGCGGGTCTTCACGTCCGCCGCCGCCTATCTCGCGGTGATCGCCGCGTTCGGGGCCGTCCCGTCCTGGTTCGGCGTCCTGGTCGTGCCGGTCGCCGTGCTGATCGGCACCGCCTTCTCGATGCCGATGGCTGCGCTCGCGGCCCGCGTCGAGGACGACCGCACGTTCGTGACGATCTTCCGCTTCCTGGTCGTGCCGATGTTCCTCTTCTCCGGGACGTTCTTCCCGGTCTCGCAGCTGCCGCTCGGGTTCGAGCTGGCCGCGTACGTGACGCCGATCTGGCACGGCGTCGAGCTGTGCCGGATGCTCACGCTCGGAACAGTCGAGCTCGGACCTGCCCTCGGGCACACCGCCTACCTGCTGGCGTGGACGCTCGTCGGCTTCGAGCTCGCCCGGCGCTCGTACCGCCGGAGGCTGCTCGGATGACGTCGCTCATGCTGCGAGCGTTCGAGTTGCCGGGTGGCCGCGGCATCCATCTCTTCGAGCGGAACGTGATGAGCCACCGGCGCACGTGGCCGATCATCGTCTCGGGCTTCTTCGAGCCGCTCTTCTACCTGCTCTCGCTCGGGTACGGCCTCGGCGGCTATGTCGGCGACGTCGTCATCGACGGGCAGCCGATCGAGTACGCGGCCTTCGTCGCGCCGGCGCTCCTCGCCGCATCCGCCTTCAACGGCGCCTTCTACGACGCGACCAACATCTTCTGGAAGCTGCGCTACCAGAAGGTCTACGACGCGGTGCTCGCGACCCCGCTCGGGCCGAAGGACATCGCGGCCGGGGAGACCGCGTTCGCGCTCTTCCGCGGCCTCATCTACGCGGTCGGCTTCTTCACCGTGATCACGGCGCTCGGGCTCGTCGACTCGTGGTGGGCGTTGCTGGCGCTGCCGGCGACGGTGTTCATCGGCTTCGCGTTCGCCGGCGCCGGGATCGCCGCCGTGACCTACATGCGCAGCTGGCAGGACTTCGACATCCTCAACCTCGCGATCCTGCCGATGTTCCTCTTCTCGGCGACGTTCTTCCCACTCTCGACCTACCCGGACTGGCTGGAGTGGGTGATCCAGGCGACGCCGCTCTACCACGGCGTCGACCTGCTCCGCGCGCTTACGACCGGCACCGTCGGGCCTGGACAGCTCGTCAACGTCGCGTACCTGGCCGTCCTCGGCCTCGTCGGGATGTGGATCGCCGGCCGCCGGGTCGAGAAGCTGCTGCTCACCTAATCGCAAGATTTCCCGTCGAACCGTGTCTGTATGGACATGGGATCGGTGCCGGCCAGACTGAGGCCGATCGAGGCGGTGTGCTGCCTCGACTGCGGTAAGGAGTACGCAAAGCCGAGCGGCCGCGGCACCATCTCGACGAACCCCGGCTGCCCCGACTGCGGCTATGTCGGCTGGGTCCCGAGCACCGCGCGCCTTACGACAGCGTTGCAGCGTGACCGCTCCGGCGGGGATCGGCTGCCGCGCCTGTCGCCCCGATCAGGCTGACGCCGCCGAAGTAGTGGTGCGCGCCCGGCCAGCGCCGCACCTGCAGTCCAGACGCGGCCAGCTCCTCGAGCGCTCGCTCGTCGACTCCGGGCTCCGCGTTGACGACGTCGCCGGCTCGGTGGAAGCGCGGGCGCTCGACCGCTTCGACCGGATCGAGCTCCTCGTCGAGGATGCCGGCGGCGACGCTGACGAGCGCGCTCCGGAGCCGGGTGCCGCCGGCGGAGCCGATCGAGAGCTCGAGCCCACGCCCGAGCGCGAGCGTCGGCGCCATCATGCTTCCCATCCGCGCTCCCGGCTCGAGCGGCGCCCGAATCAGGTCGACCTCACCGAGCATGCTGTTCAACTGCACGTCGAGCCCGGGAAGAAAATCGCCCGTGCCGAGGCCGAGGCTCGACGTCAGCACGCAGGCATGGCCGTCGCCGTCGACTGTGACGAGATTCGTCGTGTGACCGTCGGATTCGTCACTCGCCAGCGCCGCGAGCAGCGCGTGCACTCGCGCGGTCCCGTCGAGATCGCGCAAGCGAGGCAGCCGTTCGAGCGTCCCGGACACTCCCGACAGGCCCGCGCGCGTGAGCACCCGACGCCCCAGCCACGCGACCTCTGTCGGCGCTTCCCAGCGTGCCTCGTAGAGCGTCAACTCGCAGGCCGTCACGGGGACGCCCTCGACCGCCGTGAGCAGCTCTGCTACGGATCCCTCGTAGACGGTCGCCGCACCCTCGTCTGCGAGCAGCTCGAGCGCCGTCGCGAGCCCGGGCTGCTCGAGGCTCTCGCCGGCCTCGAGCAGCCGGCCTCCGGGCGCGTAGATGCGCTCGCCGTCGGGCTGCATCGTGAAGACCGGCCCCAGCATCGAGAGGCAGGCGGCGTGGGCCGACGGCATCACGACGCCGTTGCGCGCCAGCCGCAGCGCCGGCTCGACGAGCCGCGGCCACGGCAGACGGCCGAAGCGCCGATGGAGCGCGTCGAGCCCGCGCGGGAGCCCCGGCACCGCGCACGTTCCCGGTCCGACCGCGTAGTGGACGAGCTCCTCGCCGAACGGCACATGCAACTCGACGGGTGCTGCGCCCTCGCCCGAGGGCACGTCCACGAAGCAGTCGAGGTTCCATGCCTCGGCGCCGTCGAAGTAGATCGCGTGGCCGCCGCCGAGCAGGCCGGTCATCACGGTCTCGGCGACACAAGAAGCGAGGCAGGCCGCCACGGCGGCATCTGCAGCCGTCCCGCCTTCCTCGAGAATCTCGATTCCTGCCGCCACGGTGGCCGGGTGGCCGGCTGCGACACCGCTTGGAACCATAGGTTGCTACCCTACGCGCGACCGAGATCTCGGCCGGCCGTGTCTTCCTTCACGCCGCGCGGGGGCTCCGGAGACATCGACAGAAGGAGGCCGGATGGCCCTCACCAAGGAAGTCAAGCAGGAGCTGATCGGGAAGCACGGCCGCAACGAGGCGGATACGGGCTCCCCCGAGGTGCAGATCGCGATGCTGACGCAGCGGATCAACGACCTCACCGAGCACCTGCGCACGCATGCGAAGGACCACTACTCGCGGCGCGGGCTGCTGAAGCTCGTCGGCCGCCGGCGGCGGTTCCTGAATTACATGCAGAAGCACGACCTCGAGGGCTATCGCGCCCTCATCAAGGAGCTAGGCCTCAGGCGCTAGCTCGACCCGGGAGAGTGGAAGCTTGGACGAGTCCCGCCGGTAGTTCGAAAGACACTGTCGAGGCTGATCCAAACTTCCACTCTCCACCAAGCAGAGTGGAGGACATGGAATGAGCACGGTACTGGGGCAGGTTGCCTCGACGTCCGTCGAGATCGGTGGCAAGGAGATCACCTTCGAGACGGGTAAATTCGCCAAGCAGGCGGACGGCGCAGTCGTCGTTCGCTCCGGCGACACAATGGTTCTGGCGACGGCCGTCGGCCGTCCCGAGGCGCGCGAGGGAGCGGACTTCTTCCCGCTCACCGTCGACGTCGAAGAGCGCGCGTACGCCGCAGGGAAGATTCCCGGCGGCTTCTTCAAGCGGGAAGGGCGCGCCACCGAGCGCGCGACGCTGACCGCACGCATGATCGACCGCCCGATCCGGCCGCTCTGGCCGAAGGGCTTCCGCAACGAGGTGCAGGTGATCTGCACGGTGCTGTCGGCCGACCTCGTCACGCCGCACGACATCCTCTGCATCAACGGCGCCTCGGCGGCGCTGATGCTCTCGCCGCTGCCGTTCTTCGGCCCGGTGGGCGCGGTCCGGATCGGCCGGATCGACGGTGAGTTCGTCGTCAACCCGACCCACGAGCAGAACTTCGAGGAGTCGGCGCTCGACCTGATCGTCGTCGGCACGAAGGACGGCCTGACGATGATCGAGGCAGGCGCCTCGGAGGTCGCCGAGGACGTGCTGCTCGAGGCCTTCGAGCTCGCGCATCAGGAGATCCGCAAGCTCTGCGAGGCGCAGGAGGACCTGCGCCGCCAGGCGGGCAAGGCGAAGTGGCTCGACCTGGACGTCACCGCCGAGATCGAGAGCTCGCACGGGCACACGATCTGGGAGCGGATCCAGCAGGACGGCCTCCGCGAGGCGGCGTCGGTCGAGTCGGCGATCCTCGCCGAGCTCGCGCCAGAGCTGTCGATGGACTCGGGCGACGAGGACATCCAGCGGCAGGTGCAGGTCAAGGCGAGCATCGCGATGCTGCTCGAGAAGCAGCGGCTCGCGGCCGTCGAGGGCCCGGTCCGGGAGCAGTTCGAAGTGGACCTGCGTGCCCTCACGGACGCCGAGGACGACTCGAAGGAGCTCAAGTCCGCGAAGCGGCACCTGCTCTTCGACCGGATCGTCGAGACCGTCGAGCTGCCCTTCCCGGTCGGCCCTGCGACGGTCGACGGCGACGCGCCGACCGTCAAGGACGCGCTCACCAAGAGCTACGTCAAGAAGGCCGCCGAGGCGATCTACAAGGACCTCGTCCGCAAGAAGATCGCGATCGACAAGCGCCGGCCCGACGGTCGCGCCACCGACGAGATCCGGCCGATCGAGTGCGAGGTGACAGTCAGTCCCCGCGCGCACGGCACGGGCCTCTTCCAGCGCGGCCAGACGCAGGTGCTCTCGCTGCTGACGCTCGGCACGGCGAAGGAGGGTCAGCGGATCGACGACCTCTCGCTCGAGACCGACCGCCGCTTCATGCACCACTACAACTTCCCGCCCTACTCGGTCGGGGAGACGGGCTTCATGCGGGGCCCGAAGCGGCGTGACATCGGCCACGGTGCGCTGGCGCAGCGGGCACTCGAGGCGGTCATCCCGTCGGCCGAGGACTTCCCGTACACGATCCGGATCGTCTCGGAGACGCTGGAGTCGAACGGCTCCTCGTCGATGGGATCGGTCTGCGGCTCGACGCTCGCGCTGATGGATGCGGGCGTCCCGATCACGGCGCCGGTCTCCGGCATCGCGATGGGCCTCGTCAAGGAGGGCGACGACTACGTCATCCTCACCGACATCCAGGGCGCGGAGGACCACCTGGGCGACATGGACTTCAAGGTCGCCGGCACGAGAGACGGGATCACCGCGCTGCAGATGGACATCAAGATCACAGGCGTCACGCAGGAGATCATGCGCGGCGCTCTCGATCAGGCCAACCAGGCCCGCAACTTCATCCTCGACCGGATGCTCGAGGCGCTGCCCGAGGCCCGGACGGAGCTGGCGGCGCACGCGCCGCGGATCTCCTCGATCCAGATCAACCCGGACTTCATCGGGATGGTGATCGGCAAGGGCGGCGAGACGATCCGCTCGCTCGAGTCGGAGTACGACGTCCAGATCGACATCGAGGAGGACGGCACGATCCTCGTCTACGCGACCGAGGGCACGAAGGCAGACGCGGCGATCGGAGCGATCGCGGCGCTGACCAAGGAGCCCGAGGTGGGGGACACCTTCACCGGCAAGGTCGTGAAGACGACGCAGTTCGGCGCCTTCGTCGAGCTGAAGAAGGGCACCGACGGCCTGCTCCACGTCTCGAACGTGGGCCCGGGCCGGGTCGCGCACATCGAGGACGTGATGGCGCGCGGCGACGTCGTCGACGTGATTGTGCAGGAGGTGGACAAGGCGCGGGGCCGGATCGGCCTCAAGCTCGTCCACAAGCACGAGGACGGGCGGCTCGTCGAGCCGGAGGAGCTGATCGAGCGGGCGAAGTCGGCACCGCCGCGGCCTCCGGAGGAGGAGCGCCCGCGCCGCGACGGCGATCGCGGCCGCGGTGGCCGCGACCGCGGCCCGCGCCGCGACT
>DATMEO010000072.1:0-12799 GCA_035556515.1 Gaiellaceae bacterium
CCGAACGCCGAGATGCCGTAGATGATCCCGAAGTTGACCATCTTGGCGACGTTGCGCTCGTCCTTCGTCAGCTCCGCCGGGTCCTTGCCGAGCACCTCCGCCGCCGTCGCCGCGTGGATGTCCTCGTTGCGGGCGAACGCCTCCCGCAGGCGCGGCTCGCCGGAGACGTGGGCGAGGATCCGCAGCTCGACCTGGCTGTAGTCGGCCGAGATCAGGCGGAAGCCCTGCTCGGCAACGAACGCGGAGCGTATCTCGCGGCCGAGCTCGGTCCTGATCGGGATCGCCTGCAGGTTCGGATTCGTGGTCGAGAGGCGTCCGGTCGAGGCCGCTGCCTGGTTGAAGGTCGTGTGTAGGCGGCCATCCGCCTCCGAGATCAGCAGCGGCAAGGGGCCGAGATAGGTGTTGATCAGCTTCGAGAGCTCGCGCCACTCCTCGAGCACGCCGACGATCTCGTGCTCGCCGCGGATCGAGCGGAGCACACGCGTGTCCGTCGAGTAGCCGGTCTTGCCCTTGCGGCCGGGCGTCAGGCCGAGCACCTCGAAGAGGATCCGCGCAACCTGCTGCGTCGAGCCGAGCATGAACTCCTCGCCCGCGAACTCGTACGCCTTCGCCTCCAGCTCCTCGAGCCTGTCGGCCAGCCGGGCCGTGATCTCGCCCATCCGGTAGGTGTCGATCTTGACGCCGGCGTCCTCCATCGACGCGAGCACGGCGGTCAGCGGCAGCTCGATCTCGTCGTAGAGACGCTCGGAGCCGCGCTCGACGACGCGTTCGCGCATCGGCCCGGCCAGGCGGCGGGCGGCCTCTGCCCGCGTGATCAGCGCTGCGGTCTCCTCCTCGGTCGCCGGCTCTGGAATCACCTCGAGCCCGTACTCGCGCTGGAGGTCGCCGATCGCGTACTCGGAGCGGCCGGGCTCGATCAGGTATGCAGCGATCAGCGTGTCGTCGGCCGGCCGCATCGTCAGCCGGGGGAGCGACTTGAAGTCGTGGGCGACGAGGTCGGCGTCCCGGAGCCGGGCGGGCGAGGTCTCGTCCCACGGCCCGACGACGACGCCGTCGTCCTGCGCGAGCGCGAAGCGGCCGTCGGACACCGCGAGCCCGGCGCGGCCCCGCACCTGCGGCAGCTCGCCCTCCCGCCATGGGACGACGGTGCCGGCCACCGGGACGGGCACGGCCGCCGGGATCGCATCCTCGAGGTCGTCGATCCGGTTCAGCAGGCCGCGGAACTCGTAGCGGCGGAACATCTCGCGCAGCTGCGAGCGGTCGGGCGGCTCGAGCACGATCTGCGACGGGTCGAAGTCGAGATCGAGATCACGCCGCATCGTCGCCAGCTCCTTCGACATCCGGGCCTGGTCGGCGAACTCGGTGATGTTCTTGCGGCGCGCAGGCGAGAGCTCGTCGGCGTGCGCGATCACCTCCTCGAGCGAGCCGTACTGAGCGATCAGCTGGCCGGCGGTCTTGTCGCCGATCCCGGGGACGCCGGGGATGTTGTCCGAGGTGTCGCCCTTGAGCCCGATGAAGTCCGGGACCTGGTCGGGCCGGATCCCGTAGCGGAGCTCGACGCGCTCGGGCGTGTAGACGTTGACGTCCGCGACGCCGCGAGGCGTCATCATCAGCACGACATTCGCGGAACAGAGCTGGAAGGCGTCCCGGTCGGTCGAGACGACGGTCGTCTTCACTCCCGCCTCGTCCGCACGCGTGGCGAGCGTTGCGATCACGTCGTCCGCCTCCCAGCCCTCGAACTCGAGGTTGCGGTAGCCGAACGCCTCGACGATCGGGCGGAAGTGCGGGAACTGCTCGCGCAGAAGGTCGGGCATCGGCCGCCGCCCCTCCTTGTAGACCACGTCGGCCGCCTGGGCGACCGCGGTGCGATGCGTCGGGCTCGAGTCCCAGGCGACGGCGACGCCTTTCGGCTTGTAGTCGGAGAGGAGCTTGAAGAGCATGTTCGCGAAGCCGAGCAGCGCGTTCGTGGGGAAGCCGTCGCTCGTCGCGAGCTCCTCGGGGAGCGCGAAGAAGGCGCGGTAGGCGAGGTTGTTGCCGTCGACGAGGAAGAGCTCGGAGTCCCGCGCGGGGCCGTCGTCGAGCTGCAACTCCTGTCCGGTGAGCGTCTTCGGCACCCGTCCAAGCTATCGTGCCGCGGCGATGTCACGCCTCGAGATTCGTCCATTTTCCGACGAGTTCGTCCCCGCTGCCGGCGAGCTGCTGGCGGCCCGCCACCGAGCGCATCGGGCGGCCGAGCCGCTGCTGCCGCCGCGGTACGAAGAGCGGGCGGCGGCGACCGAGCTCGTGGCGGAGCTGGCCGGCCGCAAGGGTGCATCCGGCGCGGTCGCTCTGCGCGGCGGCCGCGTTGTCGGCTACCTGCTCGGCGTCCGCGAAAGCGACGACCGGTTCGGCCACGCCATCTGGGTCGATCACGCCGGGCACGCGGTCGAAGAGGCTGAGGACCTCCGCGATCTATACGCCGCCGCGGCGCACGAGTGGGTCGAGGACGAGTTCACCCGACACCACGCGCGAGTGCCGGCGACCGACACATCCGTGCTCGATTCCTGGTACCGCCTCAGCTTCGGCCAGCAGCACGCGTATGCGATCCAGGAGATTCCGGAGACCTCTTGGCCGGACGGCGCGCGGCCCGCCGGGGAGGGCGACATCGATGCGCTCGTCGAACTGGCTCCTCTGCTCTCGGAGCACCAGGCTCGGTCGCCCGTCTTCGTGCCGCGCCCGTCCCCGTCAGACCCTGACGAGCTGCGCCGCGACCTCCTCGAGGACTTCGCGAACGACGAAATCGCCAACCTCGTCTTCGACCGCGATGGTCGCGTCGTCGCGTGGTTCCACGTCACTCCGGTCGAGCGATCCGGAGCGCACGCCGGCGTCGCCCGACCGGAGCGCGCAGCCCTCCTCAGTTGGGCAGCGACGGAGCCGGCCGTCCGCGGCTCGGGCGCCGGGCTGGCGCTGACGCAGGCGGCGTTCGCCTGGGCGCGCGAGCGCGGGCACGAGGTGATGGTGATCGATTGGCGCGTCACGAACCTGCTCGCGTCGCGCTTTTGGCCGCAGCGCGGCTTTCGGGAGTCGTTCCTCCGGCTCTACCGACATATTCCGTAGTGCCGCGGGTTCCGATCCCGTCCGGCTCGCGCGTCGCAGTCGTGAACGTGCGCGACGGCGTCGTGCTGCGGCCACGCCGGCCCTCCGACGGCGTCGTCGACGTCGCCGCGGCCGTTCGCGACGCGCTCCGCTTTCCGCTCTCGGGCTCGCCGCTCGAGGCGCTCGTCTCCCGCGGCGGCACCGCCACGCTCGTCGTCGAGGCGCCGGAGCTCCCGCTGCCGGGCGCACCCGGTGATCCGCGCCGCCAGGCGCTTGCCGCCGCGATCGAGGAGCTCGAGCGGCTGGGCGTCCCGACAACGCGCCAGACGATCCTCGTCGCGGGCGGCCTCAACCGCCGAGCCGGCCAGCGCGAGCTCGAGGCGCTGCTCGCGCCGTCGTTCGCCCGCCGCTTCCACGGCCGGGTCGAGGTGCACGACGCCGAGTCGCCCGACCTCGTGCACGTCGGCGACGCCGGACGCACGCCGTTGCGCGTCAATCCGCTGCTGCTCCAGACCGACCTCGTCCTCTGTGTCACCGCCGCCGAGACCGTCCTCCACGGCGGCCCCGGCGCCCTGCTCGGGGCCTGCGGGCCGGAGGCGCTGCGCGCCGCGACCGCCTACTCGCTGCTCGAAACCACCGCCGCGGGCGGCTGGCAGCTGGCGGTCGCGCTCGAGCGGACGCTGGCCGGCCGCGTGCCCGTGATCGGGACGTCGCTCGTGCTGAACCCGCCGCGCCTCACCGGCCGCTTCCGTGGCTATCCCTACGAGGACGACTCGCTCGCCCACGTGGTGCGCTCGCCGCTGCGGCGCTTCTCGCTGCTGCCGTCGGGGATCAGACGCCGGCTGCTGCAGGATCTCGGCCGTGAGTTGACCGCCGTTGCCGCCTTCGCCGGCCCGCCCTCGGTCGCGCACGCGGAGGCGCTCCTCCGTGGAATCGCGCGCCGCTCGACGCCGCTCGAGCGGCCACTCGACGCGATCGTGATCGGCATGCCCTGGAAGCACCAGCATTCGCCGCGGGAGCGCCTCAACCCGATCACCGTCGCGACCGTCGCGCTCGGGCTCGCCCTCCGGCTCTGGCGCGACGCCTTTCCCGTCGCGGACGACGGAACGGCGATCGTGCTGCACCGGCTCTCACGCCATTTCGCGCACGCGACGCAGGATCCGTACCGCGCCCTCTTCCACTCGCTCCGCGACGGACGCACCGCAGAGGACCTCGCGGCCGGCGAGCGGGAGGCGGCGGCCGACACGCGCGCGCTCGACGCCTACCGCGCCGGCCGCGCCTGCCATCCGCTCCTTCCCTATGTCGACTGGGACAGCTGCAGGCCCGCGCTCGACCGGCTCGGCGCCGTCGTCGTGGCCGGCTGCCGCGACCACCAGGCGGCGCGGACGCTCGGCTTCGTGCCCACGCACGGGATCTCGAGCGCGCTCGAGATGGCGCACGGCCGAGCCGGCGGCGAAGCGCGGATCGGCTACCTGCTCGGCCCGCCCTACTTCCCGCTCGAGGTCGGCGCCGCCTAGAAGGCGTTGCGTTTCACATCACTGTGCTCACTGGAAGAGCAGGAGCAGAGCGTCCGTCGGCGCGTAGTCGTCGGTCAGCACCGGCACGTCGTCGGTCGCGATGAGGCCGTCGCGCCGGTCGAGGATCGGCTGACGGAGGTCGGGGACGCGCGGGTTGTCGCGGCGGAGGTCCGACCAGCGATCCGCGAGCTGCTCCCGGCCGGGCGTCGCCTTCTCCGTCGCGACGAGGATGAGGTTGCGGAACTGCTCCTCGCCCTTGTCTCCGGGGAGGATCGCCGGATGCACGAGCACGGACGGGAACGCGGTCCGGTAGGTCTTGTAGATCGAGCGGAAGAGCTTCGAGCTCGGCCCCGCGATCGCGCCGATCGCGTTCGTCACGACGACTCCGCCCGGTGCGAGCCGCGAGCGCGCGAGCGCGAGGAACTCCTGCGTGACGAGGTGCGCAGGGATCGAGTCGGCGAAGAAGGCGTCGATCACGATCACGTCCCACCGCTTCCGGTTGTCGGCGAGGAACCGCCGGCCGTCGCCGACGTCGACCCGCAGCCGCGGGTCGCGCGGCAGCTCGAAGTACCGGTACGCGACGTCCACGACCACCGGATCGAGCTCAACCGCGTGCAGCCGCAGCTGTGGAAAGTCGCGCCACATCCGCTTCTCCGACGAGCCGGCGCCGAGACCGACGAAGAGGACGTCCCGCGCCGAGGGGTTGTAGGCGATCCCGAGGTGGAAGAGATCCGTGTAGCGGTAGCGCGTCCGGAAGGCGTCGTCCCGATACATGGCGCTCTGGAGCGAGTTGTCGAAGCGGAGGTAGCGCGAATCCTTGTCGTCGACGACGGCGAGCCGGTGGTAGCGCGTGTCCTCGGCGAAGAGAACCTTCAGATCCTTCGCCTCGACGACGGCGCGCGGGTCGCGCGCGTCGAGGTAGCCGTAGCCGCGCGTGCGGAAGAGCGGCGACCAGTTCTGCGCCGATGTAGCCGTCAGCGGCTCGATCCGCTGCGAGCCGAGCGAGATCGCGTAGAGGCTCGCGGCGACGGAGAGCGCGCTCGCGACGGTGACGACGGCGGTCAACCTTCCGGCGAGCCCGACGAGCCCCGCGGTTGCGAAGAGGGCGGCGGCACCGAGGACGAACAGCTGCTCGACGCCGAACTCCGGGATCAGCCAGAACGCCGTCGCGAACGTCCCGACGATGCTGCCGGCGGTCGAGATCGCGAACGTCCGCCCGGCCGTCCGCCCCGCCCGTTGCAACGCGTGCGTCTGCAGACGGACCGCGATCGGCCCGACCGCCGAGAGGAGCACCGCCATCGGTAGGAAGAGGATCGCCGTGCAGAGGACGGGGTCGAGGCGGGCGCCGGGATCCCAGCGCAGCACGGCCTCGATCACCACCCGGTCGAGCAGTGGGATCGTCAGCACGGTCACTGCGGCCGCCCCGATCACCGCCGCGAGCGTCAAAGGGGACGGGAACCGGTCGGCGAGGGTGCCGCCGAGCCAGTAGCCGGCGGCGAGACCCCCGAGGATGACGCCGATGATCGCCGCCCAGACGAAGAGCGAATTGCCGAAGTAAGGCGCCAGAACCCGACTCGCGGCCATCTCGACGCCGAGCAGGACGCCACCGCAGAGGAAGACCGTCGCGAGAACAGGTAGGGCCGCGGCCGGAGGGCGGCTGCGAAGCGGGACGAGACGGGGCCCGTCGGCGTCGGACGGCGCACGAGGCGCCGGCTCGCTCAAACCTCTCCCAGGTAGGTCTTCCGCACCTTGTCGTCGTCGCGGAGTTCCTTGGCAGGGCCCTCGAGCGCGATCACGCCCGTTTCCATCACGTAGCCCCGGCTCGCAGCATCGAGCGCCATCAGCGCGTTCTGCTCGACGAGCAGGATCGGAGTCCCCTGCGCGTTGATCTCGGCGACGATCTCGAAGATCTTCTCGACGAAGATGGGCGCCAGCCCCATCGACGGCTCGTCGAGGAGGAGCAGCTTCGGGCGAGCCATCAGCGCGCGGCCCATCGCCACCATCTGCTGCTCGCCGCCGGACATCGTTCCTGCCTTCTGCTGCCTTCGCTCGGCGAGGCGCGGGAAGAGTCCGAAGACGCGGTCGATGTCCTCCTGGAAGTTCTGCTTGTCGGTGCGCTGGAACGCGCCCATCTCGAGGTTCTCGAGCACGCTCATGCGCGGGAAGAGCCGCCGGCCCTCGGGCGACTGCGCGATCCCCATCTTCACGATCTCGTGCGGGGGCGCGTTGGTGATGTCCTTGCCCCGGAAATGGATCCGCCCCTGCCGCGGGTGGTTGACGCCGTTGATCGAGCGGAGCGTGGTCGACTTGCCGGCGCCGTTGGCGCCGATCAAGGTCACCACCTCGCCCTCGTGCACTTTCAGCGAGACCCCCTTGAGCGCATGGATCGCGCCGTAGTAGGTGTGAACGTCTTCGAGCTCGAGGACGATGCCGGCACCGGGCTGCTCTGACATGCCGTTGCTCACGCGGCGATCCCCTCGTTCATGGCGGGTTGCTCGCGTTGCGTCGGGAGGGGGAACAGCGCTTCAGCACAGGCCCCCGACCAGAGCGGCGCGAGCGGCCCGAGGCGGCGCCGGCCAGGGACGAGGGGTTCAGCCATGGGAGGTTGCCCCCTTGCCGAGATAGGCCTCGATCACGCGCTCGTCCTTCTGGACATCCTTGGGCGTGCCCTCGGCGATCTTCTCGCCGTAGTCGAGCACGGTGACGCGGTCCGAGATGCCCATGACGACCTTCATGTCGTGCTCGATCATCAGCACGGTCAGGTTGCGCTCCTCGCGCAGCGTGCGCACAAACGCGGTGAAGTCGGACGTCTCCTGCGGGTTCATCCCCGCGGTCGGCTCGTCCAGGAGCAGCAGCTTCGGGTCGGTCGCGAGCGCGCGCGCGACCTCGAGGCGGCGCTGGTCGCCGTAGGGCAGATTGCGGGCGATCTCCTTCTCGCGCCCCGGCAGGCCCGAGAAGCGCAGCAGCTCCCGCGCGCCCTCGCGCGCTTCTTTCTCCTCCCGCCGCACCCGCGGCGTCCGGAGGATCGAGCCGAAGATGCCGCCGCGCATGCGGCAGTGCATCCCGACGAGCACGTTCTCCAGCGCCGTCATGTGCTGGAAGAGCCGGATGTTCTGAAAGGTGCGGCCGACGCCGAGCTCGGTGATCGCGTGCGGCGGCTTGTCGCTGACGTCGACGCCGTCGAAGACGATCCGGCCAGCCGTCGGCTTGTAGACCCCGGTCAGCATGTTGAAGAACGTCGTCTTGCCGGCTCCGTTGGGGCCGATCAGCGAGACGATCGAGCCCTGCGGGATCGCGAAGTCGATGTCGTTCGTCGCGACAAGGCCGCCGAACTCCTTGCGCACGTGCTCGGCGACGAGGAGGTCAGCCATGACGCTCAGTCATCCCCGGGATCGCGATCGGTCATGGAGCCCTCGTGCGTGACGTCGTAGAGCGGCGTGTCGTGCACACCGAGCTCGAGCTCGCGCTTGTGCCGGCGTTCGGGAATCAGCCCCTCGGGCCGGAAGAGCATCATCAGCACGATGATCACCCCGTAGAAGCCGAACTGGTACTTCGTCGGGTCGAACTCGATCCCCGCCTCGTTGAGCTCGGAGCCGAGCGTCGCCAGCCCCTCGACATTCAGGTACCCCAAGATCATGCCGCCGAGGAGCACGCCCCAGATCGACCCCATCCCGCCGAGGATGACCATGCAGAGGAGGAAGACGGAGATGTTGAAGTAAAAGTCCGCCGGGAAGGCGCCGCTCTTGAAGCTGGCGTAGAAGGCGCCGGCGACGCCGCCGAAGAAGGCGCCGATAGCGTACGCCCAGGTCTTCGTCCGCATCAGCGGGACGCCCATCGCGGCCGCTGCCGTCTCGTCCTCGCGGATCGCGATCCAGGCGCGGCCGAGCCGCGAGTCGCGCAAGCGCACCGAGCAGAAGACCGTGAAGAGCAGCAGCGCGAGCGCGGTCCAGTAGAACCATTGGTCGCGCTCGAACGACTGCTGATAGTTGAGCGGCAGACCGAGCGACTCGCCGATGCTCCCGAAGCCGGGCGGGTCGATCGGGCTGATCCCAAACGTGCCGTGGGTGAGGTCGAAGCCGAAGACGTTATCCCCGTTGCGGACGACCTGCGGGATGATCTCGCCGAAGCCCAGCGTCACGATCGCCAGGTAGTCGCCGCGCAGGCGCAGAGTCGGCAGGCCGATCAGGATCCCCGCCAGCGCGGTCAGCGCCCCGGCGATGATCAGCACGAGCCAGATCGACAGGTGGATACCCGGCACATCCTTCGAGATCCCGACGGAGCCGAAGTGGAAGGTCCACTGGTCGAACTGCTGCGACGCGAACCACGCTGCGGTGTACGCGCCGACCGCATAGAACGCGACGTACCCGAGGTCAAGCAGGCCGGCGTAGCCGACGACGACGTTCAGGCCGACGGCCATCATCGTGAAGACGATCATGATCACCATGTTCCCGACGCCGGGGATGAAGTCCCCGATCAGCGGCAGGTCGCCGAGCGACTCGTAGTACTGCGGATAGAGGAAGCCGGCCGCGATCAGCCCCACCGCGACGAAGACGCCGGGACCATAGCTCCGCAGCCGGTCCTGGACGGCGTTCACGCCCCCTCCGGAGTCCGCTCGCCGAGGATGCCCTCGGGCCGGAAGACGAGGATCAGGATCAGGATCCCGAACACGATCGTACGCGTCCAGTCGGAGCCGGGCGTGTACCACGTGAGGCCCTCGTTGAAGGCCTGGATGAAGCCGATCACGAGCGCACCGAGGACGGCCCCGGTGAGATTGCCGATCCCGCCGAGCACCGCGGCCGTGAACGCGATCAGCCCGAGCTCGAAGCCCGTGTCGTAGCGCATGTTGAACTGGAGCAGGTACACGATCCCGGCGGCGCCCGCGAGAGCGCCGGCGATTCCGAATGCGACGGAGATCGTCCGGTTCACGTTGATCCCCATCATCGCCGACGCCTCCCTGTCCTGCGAGACGGCGCGCATCGCCTTTCCCTGCTTCGTCGAGCGGACGAACCAGGTGAGCAGAATCAAGACGGGAATGGTGATCAGCAGCGCCGAGAGCTTGTTCCACGAGTAGGTCACGTCACCGATCCCGATCGCCTCCGTGCGCGGGATGAACGACGGCACCGAGTGGAAGCTGACGCCGTAGAACGCGAGCGAGATGTTCTGGATGATGAAGGACATACCGACCGCGGTGATCAGCGCTGCGAGGCGAGGCGCGCGGCGCAGCCGCCGGTAGGCGACGAACTCGATCGTCGCGTTCACGAACGCGAACATGATCATGATCACGACGAGCGTCAGGAGCATGCCGCCGATGATCGTCGCCACTGACGCATCCGCCTCGAGGCCGAGCACGGAGACGATCAGCGTGCTCGCGACGAGCCCGGAGAGGGCGAAGACGTCGCCGTGCGCGAAGTTGATCAGCTGCAGGATCCCGTAGATGAGCGTGTAGCCGAGCGCGACGAGCCCGTAGATCGTGCCGTTCGTGAGCCCGATCAGGCCGACGTTGATGAACTCGGTCGGATCCTTGAAGAGATTGACGACGAGCCACACGCCGACCAGTGTCAGGAGCGCGTAGCCGATCAGGGCGACGATCCCCGCCCTCCGCAGCCGGTCGAGTCTGGTCGTTACCGCTGGTGCCGCCATAGGGGTGAGAACCTAAACGAAACCCGGGGAAGGGCAAAGCCCTTCCCCGGGTTGGTCGTGCGAGCCCGGTCTAGCCGCGAGCCGCCTCGACGTTCTCCGGCTTCGGAGAAACGGTCTTGACGGTCTCGAGCTTGTCCGTCGCCCTGTAGATCGTGAAGCCGACCACAGCGCCCTCGGCGCCGCTCGGATCGCCGTTCTCGTTGATCTCGAAGCTGCCGAGGAAGCCGTCGGTGACCTCTGCCTCGAACATCTTCGCGATCACGTCTGCCCGCGAGCCGTCCGACGCGGCGATCGCATCGAGCATGATCTGCGCCGCCTGTGCGCCGTAGATCGCGTACGGGTCGATCTCCTTGCCGCCGAGCCTCGGCTTGAACGCCTCGGCGAACTCGGCGCCCTCGCCCTGGAACTCGTCGATCGGCACGCCTGCGACGCTCATGAACATGCCGGCCGCGGCCTCGGGGGCCTCGTCGATCGTCTGCTGCGTCGTGAACCCGTCCGGCGCGAACAGCTTGACCTCGCCGTCGTTCGGACCGAGCACCGCGACCTTGTCCTTGATCACCTGGGCGCCGTTCTCGTCGATCAGGCCACCGAGGAAGACCGCGTCGGCGTCGGTGCCGCCGATCTTGCGGAAGAGCGCCTCGTAGCTCGACGCCTTCGGATCCCAGGCCTCGAAGCCCGCCACAGAGATCCCGACCGCCTCGAGTGCATTGCGGACGTTCGTCGCGACGCCGAGGCCGTAGGCCTCCTTGTCATTCAGGATGTACATGCTCGTGACGCCCTGCTCCTTGGCGAACTCCGCCACGGCTGCACCCTGGTACGCGTCGTGCGCGACTACGCGGGCGTAGTTGCGGGTGCCGGACGGGTAGTACTTGTCCGGCTCGGTCCCGTCACAGCCCGGTCCGCCCTCGGTCAGGCACACGTACGTGTTGGCCGGCGACATCATCGCCACGCCACCGCCCGGAGCCTGGTTCAGCACCGGGATCTCGATCGCGGCGCAACCCGAGTTGAATGTCCCGATGACGCCGACGACGCTCTCGTTGCCGGCATACGCCTGGGCGTTCGTCGAGCACTTGCCCGAATCCCACTTGCCGGCCTGCGCCGTCGCGTCGTCACACGACTGGTAGGCGACGTTGTGATCGCCCGCCTTGAAGTTCGACTGCTCGAGGAGGTAGCGAATCGCCTCCACGATCTGGATCGTCTGCGTGCGCGACGAGCCCTGGAGCGGGAAGTCGGACGCCACCAGGACGTCGGGCTCACCCTCGCCCTCGTACTCGACCGCCGTGCACGAGCTCGACGGCAGGGCCTCAACACCTGCGCCGCCACCGCCGGAGGCCTCGGTCGTCGAGCCACCGTCACCGCTGCCCTCGTCGTCGTCGCCGCCGCACCCGGCCGCGAGCAGTGCGAGCACCGCGACAAACAGAGCCAGAACGCTCCACCAACCACGCTTTCTGGAAATCACCAGCTGTCTCCTCCTCCGTCACCTAATGGACCTAGCCCGACGAGGTTCTGCGCGCGCCTGCGCAGCCCTTTTGCGGGCGAATGGCGCAGTATCACGGTCGCGACGGGCAAATTTCAACTTTGTGCCGTCGCACTACACTGACTTAACAGGCCTCAGGCCGGCCGAAGTGGCGGAACTGGCAGACGCGCCGGACTCAAAATCCGGTTCCCCTCGGGGAGTGTGGGTTCGATTCCCACCTTCGGCACTCGGACGTCAGCCGGTCGTCTCCGTCACCGCGGCGGTCGTTGCTGCGGTCGAAGGCGGCGGCTCCGTGGTCGGCGGCGGCTCCGTTGTCGCCGGGGGTGGCTCCGTCGTCGGCGGCGGTTCGGTTGTCGGCGGCGGCGCGGTCGTAGCAGTCGTTGCGGGCGGCTCGGTCGTCGCCGGCGGCGCGACGCTGGTCGTCGGCGCCGTTGTCTCCGTTTCCTGCGTGGTCTTCTCCGAGGTCGTGACGGGTGGAGCGATCACGGGCTCCTGCGTGTCCGCGTGCGTCGATCCCGTCGAGACCGGAACCGAGACGGGGTCGGTCGCGCGGTCGGAGGTCGATTCGCCGGAGGTGGCGAGGAATGCGGCTCCGACTCCTGCACTCAGGAGCACGAGCGCCGCCACGGCCACCAGCGCGGCCGGACGGCGGCGGTTGAGCACGGCCGGCACGGACCGCAGCACTGCAGTGACGTCGGAGTCGACGTCGGCGGCTGCATTCGCCCCCAGGACCTTCAGGAGCGCAGCGAGCGCGCGCTCGTCGTCCGCGGGTGTTGCGTCCCCGCGGAAGCCTGTCACCTTGGGTTCTCCCTCCGCCGACAGCAGGACGCTCGAAGGGTTGAGGGAGCCGTGGGTGACGCCCTGCGCACGGGCATAGGCGAGCGCAGCCGTGACATCGGCTGCGGTGCGCCGAGCCTCGGCCGCACTCAGCGGACCCGCCTCGAGCCGACGCTCGAGCGAGCCTCCCGGGAGATACTCGAGGACGGCGTACGACTCGCCGTCCTCCTCGCCCTGGTCGAACACCTGCACGATGCTCGGGTGCGTGAGCCTGGCGACACCGGCCTCGCGGGCGGGCATCTGGACGAGAACA
>DATMEO010000073.1:0-7765 GCA_035556515.1 Gaiellaceae bacterium
GTGATCATCCGCGAGGCCGATTGCGGAACCGAGGAGTTCATCGAGCTTCCGATCAACCTCCCGGAGGGGATCAACAAGTCCGTCATGGGCCGGATCCTGGCCGAGGACGTGCACAAGCCGCTCGCGAGCGGCAAGCCGGGCAAGACCGTCGTCGCCGAGAAGGGCGAGTCGATCACGGCTCCCCGCCTGCGCGAGATCGCGGATGGGCTCGAGGACGAGAACGCGAAGCTGCCGGTCCGCTCGGTGCTGAAGTGCCGCGCCGAGACGGGCGTGTGCCAGACCTGCTACGGCACCTTCCTCGCGACCGGGAACGTCTCTGACATCGGCGACGCGGTCGGGATCATCGCCGCGCAGTCGATCGGCGAGCCGGGCACGCAGCTGACGATGCGGACGTTCCACACCGGCGGTGTCGCCGGCGCGGACATCACGCACGGCCTGCCGCGCGTCGTCGAGATCTTCGAGGCCCGGAACCCGAAGGGCGCCGCGACGCTCGCCGAGGTCGGTGGCCGCGTCGAGATCGAGGAGGCGGACCGGACCGTGAAGATCACGGTCGAGCCGGACGCGCTCGACGAGAGCGGCGAGCCGATTCCCGCCAAGGAATACTCGCTTCCGCGCCGCTCGCGGCTGCTGGTCACGCAGGGCCAGGTGATCGAGCAGGGCGACGCCCTGAACGAGGGCTCCCGGGCTCCGGCCGAGCTGCTCGACCTGCACGCGAAGGCCGGCAAGGGCTCGACCGAGACCGAGCTGTACCTCGTCGGCGAGGTGCAGAAGGTCTACAAGTCGCAGGGTGTCGACATCCACGACAAGCACATCGAGCTGATCGTCCGCCAGATGCTGAAGAAGGTTCGCGTGATGGAGGCCGGGGACACGTCCCTGCTCCCGGGTGAGCTGGCCGACAAGACGAAGCTCGAGCGCGAGAACACGAAGCTAAAGAAGAAGGACGAGAAGGCCACGTTCGAGCCGCTGATCCTGGGGATCACGAAGGCATCGCTCGCGACGGAGTCCTTCCTCTCGGCGGCCTCCTTCCAGGAGACGACGAAGGTGCTGACCGACGCCTCGATCGAGGGCAAGGTCGACCATCTGCTCGGCCTCAAGGAGAACGTGATCATCGGCAAGCTGATCCCGGCCGCGACCGGCCTCAAGCGCTATCGCCAGATCGGAATCGGCCCGTCCGACTCCGTCCCCGCGCACCTGTACGCGCGGCCGGAGACGGAGGCCGAGCTGCTGGCTGCGCTCGAGGAGATCGGCGGCGACGGTGACGGCCTCGACCTGGAGGCGCTCGGGCTCACGTTCGGCGGGCAGCCGGGCGTCGAGGAAACGAGCTCGCACGACGCCGGTGAGGCGACCGAGGTTCCCGAGGTCGACTCGCCGCTCGACGAAGACGCGTAACGGAGCGCGCGGGGGAACCTCGAGTTCCCCCGCGAACTCCTCTTCTCATGCGGCGTGTTCTGACCTTCCTCCTCGCGGTGGCCGCGTTCGCGGCTGCAAGCGATTCCGCGTTCGCAGCCTCGTCCTCCTGTGGGCTGGCCGACACCAAGCCGCTCTGGATCGACTACGGCACGCCCGAGCTGATCTCCGTGTTCGGCCGCCCGGGTGTGATCGTCGCCGGCTCGGGCGTCGACTACCCGACGAGAGCGCGGGCGGCGGGCGCGAAGACGGTCTACTGGGACATGTACCTGAGCGCGCGCGTCGGCACGCCGATGAAGCCGGCGGACGCCGACGGGCTGCCGGCGAAGGCGCAGCGCGTGTTCGACTTCGCCGTCATCTCGGCCGGGTGCTCCGATCCCGTGATCGTGATGAATGAGCTCTTCGGCGCCTCGACGCCGACACCCTGGACGCCGACCACAGCCCGCTACCGGGCGAACGTGCTCGAGTGGGCGCGGCTGCTGAAGGCGAAGGGCGGCCAGCCGCTGCTGCTCGTCTCGAGCGAGCCCTTCACGGGCGGCGACGCCGGCACGTGGTGGCGCGAGCTGTCGCAGGTCGCGGACATCGCGCTCGAGAAGTACTTCAACGCGCCCGCCGTGCGGCGCGCCGGGCCAGAGCTCGGGAGCCGGCGCATGCGCACGTCGATGCGCGACTCGATCGCGAAACTCCTCGCCGTCGGCGTTCCGCCCGCGAAGCTCGGCGTCGTGCTGGCGTTCCAGACGCGCCGGGGCTCGGGTGGCCGCGAGGGGCTCGAGCCCGCCGGGGCGTGGTTCGAGGTCGCGAAGCTGCAGGCGTTGGCCGCGAAGCACATCGCCCGGGAGCTCCGGCTCGGCTATGTCGTCTCGTGGGGTTGGGGCTTCTTCAACGAGCAGGCGAAGGATCCGGACAAGCTGGGAGCCGGCTGTGTCTGGCTCTGGGCACGCACGCAGTCGCTGTGCGCGGCGGACTCACTGCCCGAGCGGTTCGACCGTGATCTCCGCGCCGGGCAGATCGACTTGCCCGCGGGTGTCCGTTGCGCGCTCGGCACCACCACGATCACGACGAACGAGATCGCTGCGCTCGCGCGCGTGACCGGCGACGCGGACGCGGCGCTGACGATTCTCTACGCCAGGCTCGTGCAGCAGCAGGCCGCCTCGATCGGCCCGGGCGACGTGCGGGCAGCGGAGCGGACGATCGTCCAGCGCCGCTTCGGCGGCAGCCGCGCGCAGTACCTGGACGCATTGCGCCGCGCGCGGGCGAGCACCGCGGTCGCGCTCGGCGGGATCGCCGACGAGCTGAGGCGGGAGGTCCTGCTCGTCCGGCTGAGCGCGACCACGCCCTCGGCGGTCGAGGTGGCTGAGTTCGCCGCCACGTACGCCTCCGTCCAGCTCCGTGACATCCCCGGTGCCGTCGTCGTCGAGGGCATCGACCCGACGACGCGGCTCGGCCTCCTGCCTGACGAGCTGGCTCGACCGGCGATCCTCCAGGCGCTCCGCCACGCAGCGCGCGCCGAACGCTACGCCGCCTGGGCCGAGCGCCGCCAGGAGCGCGCGCTCGACGGGATCCGCTGCGTCCGCGACCGCCTCCCAACAGTCGGAGTGATCCCGCTCACGAGTTGGATGCCGTTCCTGGCGCCTGTTCTAGCCAGCGCAAGCTGAACATCCGCATTCGCGGATGCTCAGCGCGCGAAGACCCCTAAAGGGGGCCGCCCGCGGCCCCAAAACCGTTCTGCGTGTCTTGCGGCGCGCGCGGCGCTTCGACGGCCACGACCGTTCCCTTGCCCGCGCCCTTGGCGCGGTAGAGCGCCTCGTCGGCCCGCTCGAAGAACGAGATCGCATCGTCGTCGGGGCGCAGTTCGGTCACGCCGGCGGAGAGATGGAGGCGCCCCGCCTGTGCCACCGGCCGGATCGAGATTGCCTGCTCCAGGCGCTTGTAGAGCTGATCCGCGTCCTTCAGCGACGACTCGGGCAGGATCACGGCGAACTCGTCGCCGCCGATCCGGCAGGCGACGTCCGCCGAGCGGACGACGTCGCGGACACGGTCGGCCGCTTCGGCGAGGACGCCGTCGCCGGCGAGGTGGCCGATCCGGTCGTTGACCGCCTTGAAGTCGTCGAGGTCGAAGACGACGAGCGCCAGGCTGCGGGCGTAGCGCTGGGCACGGGCGACCTCGCGGGCCAGCGTCTCGTGGAAGTAGCGCCGGTTGTGCAGGCCCGTGAGCGCGTCGAGATCGGCAAGCTGGCGGGCCTCGCGAAAGCGGCGCGCGTTGTCGATCGCGGGACCGGCGCGAAAAGCGAGTTCCTCGAGCTCCGTGGTGCCGGCTGAGCCGAACGCGTCACCACCCGCGCGTGAGTAGGCCGAGAGGTAACCGAGCTGCTCGCCCTTGTTCGAGAGCGGAACTGCAAGCCCGGCGCGAATCGCCGACCCCTCCCCGGCATCGCCGGGGCCGTAGTCGTACTCGACCGCGATCGACCGAGGTTGTGACCCGTCCGGCGGCCCCACGATCGCACCCGCAGGATCGCCCTCTCCGAGACCGCTTGCAGCGGCGAGGGCCTCGCCGCCGGCGCCGACCGACACGACGACGGCGTCGACGCCGCGCATCGAGCCCGCCGCGTCCAGCGTCCGCGTGACCACTTCGTCGAGGTCGATCGTCCCACTGAGCTCGCCGAGGACGCGGCTGCGCCGGCTCTCCTCCTGCGCCCGCTCGAGCGCCAGCGAGAGGTCGCGCACCATCGCCTGCATCCGCTCGTCGATCTGGGCGGCGACCGCGTTCAGCTTCGTCTCGGCCGAGCTCCCCGACCGGCGCCCGAGCAGGAACACGGCGACGACGAGGAGTGTCGCGGCGAGAGCCGAACCGCAGGCGATCAGAATCGTGGTCATGGAGGGTACGGCCCGTGCTGCCGCAGAATCCTCACTGTAAGCGAGCTTCAACAATTGGTCTATGGTTTGAGAGACGTAAAACGACCGCAAAGCGGCTCAGTTTGCCGATACCGGCGATCTTCGGTACCATCCGCTGTCCGGTTGGCAGGGTGATTTGCGTGCCCGGCCGACCGTTGCTGTGTGAGCACACAGCGAACCGTTCGAGTGATCCAGGAGAAGACGCGTGCCGACAACAAACCAGCTCGTTCGCAAGGGCCGCCAGACGCCGCAGTCGAAGACGAAGACGCCGGCGCTGCGCGGAGCCCCGCAGAAGCGGGGCGTCTGCACGCGCGTCTACACGACGACCCCGAAGAAGCCGAACTCGGCGCTGCGCAAGGTCGCGCGCGTGCGGCTGACGAACGGGATGGAGGTCACGACCTACATTCCGGGCGAGGGGCACAACCTGCAGGAGCACTCGGTCGTCCTGATCCGCGGCGGCCGCGTCAAGGACCTCCCGGGCATCCGCTACAAGGTGATTCGCGCCGCGCTCGACACGGCGGGCGTCTCCGACCGCAAGCAGGGTCGCTCGAAGTACGGAGCCAAGCGCTCGTAATGCCTCGCCGCGCCGACATCACCCCGCGCGAGCTCGAGGCCGATCCGGTCCACGCGTCGAAGCTCGTGACGCAGTTCATCAACGCCGTCATGCTCGACGGCAAGCGCTCGACCGCTGAGCGGCTCGTCTACGACGCGCTCGCGATCGTCGCCGAGAAGACCGGCAAGGCGCCCGTCGAAGCGCTCGAGGGCGCCGTCAAGACGGTGACGCCCGTGCTCGAGGTTCGCTCCCGCCGCGTCGGCGGAGCCAACTACCAGGTGCCCGTCGAGGTGCCGCAGCGCCGCGCGCGCACGCTCGCGATTCGCTGGCTCGTCCAGTTCTCGCGTGAGCGGCGCGAGAAGGGGATGCAGCAGAAGATCGCGGGCGAGCTGATGGATGCAATCAACTCGCAGGGCGGCGCATTCAAGAAGAAGGACGACATCTACCGGATGGCGCAGGCCAACAAGGCCTTCGCGCACTACCGCTGGTAAGGGAGCCATGAGCACGACCGCCACACGCATCGCGCTGGACCGCGTCCGCAACATCGGGATCATGGCGCACATCGACGCCGGCAAGACCACGACGACCGAGCGCATCCTCTACTACACCGGCCGCACCCACAAGATGGGCGAGGTCCACGAGGGTGCCGCGACGATGGACTGGATGGCGCAGGAGCAGGAGCGCGGGATCACGATCACGTCGGCGGCGACGACCGCGGAGTGGCGCGACCATCGAATCAACATTATCGATACGCCCGGGCACGTGGACTTTACGGTCGAGGTGGAGCGGAGCCTGCGCGTGCTCGACGGGGCCGTCGCGGTCTTCGACGCCGTTGCGGGCGTCCAGCCGCAGTCCGAGACTGTCTGGCGCCAGGCCGACAAGTACAAGGTGCCGCGGATCGCGTTCATCAACAAGATGGACCGCACCGGCGCCGACTTCTTCGCCTCGGTCAAGTCGATGGTCGACAAGCTCGGCGCCAACCCGGTCCCGATCCAGCTCCCGATCGGCCAGGAGGAGAACCATCGCGGCGTCGTCGACCTGGTCGAGATGAACGCGATCCAGTACGAGGACGACCTGGGTGAGAAGTTCACGGTCGGCGAGATCCCGGCCGAGCTCGCCGAGCAGGCGCAGGAGTACCACCACCTGCTGATCGATGCGATCGCCGAGCACGACGACGAGCTGACCGAGACCTACCTGACCGACGAGTCGCTCGTCACGCCCGAGATGATCAAGCGCGCACTTCGCGCCGGCACGCTCGCCGACGCGCTGACGCCGGTGGTCCTCGGCTCCGCCTTCAAGAACAAGGGCGTCCAGCCCCTGCTCGACGCCGTGATCGACTACCTGCCGAGCCCGCTCGACGTGCCCGCGATCCAGGGTCTCGACCCGAAGACCGAGGGCGAGCTCACGCGCGATGCCGATCCGAGCGCGCCGTTCTCGGCTCTCGCCTTCAAGGTCATGTCTGACCCCTTCGTCGGCAAGCTGACGTACTTCCGCGTCTACTCCGGCACGCTCAAGGCCGGCGATCGTGTCCTGAACACGACCAACGGCAAGACCTAGCGGATCGGCCGGATCCTGCAGATGCACGCGAACCATCGCGAGGAGCGCGAGGAGATCTGGGCAGGCGAGATCGCCGCCGGCGTCGGGCTGAAGCAGACGACCACCGGTGACACGCTCGCGGTGGAGAATGCGCCGATCGTGCTCGAGCGGATGACATTTCCGGAGCCCGTGATCTCGGTCGCGATCGAGCCGAAGACGAAGGGCGACCAGGACAAGCTCGGCGCCGGGCTCGCGCGCCTCTCCGAGGAGGATCCGACCTTCCGCGTCACCTCCGACGAGGAGACGGGGCAGACGCTGATCGCCGGCATGGGCGAGCTGCACCTGGAGATCATCGTCGACCGGCTGATGCGCGAGTTCAAGGTCGACGCGAACGTCGGCCGGCCGCAGGTCGCCTACCGCGAGACGATCGGCAAGCCCGCCGAGAAGATCCAGGGCCGCTTCGTCCGCCAGACCGGCGGCTCGGGCCAGTACGGCGACGTCGTCATCAACCTGCTCCCGCAGGAGCCGGGCGCCGGCTACGAGTTCGCGGACAAGATCGTCGGCGGCAAGATCCCGAAGGAGTACATCAAGCCGGTCGACGAGGGCATTCGCGAGGCGATGAACTCGGGGATCCTCGCCGGCTATCCCGTCGTCGACGTCAAGGTCGAGCTGATCGACGGCTCCTACCACGACGTCGACTCGAGCGAGCGGGCCTTCAAGATCGCCGGCTCGATGGCCTTCAAGGAGGCGATGAAGCGCGCAAAGCCGAAGCTGCTCGAGCCGGTGATGGCCGTCGAGGTCGTCACGCCGGAGGACTTCCTCGGCGACGTGATGGGGAACCTGAACAGCCGCCGCGGCCGGATCGAGGAGATGACCCCGATGGGCAACGCGACCACGATCAAGGCGATCGTGCCGCTGTCGCAGATGTTCCAGTACGCGACCGACGTCCGCACGATGACGCAGGGACGCGCCACCTTCAGCATGCAGTTCGAGCGCTATGAGGACGTTCCCGGCTCGATCGCCGCGGACATCGTCGACACCCAGTCTGCAAGTTCGTAAAGGAGAGAAGCCAGCATGGCCAAGCAGAAGTTCGAGCGCACCAAGCCGCACCTCAACGTCGGCACGATCGGTCACATCGACCACGGCAAGACGACGCTGACAGCCGCGATCACGAAGGTGCTCGCCGAGGCGAGCGGCGGCACGGCGGTCGCTTTCGACGAGATCGACAAGGCTCCGGAGGAGCGCCAGCGCGGGATCACGATCAACACCGCGCACGTCGAGTACGAGACGGCGAACCGGCACTACGCCCACGTCGACTGCCCGGGCCACGCCGACTACATCAAGAACATGATCACGGGCGCCGCGCAGATGGACGGC
>DATMEO010000074.1:0-22595 GCA_035556515.1 Gaiellaceae bacterium
GGAGTGCCCATGCGCCGCAGCAACGACCATCTTCCCTGTCGTGCCATATCCCCCCGATTTCCGGGCTTTCCTCGAAGCTACTGCGGTTTTTGAGGTCTGTCAACGAGGCGCCTCGCCCCGCAGGCCGGTCCGGAGCCGGCCTGCGGGGCGATGCCTGTGGTCTAGATCGCGTGTGACCTCCCGGTTGCGTTCTTCGCGGCGAGTTGAAGCGCCGCCGACAGGCCGATCGCGAGCTGGTGGTTCTTTGCCGACTGGCCGACTGCCTGCGTGCCGCCGCCACCGGCCTGACCCTGATCCGCGTCCTGGAAGAGCGCGTTCAGGTTCAGCGCCGGCGCCGACGAGCGCGCCGAGTTGGACTGGTCGACCGAGCCGCCGGAGCCGTAGCTGCCGACGCCGACGGGCGTGTTCGAGTTGCCGCCCGACGGGCAGCCGCACTTGTCGCGTCCGAAGGCCTGGATGGCCAGCGAACCCGCGAATGCGCCCTGCTCGTTCTTCGCTTCCTGACCGATCGCCTGGATGCCGGTCCCGTCATGGCAACCGCACTCCTTGCTGCGGCCGCCCTGATCCTGGTCGGCGTCCTGCTTGGTCAGGTTGATGTTCAGCGCGGTCGCATCCGACTCGACGCTGTTCGACTGCGTGACGTCGCCACCGTCGGCCTTGCGGTCACCCTTGTAACCGTCGGCCTTGCGGTCGTCCTTGTGCCGATCCGCCTTGCGGTGGTCGTCGCCTCCTACCGCGACCGGGCTGTTCGTGTTCGAGGCGCCGAACTGCAGCGCCGCCGAGAGCCCGATCGCTGCCTGCTCATTCTTCGCCGACTGGCCGATCGCCTGGATCGCGATCCCGCCGCCGCCGGACTGCTCCTGATCCGCGTCCTGCTTCAGCGCGTTCAGGTTGGCAGCCGTGGCGTCGGAGTCGACGTTGTTCGACTGGTCGACGGACCCGCCGTCGCCCTTGCTGTCCACGCGGACCGGAGCGTTCTCGTTGCTCGCTCCCGCCTGCGCTGCCAGCGACGCGGCCAGCGCGCCCTGCTCACTCTTCGCCTCCTGGCCGATCGCCTGGATGCCGGTTCCGTGGCAGCCGCACTCCTTGTCGCGGCCGCCCTGATCCTGGTCGGCGTCCTGCTTCGTCAGGTTGACGTTGAGCGCCGTGGCGTCCGAGTCGACCGAGTTCGACTGCGACACGTAGCCGCCGTCTCCCTTGCTGTCGACACGAACCGGCGTGTTGCTGTTCGAGGCGCCGTGCTGCAGCGCCGCGGACAGACCGATGGCGGCCTGCTCGTTCTTGGCCTCCTGGCCGATCGCCTGGATGCCACCCGAGCCGGACTGCTCCTGATCCGCGTCCTGCTTGAGCGCGTTCAGGTTGGCAGCAGTCGCGTCGGAATCGACGCTGTTCGACTGCTCGACCGAGCCGCCGTCTCCCTTGCTGTCCACGCGAACCGGTGCGTTGTCGTTGCTTGCACCGTGCTGGAGGCCGAGCGAGAACGCAGCTGCGCCCTGCTCACTCTTCGCCTCCTGGCCGATCGCCTGGATGCCGTCCGAGCCACAGCCGCACGAGGATCCGTGCTTGGCCTGGTCGGCGTCCTGCTTCGTCAGGTTTGCGTTCAGCGCCGTCGCCTTCGAGTCGACGCTGTTCGACTGGGCGACGTCGCCGTCATCGCCCTTGCTGTCCACGCGCACCGGCGTGTTTTGGTTCGATGCGCCGGACTGCAGCGCTGCCGAGGCGGCCAGCGCGTCCTGCTCGTTCTTGGCCTCCTGGCCGACGGCCTGGGTGCCGGAGCCGGACTGGCCCTGACCGGCGAGCTGCCAGGTCAGGTTCAGGTTCCCGGCCGCCGCCTTCGAGTCGACGCTGTTCGACTGCTCGACGGAGCCGCCGTCGCCCTTGCTGTCGACGCGAACGGGAGTGTTCGTGTTCCCGCTCGAGCCGCAGCCGCAACGGTCATGGCCGCCGGACTGGGCCGCCAGCGACGCAGCCGCTGCGGACTGGTCGTTCTTGGCCTCCTGTCCGATTGCCTGGGTGCCGCCGGCTTCGCAACGGCAGTCGCCGCCGCGCTGCTCCTGTTCGGCCTTCTGGCCGGTCAGGTTGACGTTCAGCGCCTTCGCTTTCGAGTCGACGCTGTTCGACTGGTCGACGTCACCGTCGTCGCCCTTGCTGCCGACGCGGACCGGGGTGTTCGTGTTGCTCGCCCCGGACTGGAGCGCCACTGACAGCGCGCCTGCGGACTGCTCGCTCTTGGCTTCCTGGCCGATCGCCTGGATGCCGTCGGACGCGCAGCCGCACTCGCCCTTGCTCTTGCCGCCCTGGTCCTGATCCGCGTACTGCTTCGTCGCGTTCAGGTTGCCGGCGGCAGCCGACGAGTCGACGCTGTTCGACTGGGAGACGTCTCCGCCGTCGCCCTTGCTGAGGACGCGGACGGGGATGTTCGTGTTCTTCGCCCCGTCCTGCTTCGCTGCTGAGAGCGCGGTCGCCGACTGGTCGTTGTCGGCTTCCTGCCCGATCGCCTGGGTGCCACCCGAGCCGCCCTGGTCCTGGTCGGCCTTCTGGCCGGTCAGGTTCAGGTTTCCGGCCTTGGCCGACGAGTCGACGCTGTTCGACTGCGTCACGTCGCCGTCCTTGCCGGGGCTGAGGACGCGCACGGAGATGTTCGTGTTCTCCGCACCCTTCTGCTCGGCGGCCGAGGCTGCGGCAGCGTGCTGCTTGCTGTCCGCGTCCTGGCCGACCGCCTGCGTTCCGGAGCCGCCCGCCGCAGCCTGCTCGGCGGACTGGCCCGTGGCGTTCACGTTCGCAGCCGTCGCGTCGGACTCGACGCTGTTCGTCTGCGTGACGTCGCCGTTGTCGCCAGGGCTCAGGACCCTGACGGGGATGTTCGTGTTGCTCGCACCGGACTGCTTGGCGTACGACAGCGCGGTCGCGGCCTGGCTCGAATCAGCCTCCTGGCCGGTCGCCTGCGTGCCGCCCGTGCAGCCGCACGAGCCGCTCTGCGTCTGGTCGGCCGACTGGCCGGTGACGTTCGCGTTCGCCGCCGTCGCATTGGAGCTGACGGTGTTCGACTGCGAGACGTCGCCGTTGTCGCCAGGGCTGAGGACGCGAACGGAGATGTTCTTGTTGGACGGTTGACTCTGCGAGGCGCCGGACTGCGCGCCCGCTCCCTGGGCATTGGCGGCTGCTTGCCCCGCCAGCTCCAAGGCCGAGTCACCCGGTGCAGCCGTCGCCTGGCCCGCGCTCACGAGGAGCCCGAGCGCAGCGGCAACGACCACAACGATGCGTCTCATCGATCCTTCTCCTTCCCTGCTTCTTGCGTCAACAGGGCGGACTCGACCTAGTCCGCCGAAATCGCGAGAGCAGGGAGCGCTAGCCCGGGTGGTCGGGTGGAGGGTCAGGATCCTCGCCTGCGGCACGCACCTCGGCGGCGACCGAGCGCGATGCGTCGGCGAAAGCGAAGGCGAACGCGAACGCGGCGACCAGGAGCACGAAGTACCCCAGTCGGCCGTCGGAAGCGTTCACGGGTGCAAAGCCGGCGGCGCTCGGCGCGGAGGCCTGTCCGCGCGCCGGAGCTTCGGAGCGCCGAGGCGCCGGGCGGAGCCGCGCCGGCTTCGGATCCGGCCGCGCCACGCGCGACGCGTCGGCCGACGCCTTTGCGAGCCGTACCGTGACCGCGACCGACGCGCGGAACCGGCCGCGCGCGGTGATATCACGCTGAACCGCAGGAGGCGCCTGCGGCAGCAGCACGCTCTGCGGCTCGGAGGCAGCCGTCGCGGCGCCCCTGGGCTCGCCGACGACGCAGCACTCGCCCTCGAACGGCTCCTCCGCCGGCTCGGCGCCCATCTGGGCGATGAACGCGAACGGCGGCGCCGGCGAAACGAGTGTCTCGAAGCCCACTGGCGCGCTTCCAGCCTGCGGCAAGGGCGACGCAGCCACCTCGACGCGGAGCGGCGGCAGTGCTGGGGCCAACACCACGACGGCGACGTTGTTGGTCTGTTGGACCGAGCCGTCGTTGCCCGGACTGTTGATGCGGATCGAGATGTTGATATTGATCGGCCGATACTGCGTAACACCAGGTTGATACTGCGGCCTGCTTTCTCCCGTGGTATTCGTCGCCATTGAATCCGGGTTCTCGCAATTCCAGTCCCAGTTCCAGGTCCAGTTCTGCGTTCCGGCATCCGTCGGAACCGCTATTTCCGGAATTGCATCGCCGCAATTCCATTCCCAGTTCCAGTCCCAACCCTCGCCCGTGGCTACCGGCTCAGCGGTCGGCGGCTGCGGCGTCGGCTCGGCCGTCGGCGCGTCCGCAGCCGGTATCGGCTCCTGATACTGCGGCGGCTCCGGCTGATACTGAGGGGCGGTTTCCGTGGCCGAACCGGCGCCGATCGCGACGCCGGCGTTCACCTGCTCGACCGAGCCGTTGTCCCCCGGGCTGTTCACCCGCACGGACACGTTCACGTTCGTCGGCTCCGTCTGCGTGACCGCCGGTGAGGGCGGGGCATCCGGCGTCGGGCTCGCGGCAGGCACGGCTTCAACAGGTGCTTCCACAGCCGGCTCGGGGGGCGGTGCGGCGACCGCCCCAACCGTGACCGGCTCCGCGGCAGTCGTTTGGGCGGGAACTGCCGGAAGAGCGGGAGCTGCAGGAGGAGCGGTGGGCAGGTCGACCGCGGTCAGAGGATCGAGCTCAGTCAGGCCCGTTTCCTCGAACACCGCGGTCGCGACCTCCGTCAGATCGGGGACGGCCGGAACCGGCACGCCGCTCTCCGCGCGAGCAGGGGAACTCGTGGTGGCAGCGAGACCGAGGACCGCAAGGCAGAGAGCCGCCCGGCGGGCCGGTGTTCCCGATCGTGAACTCCTCACATAGAGACAAATACCCCATTGCTATCCGACTGATCCATTTTCTTTTGGTTTTTTCGATTCGGACGATGCACCCGGGAAACTTCTTCTTGAATTACCGCGACTTGAACGCTAGTGTCGATACATGGCGGCGAACTCTCAGGAACTCCTGCGAGCGTGGTGCGACGACCGCGACCGCGACGCCCGCGACCGGTTGATCGAGCTACACCTCCCCCTCGTCCGCGCACTCGCCCGCCGGTTCGCGTCCCGCGGCGAGCAGTTCGAGGATCTGGCGCAGGTCGGCGCCGTCGGCCTGATCAAGGCGATCGATCGCTACGACCCGGGCCGCGGCTCATCGCTGATGGCGTACGCCGTCCCGACGATCGTCGGCGAGATCCGGCGACACTTGCGCGACAGCACGCAGCCGCTCCGGGTACCGCGCGGAGACGCGGAACGGCGCGCCGTCGTCCGCTCCGTGGCGCTCGACGCCGATGCCCCCTCCTCGCGCGACGCCGGCGCCGAGCGCGGGCTCGAGCTGGGCGAGGAGCGCGTTCTGATCGAAGCGGGGCTGCGGGCGCTGCCGCGGCGGCAGCGGCGCATCGTCCAGCTGCACTACTTCGCCAACCTGAGCCAGCGTGGTATCGCCAGCGAGCTCGGACTCTCGCAGGTGCACGTGTCCCGGCTGCTCCAGGACTCGCTCGGAAAGCTTCGACAGGAGATCGGCCAGACCTGAAAGAGCGCGTGATATCGCGTTGAGAGTCTTGTGCAGATCGTTTCAAGAACCTAGAATCAGCCCATGTCCGCCGCGCCGTCGACGACGGAGCAGACGAAACGCGGAGCGAAGCCGGCTCCAAGTGGCCGCCTGCTCTTGCGCATGCCCGCCGCACTCCACGCGGAGCTCGCCCGAACGGCCGAGCGCGAGGGCGTCAGCCTGAACCAGTTCATCACGCGGGCGCTCGCGGGCAAGATCGGCTGGGGGACGGACGCGGACGACGAGTCGGCCTCGACGGCTGAGCCCGCGGACAGCCGCGCGAAGTTGATCGCTATCGCGCTCGTCGTGAACGCCACCGTGATCGGGCTGGCCGCGGTCGCGGCGATCGCGGTGCTCGTCCTCGCCTGGCGCGGCTAGAGCACCAGCGTCTCTGGGAAGATCGCGCCGGCCGCGAAGCGGTCGAGCCGGTACGGCGCGAGCTCGAACGGCGGCGCGTCGCCGAGGAGCTCCGCAGCGACAGCGTCCCCCACCGCCGGCGACTGCATGAAGCCGTGCCCCGAGAAGCCGCAGGCCGCATAGACGCCCTCCGCGACCTGGCCGATGATCGGATGCGCGTCCGGCGTCATGTCGTAGAAGCCGGCCCAGGCACGACGCACGGGGGCATCCGCCGCGCGGGGGTACCGGTACGCCAGCCGCCTGCGCCAATCCGCGACCAGGTCGTCGCGAACCTCGTCCGGCCCGTCCCAGCGCAGCTCCGGCTCCCCCATCGCGAGTCGCAGGCCATCGTCGCCGACGCGCCGGAAGTGAAAGCCGTTTTCCTCGATCGTCATCGGCAGGCCCGTCGGCACCGCGTCGACCGGGCCCACATCGGCGAGTTGGCGCACCAGTGGCCGGACCGGCAGCTCGACGCCGCGCGCTCCGGCGACGGCGGCCGAAGCGGCGCCGCAGGCGACCACGAGCGTCTCTGCCGCCAGGGCGAGCGCGTCGGTGTGCTCCCGAACCGCGACGCCGAGCGTCGCCGCCCGTCGCACGAGCTCGCGCGTCACGCCCGCAGGGTCCGCGATCCCGTCCTCGCGGCAGATCGTCGCTGCCAGGACGTCGTCGGTGTGCAGGCCGTCGACGAAGCTCGCGTCGACGCGCTCGACCGGAACTCCCAGCGCTGCCTGGAGCTCGCGCCGTCGCTCCAGCTCTGCGAGCCCGACCTCCGTCGTCGCAAGGAAGAGATAGCCCACCTGCTCGAAGAGCGGCGCGCCCAGCTCGCGGAAGAGGCGCACGCTCGACTGGGCCAACCGCACCTCGGCCTCGGTCGTGAACTGCTGGCGCACACCGCCCATCGCCTTCCCGGTCGCGCCGCAGGCGATCTCCCCCACGTCGGCGAGCACGACATCGTCCGCGCCGCGAAGGGCGAGGTGATAGGCGATCGAGGCGCCGATCGCGCCCGCGCCGGCTACGACGACTCGAGCCACCCGCGCAGCTCCTCGCGCTCGCCGTCGCTCAGCTGCCGCAGCGGACGCCGAACGTCCTCCCGGACGGGCACGCCACGCAGGCCGAGGATGAACTTGAGGGCCGCGTGCCGGGGGAACCGCTCGACCGCGGCGCGCAGCTCGCCGAGCGCGATCGCGCCGGCCTCGCTCGGCTCGCGAACGACGGCCGCGACCTCGTTCGGGTAGGCCGCCGCGAGCCCGGAGACGGCGCCGACCGCTCCCGCGCGGATTCCGTCGAAGATGAGCGCCTCCGGCCCGACGAAGACGTCCAACCCCTCGAGGAGGTAAGGCGCGAACCGGTCGAAGGGCGCGTCCGAGACCTTGAGCCCGGCGAGGTTCGGGACGCGCTCGCGCAGCTCGAGCAGCACCGGCACGGGAACGGCGTAGCCGCTGGCGCGTTCGAACTCGTAGACGTAGAAGGGCACCGGCGCGCATGCCGCTGCGGCCGCCTCGAAGTGATCGAGCAGGGAGCGTTCGTCGAGCTGAAAGTACGGCGGCCCGATCACGGCGACCGCGTCGACGCCCGACTCGGCTGCGTGCGACGCGAGCGCGACCGTGTCGGCGCTCGTCTGGGCGCCGCAGTGCACTGCGACCTGGAGGCGGCCCCGGGCCGCCTCCAGGAAGAGTCCGAGCGCCCGCTTCCGCTCGTCGACGCCGAAGAGAAGCCCTTCGCCCGTCGTCCCCAGGGCGAGCAGGCCGTCGAGGCCGTTCCCTGCGAGGAAATCGACGTACGGTGCGAACGCGCTCTCGTCGAGCCGGTCGCCGTCGAGCGGCGTCACGGCCGCCGCCAGAGCTCCGCGCAGCATGCCGCGACTCTACTTACTGGGGCTAGGTGTCCTCGACGCTCGTGAGCCGGTCGTACGGGCGGTCGATCCTGGCGCTGTCGGCGCCGGGGCCGCCGTCGAGGACGTCCGGGCCGCCGTCGCGGGCGGCGAGGTGGTCCGGCCCGGGCCCGCCACGATGCACGTCGCGTCCCAGCCCGCCGGTGACCCAGTCACGGCCGATCCCGCCGTCGACCGTGTCGGCGCCGTCGCCGCCGTCGAGGAGGTCGTTGCCCGCCTCGCCGAGGACGACGTCGAGACCGTTGCCACCCTCGATCACGTCGTCACCGCTGCCGCCCAGCAACCGGTCGCTGCCGCCGAAGCCTCTGATCGTGTCGTGCCCGCCGAGGCCGCAGATGACGTCGCGGCCCGCCGTCCCCTCGAGCGTCTCCGAGCGGGCCGTGCCCATGATCGTGCAACCCGCGAGGCCCGCATTCGGCGCAGCTCCCGCCCCCGCGGCTACAAGGAGCGCGGCGACGGCGGCGGCGACCTTCGCGTACATGGCCCTCTCAGCGTGATCGACTTCCCGCATAGGATCATCCCCCGATGGGGGCGCTTCGGATCGAACGCGACGGCGACGTGCTCCGCGTCACCCTCGCGCGCCCGGAGACGCGCAACGCCTTCGACGCCGACCTGATCGGGGAGCTCTCCGAGGCGTTCGTCGACGTCGGCAGGGCGCGTGCGGTGCTGCTCGCCGGCGACGGCCCCAGCTTCTGCGCAGGTGCGGACGTCGAGTGGATGCGCGCGTCCGTCGAGCTCGACTTCGACGCAAATGTGGCCGACGCGAACGCATTGCGCGCGATGCTCGAGGCGATCGACCGCTGCCCCGCCCCCGTCGTCGCCCGCGTCCAGGGTCACGCGCTCGGCGGCGGCGCCGGCCTGGTCGCCTGCGCCGACATCGCCGTCGCCGAGCAGAAGGCGGTGTTCGCGTTCTCGGAGGTGAAGCTCGGGATCATCCCGGCGGTGATCTCGCCCTTCGCGCTCGCGAAGATCGGGTCGAGCTGGGCGCGGCGCTATTTCGTCACCGGCGAGCGGTTCGACGCCGCGGCGGCGCTCCGGATCGGGCTCGTGCACGAGGTCGACGCGGATCTGGACGCCGCGGTCGAGCGGGTGATCGCTGAGCTGTGCAACGCAGGCCCGCGGGCGGCACGCCACGCGAAGCGGCTCGTGCTCGACCGGCCGGACGGGCCCGAGACTGCGCGGAGAATCGCCGAGCGGCGCACGAGCGACGAGGGCCAGGAAGGGCTGCGCGCCTTTCTCGAGCGGCGCTCGCCCGATTGGCGCTAGCTAGCTGACCTGGAGCAGCGGGCTCGTCGCCCGGTCCCGCGGGTACCAGATGCGGAGCTTCGCCCCCTTGCCCGCGCGGAGCGTGCGGTGAAGGAAGCCGCGAGACGTGGTCGTGCGAACGCCGCCGACCGCCCGCCACCCGCCGTTCCGGAACTGCTGCAGGACGTAGCGCTGGCGGCCGTCCTCGGGGCGTACCTGGCCCCAGACGACGGTGCGCAGGCCGCGGCGCGAGACCTGGGCCAGCGGCAGGACGGCCGCACGCCGCGCGGTCTTGGCGCTGCCGCCGGACGTGACGAGACCGCTCTGCCAGCGCGCAGCGTTCGGCTCGTCCTTGTAGAGGTACTGGATCAGCATGTCGACGTACGGGGTCGCGTACGCCCGATACGCCGCGTCGGCGAGGTAGCGCGCCTGCAACGACGCCGAGACGCCGAGGTGGCGGTCGGGCGGATTCGTCTGGTAGCCGTACTCGGTCAGCCAGATCCGCTTCCGCCCGAACGCCTTGCCCACCTCGCGCACGAGCCGGTCGATCGTCGCCATCGTGATCGTCTCGCAGTGGCCGCAACCACCCGAAGTGGGCGTCTCGAGCCGGCGCAGCGGATAGGGGTTGTGCGCGAACGCGTCGAGCCTGGCACGCGCGGCGTCCATGCCGCGAATGAACGCGACCGGAGAGATCCCGCCGGTCGAGCCGCGTGGCGCGGTCACGCCCCCGCCCACCTTCGCGCCGGGAGTCGCGCGGTGAATCGCGGCGTACGCAGGGTTGAGCAGGGTCTGCGTGTAGACGCGGGCCGAGGTCGGGCGCAGCCAGCGCCGCTGGTTTGGCTCGTTCCAGATCAGCCAGTGCTTGACGAACGGGTACCGGTCGGCGGCGCGGCGGGCGAAGCCTGCGAACCACCACTTCGAGCGCGGCGCCCAGTTCGCCGAGCGGCCCCCGTTCGCCCACCGCGGCGTCCCCAAGAGCGTCACCACCGGGACCATGCCGCGCGCGTCGAGGCCGCGCAGGACCTCGTCGGACTGGCTCCACCGGTAGTCGCCCTTGCGCTGCTCGATCTGGTTCCAGTGCAGTGTGTAGCGGACGAGCTTGACACCCATCGTGTCCAGCGTGTCCAGACGCTCGTCGAGCGTGCCCGGGCCGTAGGCGATCCAGGCGTCGTCCTGCAGGCCGTAGCGGATGTACGGGGAGGCCTCGGCTGGAGCGGAGAGCGCCAGGTAGGAGACGAAGGCGGCGAGAAGCACGAGGGTCGATCTCATCGCGCCAACGTAGCCCCGATCCCGTGAGGGTCGTGTTAGTGCGTGTTAACGATCCGTCAACGCGGCTGGACGGTGACCGCACCGCCCGCAACCGACCGCGTCGCCAGCCGGTAGCTCGTCGTCCGCCCGGCGCTGACGGTCACCGTGAAGCGGCCGTCCGGCCGCGGTCGCACGCGCTTCACCGTCGTCCACGTACCCCCGTTCACCTGCCGCTCGAGTCGCACCCTGGTGAGCCCGCGGACGAAGCCGCGCAGCTGCAAGGGACGGTTCGCGAGCGCGCTTGCGAGCGGCGGATCGAGGTTGAGGACACGGACGTTGAACCACGTCGAGCGAAGGTCGAGCGCGCGGCGGAAGTCCTGCGACTCGATCTGCCGCACGCCGCCGCCCGCCTTCAGCCTCACGTCGGTCACCCGGCCCGACGGACCGCGGTCGACGAGGAGGTCGCGCACCGCCTTCACCCCCAGCTTCTTCGCGACCTCGGCCGGGGTGAGCAGGAAGGGCCCCCAGCGGTGATGCTTCGAGAGCGTGTCGTGGGGATCGGCGACGGAGACGAGATACGGCACCGGCGTCGCGCGGGGCCAGGCCTCTGCGATCGCGACGGTGCGTCCGCCCGAGGTCGAGTGGTAGAAGGTCGTGGCGACGCGGCCGTTCCAGAAGAGCACTTTGCCGGCCGTCGATCCGATCGCCCGATTCGTCGTCACCTCCTCGGCGCGGACGCCGCCGTAGACCTGGCTGCGCGTGTCGGCGTAGAGGTCGAAGAGCGTCCCCGGCTTCAGCGTCGCGAGCGCGTAGGAGCGCGCGACGACCGCCTGGGCGCGGAGCGCCTCGGAATGCCAGTCGTCCGGCATCTCCCACGGGACGACGCCGCGCAGGTAGCGGTCGAGCGGCAGGCGGTTGACGATCGTCAGCTTGCCGGCGCGCTTGTGGACGAGCAGCGTGCCGCGATAGGAGTCGGCGCCGAGGCGTAGCGGGGCTGCGCCGGGAACGAACCGCAGCGGCGAGCGCAGCTGTGCGAGCTTTGCGGCGACGACGTTCTGCGTCCCCGGCTTGACCCTCCGCACCTTGCCGCGCCCGTCGACGACCTTGAACGGCTTCGAGGAGCCGATCTTCACCGTCACCCTGCCCTCGGCCAGCAGCACGCGCACGGGCCGTGCGGGGACGAGCCGCAGCTCCGTGCCGCGGTAGTAGTGCTTCAGGATCCGCTGATGCCCCCACCCGGCCTCGGCGTAGCCGCGGGCGCCGTACTGGCTCATGCCGACGCCGTGGCCCCAGCCGCGGCCGTCGATCACGAAGACCGTGCCGGCGACCGCCTGCGCGGGCGGGCAGAGGAGGACGAGACCGCAGAGGAGGAGCAGACGCCGCATCGAGCGGGCCAGCGTACCGCGGCGCAATACCATCCGCAAACGATGGCGATCCGCAAGCTCCTGGTAGCGAACCGCGGCGAGATCGCCGTCCGCGTCTTCCGCACGTGCCGCGAGCTCGGGATCGCCACTGTGGCGGTTGCCGCGCCGGACGACGACGGCTCGCTGCACACCCGTACCGCCGACGAGACGGCCGCGATCGGCAGCTACCTCCATTCCGAGGAGCACATCCGGGCGGCGACCGAGTCGGGCGCGGACGCGATCCATCCCGGCTACGGCTTTCTCGCCGAGAACGCGGAGTTCGCCGAGGCTGTCGAGGCTTCGGGGCTGACCTGGGTCGGCCCGCCTGCAGACGCGCTGCGGCTCGGTGGCGACAAGCTGGCGGCGAAGCGGATCGCGTCCGATGCCGGTGTCCCCGTGGTGCCGACGGGCGATCCCGTCGAGCTCGGCTACCCGCTCCTCGTCAAAGCCGCGGCGGGCGGCGGCGGCCGCGGCATGCGTGTCGTGCGCGAGCCGTCCGAGCTCGAGGAGGCGCTCGCCGCTGCGGCACGCGAGGCCGAGGCCGCCTTCGGCGACGGCACCGTCTTCTGCGAGCGCTATGTCGAGCGGCCCCGCCACGTCGAGATCCAGCTGCTCGCCGATGCCCACGGCACTGTCCTCTCGCTCGGGGAGCGCGACTGCTCAGTGCAGCGCCGCCATCAGAAGGTGCTCGAGGAGTCCCCCTCCCCTGCGCTCGACCCGCAGCTGCGCGCGGAGATGAGCGAGGCGGCGGTCGCGTTCGCGAGCGCGATCGGCTATGTCGGCGCCGGCACGGCCGAGTTCATGCTCACCGGCCGTGAGTTCTGGTTTCTGGAGCTGAACGGCCGGATCCAGGTCGAGCATCCGGTGACAGAGCTCGTCACCGGCCGCGATCTGATCCGCGACCAGATCCGCGTCGCCGAGGGCGAGCGCCTCGAGCCAAGTAACAGTCTGTTACTTGGCCACGCGGTCGAGGTCCGGCTCTACGCGGAGGATCCGCGCAGCTTCCTCCCCCAGGCCGGGACGGTCGAACGGCTGCGGCTTCCGGCGGGCGTCCGCGTCGACGCGGGCGTCGAGGAGGGCGACGAGGTCGGCACCTCCTACGACCCGATGATCGCGAAGCTGATCGCGCACGGGCCGACGCGCACGGAGGCGCTCGCTCGGCTTGCCGACGCACTCGCCGAGACCGAGGTCGCGGGCGTGACCACGAACTTGCCGTTTCTCCGCTGGCTCGTCTCGCATCCGGTCGTTCGCGCCGGCGAGGCGACGACGGCCTTTCTGACCGAGCATCCGCCCCTGTCGCAGCCACCCCTGCGCCTGCCCGACGCCCCGTGGCGCGGCGGCTGGCGGTTGAACCTTCCGCCCGCGCAGCCGGCGCCGGCGCCGGACGTCGACAGCGCGGCACACGACCGAGCGGCCGGCCCGGGCAGCGGCAACGTGACCGCACCGATGCCGGGAACCGTGATCGGTGTCAAGGTCGCGCCCGGCGACCGCGTCGAGGCACGGCGGCCGCTGCTGGTGCTCGAGGCGATGAAGATGGAGACGCCGCTGACGGCGCCGTACGACGCGACCGTGAAAGCCGTGCACGTCGAGGAGGGCGACCGCGTCGCCGGCGGCGCCCTCCTCGTCGAGCTCGAAGCGGACTAGTAACTAGTCGGTCGCCGCTGCCGGCAGCTCAGGTGCCGCTCCTGCGCGGAGCGGCGCGAGGAAGATCGCAGTCAGCGCGACGAGCACGGTAGCGGCGATCAGGATCGTCCAGCCGTCGTCTGTCGTCGGCTTCACGGTCATCGCGAAGACGATCGCGTACATATAGGCGAGGTCGATCCGGAGCACGGTGAAGAGGCGGCGGATCAGCTCCTGGCCGGCCGGTGTCGCGGGCCCGACGCTGGGGATGCGCTTCGCCATCGGCGCGATCACGAGCAGCCCCGTCACGAACGAGGCGGCGAACGTGACGAGCGCGAAGACGACCCAGAGCTGCCCCCAGTCCCAATTGCCGTCGATCATCATCCCGATCCCGGCGAGGATGACCACGAGCGATGCGGGGACGAACATCCGCTCGCCGAGCATGCCGGCACGGCCGGCGAAGCGCGCGATCTCGTCGGTGTCGCCGCCGCGGCGCACGACCGCGCCGTACATCTGGAACGTGAAGGCCCCGCCGAGCCAGATCACGGCCGCGGTGACGTGCACGAACAGCAGGAACTCGTACCAGGTCAATCCAACCCCTCCTCGGCCGCGTGACAGACTGAGTGAGGTTCTACAAGGCTAGAAGAGTTTCTGCAACTTCATCGCCGCGCCCATGTCGCCCTTGATCTTCAGCTTGCCGGTCATGTACGCCGTGGTCGGGTTCTGCTCGCCGCGCACGACCGCCATCATCGTCTCCTCGGAGGTGGAGATCGTCGTGTCGGCCTCGCCGCCGCCCTCGCTGACGCTGACCGCGCCGTCGGTGACCGCCACGATCCACTGGCCAGCGCCCTCGATGTCGAACAGGTACGAGTTGTTCATGCCCGCGGTCTTCTCCGCGTCGGCGCGGTCGGCGAGCGTGGCGAAGAACTCCTGCACGGTGTCGGCCATCTGGTGTCGCTCCTTCGTCGGTTGGAGTGGCGAATCTACCGGGTAGCATCCGGCGGCGCATGGACCTCGACCTGACCTCCGAGCAGCAGCTCGTCCGCGAGACGGTACGCGAGTTCGCCCAGCAGAAGGTGGCGCCGGTGGCCGAGGAGCTCGACCGGGAGTCTCGCTTTCCGTACGAGCTCGTGGCCGAGCTCGGCGAGCTGGGGCTGATGGGGCTGCCGATCGCGGAGGAGTACGGCGGCGCCGGCGGCGACACCGTCTCCTACGCGCTCGCGATCGAGGAGCTGACCCGGATCGACTCGTCCGTCGCGATCACGGTCGCGGCACACACGTCGCTCGGAACGATGCCGATCTACCAGTTCGGCAGCGAGGAGCAGAAGCAGCGGTGGCTGCCCGAGCTCGCCTCCGGCCGGAAGCTGGCCGCGTTCGGGCTGACGGAGCCGGGCGCCGGCTCCGACGCCGGCAACACGCGCACGACCGCCGACCTGCGCGACGGCAGCTGGATCGTCAACGGCTCGAAGATGTTCATCACGAACGCGGGCACTGACGTCACCTGGGGCGTCACGCTGACCGCCCGCACCGGCGAGGACGAGATCTCGAACATCGTCGTCGAGAACGGGACGTCCGGCTATGAGATCTCGGCGCCGATGAAGAAGCTCGGCTGGAAGGCCTCCGACACCCGTGAGCTCTCGTTCCGCGACTGCGCGGTGCCCGAGGAGAACCTACTCGGCCCGCGCGGGCAGGGCTTCCACCAGTTCCTCGAGATCCTCGACGGCGGCCGGATCTCGGTCGCGGCGATGGGCGTCGGCCTGGCGCAAGGCGCCTACGACCTCGCCTTTGCGTACGCGCAGGAGCGGGAGCAGTTCGGCAAGCCGATCGCACGCTTCCAGGCCGTCCAGTTCCGGCTCGCGGACATGGCGACCGAAATCGAGGCCGGCCGCGCGCTCGTGCTCAAGGCGGCGTGGCTGAAGGATCAGGGCCGGCCGTTCGCGCGCGAGGCGGCAATGGCGAAGCTCTACACCGGCGAGCTCTCGAACCGCGCAGCCAACTGGGCGCTCCAGATCCACGGCGGCTACGGGTTCATGGACGAATACGCGATCTCCCGCCTCTATCGCGACCAGAAGATCCTCGAGATCGGTGAGGGGACGAACGAGGTGCAGCGAATGGTGATCGCGAAGCAGCTCGGGCTCTAGCCGATCGCAGCCACCGCGACGGCCGCCTCTTCCTCCTCGATCAGCTCGGAGATGTGCCCGTCCCGCACGAGCCGGAAGAGCGCGCTGACGACCTCGGGGTCGTAGCGCCCTCCCGCGAGCCGCCAGATCTCCGTCAGCGAGGACGTCAGCGGCAGCGCGTCGCCGCCCGGCTCGGTCATCGTCACGATCGCATTGGCGACCGAGACGACGCGTGCCTCGAACGGAATCGACTCGCCGCGTACGCGACGCGGCCCGCTCCCGTCCCAGTGCTCCTCGTAGTTGGCCAGGATGCGAGCAACGTGAGCCGCGCACGGAATCCGGCCGGCGAGCTCCCCACCACGCGTGCCGTGATGGAGCTCGAGCTTGGCGTCCAGCGCCGTCAAGGCGCCGTGCGGCCGCAGGGCCGACTCGTCGAGCGGGAGCGTCCCGAGCGCGTGCAGCAAGCCGCCGAGATACGACGCGGACACGGCGTCCGGCTTCAGCTCGAGCACGATCGCGAGGTCGCGGGACAGTCGGGCGACCTTCCGGGAGTGCGCCGGCGCGATCCGGTAGCGCACGTCGATGGCGGCCGCGAGCTCGAGTAGCTGGCTGAACGCTGTCACACCGAGCCGTGGATGTCCGTAGACGAGCACGTCCGACTTCGGCCCCCGCGTGTGGTTGCCGCCCAGCTGCGTAGCGGCATCGAGCAGCTGCTCGGCCCGGCCGACGACGTCGGCGGCCGTGTCGCCGTGCTGCCAGACGGCGACGCCTGCGGTGGCGGCCGTGCGGACGCCGGCGCGGAGGCGCTCGGCCGCCTCGGCGGCGCCGGGCTCGGAGACCCGCGCCAGGACGACGGCGAGGCGGCCGTCGTCGAGCCTCGCGACGAGGTCGAGCTCGCGCGCTGTACCGACGAGCCGGCCGAGCGCCTCGTCCTCGTGGCGCCGCGGCACGTGCATGAGCACGAGCGCGAACCGCTCGTCGTACTGCCGTGCGGCGACCGCGAGCCTACGGAGCTGGTCGTGCAGGTGGGGCTCGTCGTAGACGCCGGTCAGCGGATCGCGACGGGCCGACTCGCGGGCGGTGGAGATCAGGAGCATCCAGCCGCGTGCGAGCAGCAGCGCGACGACGACGAAGGCGAACATGACTGCTCGTGCGGACGGCTCGCCGCGCGCTCCCTCGACGACGAGGACGAGCAGGATCACGAGCAGCGAGCCGCTCATGCTCGCGGCGGTCCGGATCCGCAGCGGCGAGCGGCGCTGGGCCCAGTTCGGGCCGCGTCCGATCCCGAGCGCGGCCGCGACCGCCGCGAGGCAGATCAGGCAGGCCTGGAGCTGCCAGCCGAGGTCGACGAGCCCACCCGAGACGTAGCGGTCGCTGAGGACGAGGTGCGTGTAGACGCCGTCGGCGACCCCACCGGCCGCGACACCCGCGGCGACGAGCCAGCCCGAGAGCGTGCCGCGCCGAGCCGAGACCAGCGGCGTCGTCGCGATCGTGCAGAGCAGGACGAGATCGAGCACCGGGTAGCTGAGCCCCACCAGCGAGGCGCTGTCGGAGCCGAGCGTCAAATCGCGGAGCACCAGCCACCACCAGAGCAACCCGAGCGCGGCGACGGCGAGCAGTCCGTCCAGGAGCGCCTGGCCGCCGATCAGCCGCAGAGACGGCCGGAAGAACGAGACCAGCGCGACGAGGACGACACCGTAGAAGCCGAAGTAGCAGGCATCCGTCCACCAGGGGAACGGCACGACGTCGTCCCTCAGCTCGGCGACGCTCCAGAGCACCTCACCCACGAGCCAGGACGTGCACGCGACCGAGACGAGCACCCAGAAGCCCCGCAGGCCCTTCTGCACCCGCGTGGCAGCCCAGGCGGACAGGAGCACCGCGGCGGCGATCGGCACGAGGTACGCCGTGTCGGCGAAGACGAGGAGCGCCCGCTCGCCTGCGGGCGCGAGCAGCAGCCAGCCTGTGTAGAAGGCGAGCCATGCGGCCACTGCGACGATGGCGCCGGCAGCCGCATGCCGTGCGCGCGGAGAGCTCATCCCTCCAGGAATCGTGCGCTTCGACTCGTGCTCGGACCCCCGTTCGGGGGATCGCCCGACGGCGCGTCTCGGAGGACCGCGAGTGCGGTTTCGCCGAGCTACCAGTCCGGCGTCGCGTCGATCGCCGGGTGGTTCGTCACCCGCGTCGGGCTGCTCCCGTTCGCGTTGATCACGTACAGCTCGAAGTTGCGGTCCCGTGTGGACGAGAACACGAGCTTGCCGCCGTCCGGCGACCAGCTCGGCGTGTTGTCGAGCGCTCCGTTGCTCGTCAACCTCGTCTGGCTGCTGCCGTTCGCGTTCATGGCGTAGATCTCGAAGTTCGTGAACCCGTGACGGTTGGTCGAGAAGGCGATCTTCGTGCCGTCGGGCGACCAGTCGGGCTCGCTGTCGATCGCGCTGTTCGTGGTCAGCCGCGTCTGCGCGCTGCCGTTCGGATTCATCACGTAGATGTCGCCGTTCCCCGTCCGCGTGCTCGAGAACGCGATCTTCGCGCCGTTCGGCGACCAGGCGGGCATCAGGTCGGCCCCCGAGTGGGTCGTCAGGCGGACGACGCCGGTGCCGTCGGCGTTCATCACGTAGATGTCGCCGTTCCCCGTCCGCGTGCTGGAGAACGCGATCTTCGTTCCGTCCGGCGACCACACGGGCGAGGAATCGATGGCGGAATGCGTCGTCAGCCGCCGCACGTTCGAGCCGTCGGCGTTCATCGAGTAGATCTCGATGTTGCCGTTGCGGGTGCTCGTGAAGGCGATCTTGGAGCCGTCGGCCGTCAGTGCCGGCTCGGCGTCGATCGCGGAGTGTGCGGTCAGGCGGACGACCGCGCCACCGCTCTCCTGCACGGAGTAGATGTCGCCGAAGCCGGTGCGAGAGCTTGCGAACAGGATCGACGGGCGGCCGACGGTGTAGGAGACCGTCCGGGTCGCGCTCTTCCCGAGGCGGTCCTGCGCGGTGACGGTGAAGGTCTTCGAGCCGACCGTCGACGTGTCGATGGCCGCACCATCCGCGACGGGCCCGGTGCACGCCGAGGGCTCGACGCCCGCGCCGGCGTCCAGGCACGCATAGTCGGCCGTCAACGGCTGCCCCTGGAGAATCTGGGTGCCCTCGGCAGGCGACGCGATCACGATCTGCGGCGGCCCGGTGTCGATCAGGATCGTGGTCGCGACCTCGCGGCCGTCGGGCGCCCGTGCCGTGATCGTGTGCGGCCCGTCGCCCGTGACCGTGACAGGGCCGGCGTACGGCTCGAACCCCTTGCCGTCGACGTCGACCTGGAGACCGTCGGCCTCGGTCGCGGGCTCGCCGCTGACGCGCAGTGTCACCGACACGTCGCCGCCGAACCAGCCGCTGGGCGGCGCCGCCGGGGCGTCGATCGAGAGCCCGCCGTCAGAGGGCGGAGCCGTCGTCGCCTCTTCGTAGTAGACGCCCTTGTTCGTCGACACCGCGACGTTGCCCGCCCGGTCGACCGCCTGGACGAAGTACTGGAATTGCGCGGTCGGGCTCACCAGCGGACCGGCGCCGCTCCAGCGGTCTGTCGACGGCGTCCGCACGAGGTCGACGAACTTCCAGGCGCGCGTCGTCCCGCTGTCGGGCTGATCGAGATAGCCGACGCGCACGCGCACGACGTCGTTCGCGCCGTTCGGCGCGCGGTCGTGGGTCTCGACTGAGAAGGCGACGCTGGCGCCGACCCCGGTCGCGATGATCCGGCCGAGAATCGGCTTGGCGTAGTCGTTCGACGGTGCGGAGAAGACGAGCGCCTGAATGTGTGGGAACAGCCTCTGCGTGCCGGCCTCGCCGCCGCCCTGTGGCCCGTTGAACTGACCGGTCGCGAGGACGAGCCGGTGGCGCTTGGTGTTCCCCAGCTTCGACGTAGTCACCGTCTGGAGCTTCGCCGGATGAACGAGCCGGTCCCAGTCGACGAGCGGCTCGAGCTCCGTCGAGTCCACGATCGGCCTGGCGAAGTACGGGTCGAACGGCGTGATGCTCGACGACGAGAGCTCCGTGATCAGTGCGCCGTGCGCCGAGGGGACGGTGACCGGCAGAACCGTCTTCGGCTCCACCGGACGGAAGTGCGTCACCTGAACGCCGTCCTGACCGACCACGTATGACCCAACACCCGGGATCGGCGTCGGAGCCGGCGGCGTCCAGTCGGTCGTCAGCTGCTCTGCGGGCAGGCCGGTCGCCGGCTCGACGACGAGCTCCTGCGCGGTCGGTGCCGACTGGATGACGGCGGCGTCTGCCGTCGCGGCTGCAGGCTCCGCAGCCGATTCGGAAGCGGCGGACGCGGCGGCCGCGGCAGGCCCGCCGACCTGCCACATCGGCAACCCGTAGAGGGTGAACTCCGACGCTGCCTTCTCGTCGTAGACACCGACGATGCCCAGCTCGCCGAAGTAGTCCTGCTTCGCGAGCACCATCGCCTGGCCGATCGTCAGGTCGCCGGGGTCGGCGAAGCCGCCGAGATTCTCGGCGAAGCGACGGTGCAGGTCCTCGGAGTAGGCGACGAGCTTCCCGTCGCCGTACGCGAAGCCGCTGCTCGCCGCGTAGATGCCGCCTCGCTGCGTGTAGGCCTGGGGCCAGTCCGCGGTTCCGAGCGGCGAGACGACGAAGACGTCGGAGACGGACAGACCGGCATGGCAGCCCATGCTGAACACGAGCTTGCCGTCGTAGGCCTCGGTTGCCCCACCGGTCAACGAGGGGAGGTCGCTGATTTCGAGCAGCTCCGCCCCGGCCGCCGGCTGCAGGCCGCGATGGTCCGCGTGTCCGTTGATCGACGAGATGTCGCGCGGGAAACCACCGGGCAGGAGTGCGCCCAGAAGCTCGGCCCTGGCCCAGTTGTCTCCGATCAGCCCCGGCGGGTTCGCGCCCAGCACGCCGGGGAGCGCCCGCAGTGCCGCGTCGACCTGCTCAGCCCCGTCCTTGAGGAAGTCGTAGCCGGTCGTCACCGCGGTCGCCGGCGCGAGTCGGCCGTCGAATGCAGTGAAGCGCGCCACAGCCTGCACGGCGGCGTCGGGAGACGTCGGCAGGCGGCCGACGGGGACGTCCGGAATGTGGAGCTGCCGGTCGAAGAACGGGCTCGGATCGACGTCGCCGTACGGATCGTCGGAGAGGAAGTAACTGAGCCGGAGCGTCGTCGAGAGCTCGGTCGTCCGGTCGAACGTCTCGGCGTAGCCGTCCTCGTTGGCGACGGTCGTGCGGTCCTCGAGCCGCGCCGCCGGGATGACCTCGTCCCCACCGAGGAGAACGATGTTCTGGACGGTCGAGTTCGACCCGGCGTCGACGTGCGCCGCGCGGAACGCGTCGATCGCGAGCCCGATCTCACGCATCACGGCATTTCCGCGAGTCACCTCGGTCGGGCAGGCGTTCCAGCTCGCGACGGCGCCCTGGACATCCGGGTCGGCATCCACCTGCAGGATCGCGCTGGGGTGGCCGTCGGTCGCCATCGCGGCCATCAGCCCGTCAAGCCCCGTGAGCGCCGACGCGACGGCGGTAGCTCCGTGGACGCGCTCCCACTGCGCCTTGTTGACGACGAAGACCGTGTCGACGGCCGCGGGCACGATTCCGCGGGTGAGCGAGGTCGCGTTGGTGCCGCCGTTCGGGAACGACCGCGGCTGGCACGCAGGCAGGTCGACGGGTGCGCGCTGCTCGGTCCGGAGCATGTACGGCTCCGGCGAGCCGACGCCGTTGAACCCCGTCACCTGGATCACGTAGTTCCCGGGCGTGCCGTCGGAGACGACCATGACGGCGTCGTCTTCGGTGCCGCGGAGCGTCGAGACGCCGAGGATCGGGAGGTTCGCGAGCGCGAGATCGGAGAGGGTCTCCTGCTCGAGCGCGTCCGACTCGCTCGTCAGCTTCAGCCCGTCGTCGTCGAGCGGCTGGCCGTCGAGCGGCTCGGTTCCCGGGCGCTCGTCCCGGAGCACCTGGCCGTTGGGCCCGTAGACGACCATGTCGAGGTCGACCGGCAGGTGGCTGAGATTGAACGTGACGCGCGTCCCCGGCACGCTCGGAACCGGATACGTGAAGTTGTCGACGTCGTCTGAACCGGTGACATAGGAGAGGTAGAAAGAGGACGTGACCATGCCCGTCAGCGGGCCGACCGGATTGTCGTTTGCCTCGAAGGTGTCCCCGACGGTGACCGTCGCCGGGGCGAGCCCCGCAACGGGCAGCGCGTTGGTCGCGTCCGCCTCGACCGTCGCCTGCGCCGGTCCGAGTGTCGACCCCGGGCGCGCATCGAATGTCAGCCGGTAGCGCGGCCCGACGGTCAGCGGGAGCGTCCACGTGAGGACGCGGCCGGCGATTTCCGGATTTGCGACCGGGTTCGGAGGCGCGGGTCCGGCGCTGTCTCCGTCGAGAGCGGATGAGCCGGGCACGTACGCGAAGCCGTCCGGAAGCGTGGCCACGACGACGGTCGAGTTAGCCGCGCCGACGCCGGCCGGCGAGTCCGGCGTCAGCTCCACCTCGACGGCATAGTGGGCCGTACCGGCATCTGCGGCGATCGTGTTGACGTTCGCCGCATCGAGGTTGAGCCGCTCCCAGCCGAGCGAGCTCTCGGCCAGGAAGGCGGCGAGTAGGTCGGCGAAGGTCAACTCGTTGTCGGGGATCAGCAGGAGTGTCTCGACGAGCTGTCGCACGGTGTAGTCCTCGAGCGTCGGCTCGGCGACCCAGAGCAGCACGTCGGCGAACGTGACGGTGCCGAGCGCGGCCGCGCCTGCGGCACGCATGAGATCCTCGAGCGTCAGATTCGGCCGCAGCTGACCCAGATGCTCCCGGAGCACACCGGCAGTGGGACAGGTGGGCGTGCACGTGAAGAGCGTCGAGATCGACCCGAGCGGAATCGAGCCGAGCGGGATCGAGCCGAGCGGCGACTGCGCCAGGTCGATCGAGCCGAGCGGGATCGAGCCCAGCGGGATCGAGCCGAGCGGAATCGAGCCAAGCGGAATCGAGCCCAGCGGAATCGAGCCGAGCGGCGAGAACTCGATGTCGATCGAGCCGAGCGGGATCGAGCCGAGCGGAATCGAGCCGAGCGGAATCGAGCCCAGCGGAATCGAGCCCAGCGGGATCGAGCCCAGCGGCACCCCGCGG
>DATMEO010000075.1:0-5007 GCA_035556515.1 Gaiellaceae bacterium
GGACGTTGGTCGATCCAGGGCAGCGATTGCACCTGCGCTTCGAGCCCGAGCCGGAGCAGCGAGTCCCAGGCCGGGTGGAACTCGATCTCGTCGACGCGCTCGCCGTAGCGGTTGTGCGTGCGCAGCTGCGGCGGATGCTCGTTCGCGAGCCGGCCCCAGTCGAGCGGATCGCCGCCGAGGGCCTCCCCGAACGCCGCGACCTGCTCCTCCCAGGGCGCGCCACCCTCTCGGCGCAGACCCTCGACGAGCGCCGCGTCCTGCTCGTAGAGGTTGTAACCCGCCAGCGGCGGCGGTTGGTTCGCGCCGCGCGTCCCGACGACGGCCATCAGGCGGGCGGGACGTTCTGGTTGAAGCGGAGCGTGTTCTCCGGGTCGTACTGCCGCTTGACGGCGCGCAGGCGGTCGAACGTCTCGGCTCCGTACGCCGCGCGGACGCGCTCGACCGGCTCGTCCGCCTGCATGTAGTTGAGATAGCCGCCGCCCTGGAGCGAGTACGGCGCCGCCGTCGCCGCTGTCGCGCGCGCCCATGCGATCTGCTCTTCGTCCGCGGCCGGGCTCTCCCAGATCCCGAGCGCGCTGATGTTGAACGCCGCGTCGCGGAAGCCGACCGGCGTCGCGCCGCGCGGGACGCGAGAGGCTGCTCCGTGGATCGCCTCGATCAGGATCGAGCCGCGGCGCACCTCCGGGTCGATCGCCTGCTCGAGCCTGTCCAGCAGCGCGTCGGGCAGCTCCCGCACGAAGTGCCCCTTCCAGTAATGGCGCAGCCCGAAGGGCATGTCGAGCAGGCTCTGCAGCTCCAGGTACGGCCGGCGCCGCACGTCGTCGACCGCGACGCCGCCGACGCCGCGAAGCCGCCGCAGCAGCTCGGGCTCCTCCTCCGACCCGGTCGAGCAGACGATGACGCCGAAGAGGCACTGACCACCGGTCTCGGTCGAATGGCCGAACACGGCCTGCGTCGAGAAGTCGTCGGGTGCGGCCAGGGCGACGTCGCGGAAGGCGCGCATCGGCTCGGCGGCCGCGTGAGCCGGCCAGAGGAGGACGCCGCCGACGACCTCGTCGACCGGATGGAGCCGGAAGTCCAGCCGGGTGACGACGCCGAAGTTGCCGCCGCCGCCCCTGATTGCCCAGAAGAGCTCGCGCTCCGCGTCCTCGCTCGCCTCGACGACTGAGCCGTCGACGGTGACGATCTCCGCGCCGACGAGGTTGTCGCACGAGAGCCCGTAGCGGCCGATCAGGAAGCCGATGCCGCCGCCCAGCGTCAGGCCGCCGACACCAGTGGTGCCGAACGTGCCGCCCGGGGCGGCCAGACCGTGGACCTGTGTCGCCGCGTCGAACGCCCGCCAGGTCGCGCCCCCGCCTGCGCGCGCGATGCGCGCCTCCGGGTCGACCTCGACCGCGTCCAGGCCCGAGAGCTCGACCACGAGGCCGCCGTCGCAGACGGCATGCCCGGCGACGTTGTGGCCTCCGCCGCGGATCGCGACGGGCAGCCCGTGCTCGGCGGCGATCCCGAGCGCCACTACCACGTCCGCCGTGCTGCGGCAGCGTGCGATCGCAACGGGCCGGCGGTCGACGAGCGCGTTGAAGGTCGTCCTGGCTTCGCCGTAGGCCGGGTGATCCTCCACGAGCAGCTCGCCCGAGAAGCCGCGGGCCGCGGCTGTGGGCTCGAGGGCGCTGATGCTCATCGGGTCGAGCGTAGTCACGCCGCCGCGCTCGGGTCAATACGGTCTGCCCGTGGCGGAGACCCGGTACATAGGACGCACGAACATCGCGAAGCGCCTGCGTGCGCTCGAGGGCTCGCCTGGACGGTCCGTGTACCGGCAGGGTGCCGCCCGGATCGAGCTCGACGAGGCCGTGCTGGCGATCACGCCGCCCTTCGGGCTGGATCACGAGGGCGAGTACGAGGTCGTCCGGGTCGGACCACTGCTCGATGCGCTCGATGTAGAACCGAGAGTCGCAGTCCTGCTGGTGCGGATGGGCGGCTACGCGGTCGGCGTCTTCGAGGGCGAGCGCCTGGTCGCGTCGAAGGTCGGGACGCGCTTCGTCAAGGGCCGCCACAAGAAGGGCGGCTCGTCCTCGAACCGCTTCCGGCGGCGGCGAGGAGAACAGGAGCGGGAGCTGGTCGACGCGGCGGCGTCCGAAGCGGCGCGCGTGCTCGAGTCGTGGCGCGGGCGCGTCGAGCACGTCGCGCTCGGCGGCGATCGCTCCGCCGTGACGCGCGTGCTCGAGTCGCGCGCCGACCTCGCCTGGCTGCAGCCGCTCGCGCTCGAGCGCTTCTTCGACGTCCCGGAGCCGCGCCTGCGCGTGCTCGAGGCGCTGCCCTACCAGCTCTACGCGGCGAAGGTTGTCGAGGAGCCCGTCTAGGCCTCGAGATGCGCGACGGTGGCGCCGTCGGCGGAGTCGCTCTCGTGGCGGTCGACCAGCGGGTGGCCGCCGAGCTCGTCGCGAACGGCCGCGCGGACGGAGCCGGTGCCGCGGCCGTGGACGATGCGGACGCTCGGCAGGCCGGCGAGCGCAGCGTCGTCGACGAACGAGCGCACCGCCTCGCGCGCCTCCTGCGCCCGCTGCCCGCGCACGTCGAGCTCGTCGGAGACGTCGCCTCGCGCCGCGGCGACGACCTTGACCGGCGCCTCCGCCTCCGGCTCGCGCCTGCGCGACGGGCGCAGCCGGGCGAGCGGGATCCGCAGCCGGTGACCCGCCGCGCCCACGACCTCGGCCTCCTCGCCCTCGATCGCCGCGATCGTCCCGTGCACGCCGAGCCCGGGCGCCTCGACCGGGTCGCCCGTTGCCAGCGGCCCCGTGAAGGGCAGCGGCTCGTCGAGCTCTCGGATCGCGCGCTCGGCCTTGACCGCGCGCTCGGCCGCGGCGCCGAGCCGCCGGTCGCGCTCGCGGGCCGCGGCGGGTGTCGTCCGTCGCGACTCGCGATCACGGCGCCGGGCGATGCGGATCTCCTCGCGCAATGCCGCGAGCTCCTCGCGCGCCGCGGCGAGATCGCGCTGCGCCTCGGCGGCCGCGCGCTCGCGCTCGGCTGCGGCCGAGGCCTTTACCGCGGCGATCTCGATCTCGAGCTCGAGCTCGCGTTCGCGCACGTCGCCGGCGATCCGTGCGGCATCTACGCGTTCCTCCTCCGCGGAGGTCCGCTCGTCCACGGCGGCCCGCTCGGCCGCCTCCGCCTCGGCGAGCAGCTCCTGGATCCGCAGCCGCTCGGGCGCGACGAGCACGCGGGCAGCCGCAACGACCTCGGCATCGAGGCCGAGGCGCTCGGCGATCTGGAGCGCGTGCGACGTCCCCGGCCGGCCGAGTGTGACGCGGTAGAGCGGCGCGTGCGTGTCGGGGTCGAAGCCGGTGCCCGCGTTCGCGACGCGCTCGCTCGCGCTCGCCCACTCCTTCAGCTCGGGGTAGTGGGTCGTCACGAGCGTCAGGCGCGCTTGCTCCGCGAGCCGCGCAACGAGCGCCTGCGCGAGCGCCGAGCCCTCGACTGGATCGGTCCCCGAGGCGAGCTCGTCGAGAAGAACGAGCGAGCGCTCGCCGGCGGCGTTCAGGATCGCAACGATGCTGGCGACATGGCCGGAGAAGGTCGAGAGGCTCATCTCGATCGACTGTCGGTCGCCGATGTCCGCGAGCACCTGGTCGAAAACGGGCAGCGCAGCCGTCTCGGCGGGGGGTCGTAGCCCGGCCTGGTGCAGGAGTGCGACGAGCCCGAGCGTCTTCAGCGCCACGGTCTTGCCGCCGGTGTTCGGGCCGCTGATCACGAGTGCGCGCAACTCGCCCAGGTCGAGGTCGATCGGCACCGCCGACCTCGGATCGAGCAGCGGGTGGCGTGCGGCCGCGAGCCGGACCTCGTCCGAGACCTCGACGGGCGCGCCCTTCCAGCCGCGCGAGAGCGTGCCGAGCGCCATCGTCAGGTCGATCTGTCCCGTCGCCTCGACCGCCGCCGCGAGCAGAGCCGCCGCCTCGCCGACGGCGGCCGACAGCTCCCGCAGGATCCGCTCGACCTCTTCGCGCTCGGCGCTCGTCGCCTCGGACTGGCGGTTGGAGAGCTCGACGACGTCGAACGGCTCAACGAACAGGGTCTGGCCCGAGTCCGAGGCGTCGTGGACGATCCCGGGCACGCTGCGGCGGGCGCTCGCCTTCACGGCGAGCACGGGCCGGCCGCCGCGCAGCGTGATGAAGTCCTCCTGCAGGTGCTCGCGCAGGTCGCTCGAACGGACGAGCTGCTCGAGCTTGTCGCGGACGCGCTGCCGGCCGGTGCGGAGCTCGCCGCGCAGCTTGCGGAGCTTCGGCGAGGCGTTGTCGCGCAGGTCGGAGCCGTCCTCCTCGACGGCGCGGTCGATCGCCTTGGCAAGCGTCGTCAGCGCGGGATCGATCGCCGCCGCCAGGTCGCGGAGGAGCGGCGCCGGCGCCTCGTCGAGCGCCCCGCGTGCCCGCAGGGCGCCCGTCGCCGTGCCGGCTGCATGCCGGAGCGCCTGCGGCGAGAGCGCGCCGCCGAGCGCGGCATGGGCGGCCTGCTCCCGCACGTCGCGGATCCCGTCGAGCGGCGGCTCGAGCGACTCCTCCAGCAGCCCGATCGCCTCGGCCGTCAGCGCTTGCCGCCGCGCGACCTCGGCGAAGTCAGGCGAGGGCGTCAGCTCGCGGGCAAGCGCGACGCCGTAGTCGGTTGCGGCGGCGCCGGCAACCCGCTCCCGGATCGCCGGAAACTCGAGTACTTCCAGAGCATTGGCGTCCACGCGTCGAGTGTAGGCTCGGGCGCCATGGACGTCATGGTCTTCGTCGAGGTGCCGATGGGCTCGCGGAACAAGTACGAGGTCGACGCGACCACCGGCCACGTCGTGCTCGACCGGCGCCTCTTCACCTCGATGAGCTACCCAGCCGACTACGGCTTCATCGAGGGGACGCTCGGCGAGGACGGCGACCCGCTCGACGCGCTCGTGCTGGTCGGCGAGCCGACCTTCCCCGGTTGCCGCATCCGCGCCCGCGTCGTCGGCGTCTTCCACATGACCGACGAGAAGGG
>DATMEO010000076.1:0-3768 GCA_035556515.1 Gaiellaceae bacterium
GGACGACCAGGTCCTCGTCAACGTCCATGCCACGACGGTCAACCGGACGGACTGCGGATTTCGCGCAGCCGAGCCGTTCATCACCCGCTACTTCCTCGGCGTCCGCCGACCGAAGCAGAGGATCCTCGGCATGGAGCTGGCGGGCGATGTGGAGGCGGTCGGAAAAGCCGTCACCGACTTCGCGGTCGGCGACCACGTCTTCGGCATCCGGTACTTCGGCGCACACGCGGAGTACGTCTGCATCCGGGAGAGCGGCCCGTTGGCGCACAAGCCGGCCGGCATGAGCTTCGAGGAGGCCGCGGCGGTCTGCGACGGGGTGATGCTCGCGCTGCCGTGCCTGCGGCGTGCAGGCGTTCGCGAGGGGACGCGGCTGGTCGTCTACGGCGCTTCCGGGTCCGTCGGCACCGCCGCCGTGCAGCTCGCGAGGAACATCGGCGCCGACGTCACGGCGGTCTGCAACACGAAGAACGTCGAGCTCGTCGCATCACTCGGAGCCGCCCGCGTGATCGACTACACGAAGGAGGACTTCACGCAGAACGCCGAGACGTACGACGCCGTCTTCGACGCCGTCGGCAAGCACTCGTTCAGGAGGTGCAGGCGCTCGCTGAGGCCGGGCGGGATCTACGTCTCGACCGACCTCGGGTTCATGTGGCACCTGCCGCTGCTGGCCTTGCTGACGAGGTGGATCGGAAGCAGGAAGGCGGTGCTCGGTCTCGCGAAGTACACGAAGGGGGATGTCCTCTTCCTCAAGGAGCTGATCGAGGCGGGGAAGTACCGCGCCGTGATCGACCGGCGCTACAGGCTCGAGGAAGTGATCGAGGCGACGAAGTACGTCGAGACCGGCCAGAAGACCGGCAACGTCGTCCTGACCTTGGACGGGGCAGGGCCGGCGACATGAGAGCGGTCGTCCACGATCGGTTCGGCCCGCCGGAGGTGCTGCGCATCGAGGATGTCCCGGCGCCGGTCCCGAAGGACGACGAGGTCCTCGTCCGCGTCCGCGCGACGACCGTCAACCAGACCGACTGCCACGTGCGCCGCGCGAAGCCGTTTGTCTGGCGTCCCATGATCGGCTTCTTCCGCCCGAAGTGGAGGACGTTGGGGAAGGAGTTCGCCGGCGAGGTCGAGGCAGTCGGGTCGGCAGTGACCGAGTTCGCCGTTGGTGACCGCGTCTTCGGGATGAAGAATCACGGTGCGAACGCAGAGCTGGTGACCGTTCGCGAGAGCCGCCTGGTCGCACATCTGCCGGAGGCGCTGAGCTTCGAGGAGGGCGCGGCCGTGATCGATGGCGCATATCAGGGGCTGGTGGCTCTGCGGCGAGGGCGCGTCGGCAAGGGCACACGGCTGCTCGTGTACGGCGCCTCGGGCTCGTGCGGAACGGCGTGCGTGCAGCTCGGACGTCATCTCGGTGCGCACGTCACGGCAGTGTCCGGCACGAAGAACGTCGAGCTCATGCGCTCGCTCGGCGCCGACGTCGTCATCGACTACCAGCGCGAGGACTTCAGGAAGCGCGGCGAGAAGTACGACGTGATCATCGACGCGGTCGGAAAGATCGTCGGGTTGCGGTACCGCGGCTCCCTCGTCCCAGGCGGGATGTTCGTGCTCACCGACGGGCTCTGGAACGTGCTGGGCGTCCTCCTGACCCGCTGGAGCAGCCGGAGGATCGTTGCCTCGTGGCCGCGGTACGAGAAGGAGGATCTCCTCCTCCTCAAGCGGCTGCTCGAGACTGGCGGGTACCGCGCGGTGATCGATCGCACTTATCCGCTCGAGCGGGTCGTCGAGGCGACGACATACGTCGAGACCTGGCAGAAGACCGGGAACGTCGTCCTGACCCTCGACGGTGCAGGTCCGGCGACGTGAGAGCCGTCGTCCACGACCGGTACGGACCGCCGGAGGTGCTCCGGATCGAGGACGTCGAGCGCCCCGTCCCGAAGGAGGACGAGGTCCTCGTCCGGGTGTACGCGGCAGCGGTCAACCGCTCGGACACCGCAGGGCGAAGCGCGACGCCGTTCTTCAGCCGTCTCTTCAGCGGCCTGCTGCGGCCGAGGAACCGGATCGGCGGCATGGAGCTGGCCGGCGTCGTCGAGGCTGTCGGCTCCGGCGTCAGCGAGTTCGAGGTGGGAGACGAGGTCTTCGGCATCCGCTCGGGCGCGCACGCGGAGTACGTCTGCGTCCGGGAGCAAGGCGCGCTCGCGCACAAGCCGGCGAGCATGAGCTTCGAGGAGGCAGCGGCGGTCTGCGACGGCGCGATCATCGCCCGCACCTGCCTGCGCGCGGCTGACCTCCGGGAGGGTCAGCACATCCTCATTTACGGCGCCTCGGGGTCGATCGGGACGGCTGCGGTGCAGCTCGCCAAGAACCTCGGTGCCGAAGTCACGGCGGTCTGTAACACAGGGAACGTCGAGGTCGTGCGATCGCTCGGGGCGGACGAGGTGATCGACTACCTGAAGGAAGACTTCACGAGGAACGGCCAGAGATACGACGTCGTCTTCGACGCGGTGGGCAAGCACTCGTTCCGGAGGTCCCGGCACTCGTTGAAGCAGGGAGGGACGTACATCGAGACCGACCTCGGCTTCCTGTGGCACGTCCCGCCGCTGGCGCTGCTGACGCGGTGGATCGGGGACAAGCGCGTCACGCTCCCGATCCCGAGCTACACGAAGGCGAACGTGCTCCTCCTCAAGGAGCTGATCGAGGCTGGGAAGTACCGGGCGGTCATCGATCGTCGCTATCCGCTCGAGGACGTGGTCGAGGCGGCGAGATACGTCGAGACCGGACAGAAGACCGGCAACGTCGTCCTCACGTTGGACGGCGTAGGCGACTGACGGGCGCAATCTCCGAGCGCGCCTTCGGAGGTAGAAGAAGGTATGGCGAGCTCGGACGAAGCGCTTCTGGCGGGTCTCGCCGCCGGGGACCGCGACGCGTCGGCCGCTTTCGTGCGCCGTTTCCAGCGACGCGTGTACGGCCTCGCACGGACGATCGTGGGCGACTCCGGCACTGCCGAGGACGTCTCGCAGGAGGCGTTCGTGCGCGCATGGCGCTACGCCGCGAGCTACGACGCCCGGCGCGGCACGGTGCTCACCTGGCTGCTGACGATCGCCCGGAACGTCGCCGTCGACCGGCTCCGGCTCCGGCAGCCCGAGCCGCTCGACCCCGACGTGCTCGCCGCGAAGCTTCAGCTGTACGACGCCGGCGCGGCACGCGACGAGCACGCTGCGGTTGCCGACCGCGAGGAGCTACGCGACGCGCTCGCGATCCTCCCGGGAGAGCAACGACGTGCGCTCCTGCTCGCGGCGTATTTCGGTCGCACCGCCGCCGAGGTCGCCGAGCTCGAGGCGATTCCGCTCGGAACCGCGAAGACGCGGATCCGCACGGCGATGCAGCGGTTGCGTGATCGGATGGAGGTCGCCGATGAATGACCGGTGCCAGGAGACGCGCGAAGTGCTCAGCGAGCTCGCGCTCGGGATCGCCGACGGGGCCGAGCGCGCGACGGCGCTCGAGCACGTCGCCGACTGCGCGGAGTGCCGGCGCGAGCTCGAGCGACAGTCGGCGATCGCCGACGGGTTGCTGACCCTGGCGCCCGAGCAGGAGCCGCCGATCGGCTTCGAGCTCGGCGTCCTCCGTGCGATCCACCCACCGGCGCCGCGGCGCCGGTTCCTCTGGCGACCGCTCGCGGTCGTCGCAGCCGTGGCGGCCGCAGTCGCGGTCACCGCCGGAGGCATGCTGCTCGGCTTCCGCGAGGATCGCCAGCTCGCCGACCAGTACCGCGCGGCG
>DATMEO010000077.1:0-7085 GCA_035556515.1 Gaiellaceae bacterium
GGCAAGACGAACAAGAAGGGCATGCCGAACCCGCTTCGCCTCGCGGTGATCGCGAACGCGCACTTCGAGGACGTGCGGCTGCCGTTCCCGCCCGCCTGGCTGCAGAAGCTCGGCCTCGCCATGGGCGCTCCGCTCGGCCGCTCGCTCGGGTTCAAGCCCGAGTACGACGGCGGCGCGGAGAGCGCACCGGCTGCTCTGGCCATCTAGGACGTCCGCGGGGGACGTGTCCCGGGGTCTGTCCCTGGGACACGTCCTTTCGGCCGCGCCGAGTCAGCCGCGCGGCCACGAGCGCGGTGTCGCGAAGGGCTTTCGCCAGAGGTCGTGGAACGCGGGCCCGCGCGGGCCGGCACCGTAGGCGAAGGTCGCCTGCGGGAAGTGCAGGTACTGGCTCTCGCCGAACGTCCCCGGGAAGCGCATCCAGGCCGGCGACCTCGCGCTCACAGACACGACGCGCGGCGAGACGGCCCGGCCGGACGCGGCGTGGTCGACGATCGCCACCTTGTACGCGTCGAACACCGCGAGCGCCTCCTTCGGCCAGCACCGCTTCTCCTGGGCGAAGCGGCCGGGGCGGAAGTAGAGGGCGTGCGAACCCAGTGCGGAGTAGACGACCGGCCGCGTTCCGCGCCTCTCGACCTTCGCCCACGCACGCCGAGCGCCGCCGCAATGCCGGCTGGCGCCGACCTCGATGGGACGACCGGCCGCATCGAGCAGCACCGTCACCGCCTCCCAGTCGCCCTCGTGCAGCTTCCAGTAGTCCGGGCTCTGCGGCAGGAGCGGGCTCCAGAGGTCGAAGGCGTGGAAGAGCCAGTACTGGAGCGCGATGCCGGTGGTGCCCCGCAAGAGGACGCCGTAGACGACCGGCGTCGCCGGCTCGTCGGCGTCGTCGTAGCACTGCAATGCCGCAAGCCCGTCGCGCGCCGAGCAGCCGCGAACGTCGTAGCGCCCGCCGACGAGGTCGGCGTCGGCGAGGAAGCCCTCCACTCCCGTTGGCGCCGACCGCTCGTCCGGGTGCAGCACGACCACGGGCGCGTGCCGGGCGAGAAGCGCGGCGCTCGACGGGAGCTTGTGTCTGATAGACACAAGCTCGCTCTCGGCGCGCGCCGCCCCGGGAATGGCCAGGACAAGCCAGATCAGGGCACCCAGGGCCGCCGCCGCGGTGACGGAAAGCTTGTGTCTATCAGACACAAGCTCGTTTTCAGCGGTCGGCGAACGCAGCGACGGCATCGACCACGAGCTTGAGCCGCCGCCCCTCCTCCGTCAATCGGTACTCGACCCGCGGCGGCCGCGCGTCGATCACGAACCGCTCGAGCACGCCGGCATCCTCCAGCTCGACCAACCGCTGCGCGAGCGTGCCCGGCGGGATCGCCCCGACCGCCTGCTTGAACTCGTTGAACCGGGTCGCACCCTCGTAGGACGCCCACAGCACCGAGACGACCCAGCGCCGCTCGAGGAGGCCCGCCGCCCGGCGGACCTCCTCGGGTACCGGCCTACACGATCTACACCGCATGCAGCTGGGTCGCCGGCTCGAGCGCCAGCTCCAGCACCTCGTCGAGCGACATGACCGGATGGAACGTCATCTCGTCGCGCACGTGCGCGGGCACGTCGTCGAGGTCCTGGCGGTTCCGCTCGGGCAGGATCACGTCGGTGAGGCCGGCCGCGTGGGCCGCGAGCACCTTCTGCTTCAGCCCGCCGATCGGGAGCACGCGACCCTGGAGCGTCACCTCGCCGGTCATGCCGATGGTGTGCTTGACCGGCCGGCCGGAGAGGAGCGACGCGAGCGCGGTCGCCATCGTGATCCCGGCGCTGGGCCCGTCTTTCGGGATCGCGCCCGCCGGAACGTGCAGGTGGAACGCCCGCTCGAACGCGTCCTCGTCGACACCGAGCTCGGCGGCGCGAGGGCGCAGCGCAGAGAGCGCGATCTGCGCCGACTCCTTCATCACGTCGCCGAGCTGGCCGGTGAGGACGAGCTTGTCGCCCTTGGCCGAGGTCGCCTCGACGAAGAGGACGTCGCCGCCGGTGCCGGTGACGGCGAGGCCGGTCGCAACGCCCGGAACCGCCGTCCGCTCGGCCGCCTCGCGGAAGAACGTCTGCCGCCCGAGCGCCTCACGGATGTGCTCGATCGACAGCGCGACCGGCGGCTCGACCTTCCCGGATGCGATCCCGGTCGCGGTCTTGCGCAGCAGCTTTCCGAGCTCGCGCTCGAGCTGCCGCACGCCGGCCTCACGCGTGTAGTCGGAGATCACAGTCTCGAGCACGACGTCCGACACGGACACCTCGTCCTCGCGCAGACCGTTCCGCTCCCGCTGGCGCGGCCAGAGATAGCCGCGGGCGATCGAGACCTTCTCGTCGGTCGTGTAGCCGTCGAAGCGGATCACCTCCATCCGGTCGAGCAGCGGCCCCGGAATCGAGTCGGCCACGTTCGCGGTCGCGATGAAGACGACCTCGGAGAGGTCGAGCTCGAGATCGAGGTAGTGGTCGCGGAACGAGTGGTTCTGCGCCGGGTCGAGCACCTCGAGCAACGCCGAGGACGGGTCGCCGCGCCAATCCGCGCCGACCTTGTCGACCTCGTCGAGCAGGATCACCGGATTCATCGTCCCCGCATCTCTCAAAGCACGCACGAGCCGGCCAGGGAGCGCGCCGATGTACGTCCGCCGGTGACCGCGGATCTCGGCCTCGTCACGGACGCCGCCGAGCGACATGCGGACGAACTCGCGTCCGAGCGCGCGCGCGATCGACTCGCCGATCGAGGTCTTGCCGGTGCCGGGCGGGCCGACGAGGGTCAGGATCGCGCCCGAGCGCTTGTCAGGCTCGATCCCCCGCTCCTCGCGCAGCTTGCGCACGGCGATGTACTCGACGATCCGGTCCTTGACGTCGTCGAGGCCGGCGTGATCGGTGTCGAGGACCTCGCGCGTGTGCGCGGGGTCGAGGCGCTCCTCCGAGCGCTTGCCCCACGGGACGGCGAGGATCCAGTCGAGGTAGTTGCGGATCATCGACGCCTCGGGCGAGCTGTCGCCCTGCCGCTCGAGCCGCGAGAGCTCGCGCTCGGCCTGCTCGCTGACCGCCTCGGGCAGGTCGGCCTCCTCCAGCTTCCGCCGGTACTCGTCGACGAGGGAGGCATCGTCCTCGCCGAGCTCCTTGCGGATCGACTCCAGCTGCCGGCGCAGGATGTATTCGCGCTGCTGCTTGGCGGCGCCCTCCTCGACGTCGTCGCGAATCCGGCGGCGCACCTGCATCTCGGCGAGGCGGTCGCGCTGGAAGCGGATCGCGAGCTGCAGCCGCTCGCGCACGTCGAGCGTCTCGAGCAGCTCGACCTTCTGCTCGAAGGTGAGGTCGGGCGAGTAGCCCGCGGTGTCCGCGAGCGCGCCCGGTTCGGTGATCGAGCGCACGAACGCGGAGATGCGTCCGTCGTCGCCGCGCAGCTCGAGGATCTCCTCGACGACGGCGCGGTACTCGGTCTCCAGCTCGCGCATACGCGTGTCGGACTCCTCGGGGTCCGGGCGCTCGTCGACCTCGACGCGCAGGCTTCCCTGCGCATCGGTGGTCGCCGCCCCGGCGACGCCGCGGTGGAGCCCGTTGAGCGCGACGGCACGGGCGCCGCCCGGCAGCCGCACGCGGTCGGTCACCTCGGCGACGACGCCGACGCTTGCATAGTCGTTCTCGTGGCGTGGGACGAGCAGCACCTGCTCCTCGGTCCCGACGTCCACGGTCAGGGTCACGTTCATGTTCGGGAAGACAACGAGGTCTTCCAGGGGGACGAGCAGCATCGTGCTCAAGCCATCACTCCTTGCAACTGTCTCTTTCATACCAGTATCAACTACAGAAAGTGTAGTGGTATTCCCCCGTCGGCCAGTTGCCACCGCACTAAACCTGCGTATGATCGGCTCATGCCGAGAGCCACGCCCCTCGCCGCCCGCAACGACACCCCCCGGGTCGGCGCGCGCGTGCGCTCGCTCAGGCGCGAGCGTGGCCTCACGATCGAGCAGCTGGCCGCCGCGACCGGGCTGACGAAGGGTTTCATCAGCCAGCTCGAGCGCGACCGAACAGCCCCGTCGCTTTCCTCGATCGCGCGGATCTGCGACGCGCTGGGTGTGCGGCTCTCCCACATCTTCGAGCGCGAGCCCGCCCCGGCCCTCGTTCGGCGCCACGAGCGCCCGAAGGTCGACTCCCACTTCCCGACCGAGAACCATCTCCTCTCCTCGCGCGACGAGGAGCGCTTCCAGGCGATCGAGTCCGAGGTCGCGCCGGGTGCGGGCGCCGGCGACGAGCTCTCCTCGCTCCCGGGCGAGATGGAGTTCGTCTACGTGCTCGAAGGCTCGCTCGAGATCCAGGTCGGTGACGAGACGCACGTGCTCGAGCTGGGCGACGCGCTCACCTACCCGCTCTCGAAGCCGCACACATGGCGCAACGCCTCCGACACCGACACGCTCCGCGTGCTCTGGGTCTCGGTTCCTAACCCGTACTAGTCGGCGCAGGAGACCCTAAAAGGGGCCGCTTCGCGGCCTGAAGATCCCGTCGCCAGCCCTCAAGTTCGCGCGACGTCCGGCCGAACACACGGCCAGATGCCGGCTCGACTGCGCCTTCCGCTTGCCCTGCTCGTCTGTGCGGCTGCGACCGTGCTCGTTTCGCTGGCGCTTTGGCGGCTCGAGCACGATGACGTCCGGCGCGAAGCGGGCGAGCGCGCGCAGACCGCCGCCGCCGGGCTCGAGGAGCGCGCCGACGCGGCCGTCCTCGCCCTCCAGGGCGTTCGCGCCGCCTATGACGCGTCTGGCTCGGTCGACGCCGAGGCATTCGCCACCCACGCCCGCGTCCCGCTCGCCCGGCCCGAGATCGTCGCCGTCGGCTGGGCTCCACGGGTGTCCGCCGCCGAGCGTGACGCCGTCGAGTCCGGCGAGCAGATCCGGATCGGCGCGCCCGCCGACGCGCAGTTCACGTATCCGCTCCTCCGCCAGGAGCCCGCCGGCGACTCCCCGAACGTGCTCGACCTCGGCTCCGACCCGTCGCTCGGGGAGGCGCTTCGGATCGCGCGCAGTACCGGCAAGCCGCGCCTCTCGGCGCCGGTTCGCCTCGACCGGAACGGCGGCCTCGGCAGCTTCGTATTCGTCCCCGTCTTCGCGCGCGACCTCCCGCTCGACACCCCCGCGCAGCGCCGCGACGCACTGCTCGGCGTCGTCGTCGGCGCACTCTCCGCCAACGAGCTCGCCGACGCTGCGTTCACCGGCCTACCTCGAGGGCTCGAGGTCCGCGTCACCGACGGGGCGGCCGTGCTCGCACACGGTCCCGGCGGCACGACCGAGGGCCGGGCCGAAGTCGGTGGCCGCACCTGGCGGGTCGCGCTCGCCCCCGCCGCCCCCTCCCCGCTCGTCCCGGTCGGCGCCGCCGTCACGGGAATCGCGGCGTTCCTCCTGATCCTCGGCTTCGGGCTCCGGCTTCGCCGCCGCGACCAGTCGGAGTTCGAGCTCGAGCTGGAGCTGGCGCAGGAGCGCCTCGCGCTCGCCCGCGCCGCCGCACACGCCGACGAGGAGCAGCACGCCCGTCGGCTCGTCGCCGACGCCACCGACGCGCTCGTGCTCGAGCTCGACCGCGACGGTGTCATCCGGTCTTGCTCGACCGCGGTCGGGCGGCTGCTCGGCTACTCGGCGGACGAGCTCGTCGGCACGGCGGTCTTCAGCCTCGTGCACCCGGACGACCTGCTCTCGCAGGCGGGACCGCACCGCTACCTGCACAAGGACGGCACCTACCTGCCGCTCGAAGGCCGGCGGATCGCACGCCGCGACGAGCAGGGCTTCGAGTCCGGGGTCGTCGCCATCCTCCACGGCGTCGCGTCGACCGCACGGACTGCGGAGCAGCGGATCCAGGACGCAGTCGCCGTCGAGCCCGACCCGGTCGAGCTCTTCTCGGTCGTAGCCGAGGAGATCGCACACGACCTCGGCGTGGCCTCGGCGGCGATCGTTCGCTTCGAGACCGCCGGCTTCGGCACCATCGTCGGCGCGGTCGAACCGCGCGGCTCGGCGACGCTCGTTCCCGGTACGACGATCATATTCGCGGACGGCAGCCCCGCAGCCGCCGTCTTCGCCACCGGCCAGGCCGCCGCGGGTGCGGCGCCGGTCCGCGTCGGCGCGCGGGTCTGGGGCGCAATCGTGGCGGAAGGCGCCGATGCGTCACGTCTGGCAGCACTGGCGCTCAGCGCGCAGCCCGCGATCGCGTTCGCGGATGCAAGCGCCCAGCTGGGCGCGCTCGCGACACGCGATCAGCTGACGAACCTACCCGACTATCGCGCCTTCCACGAGCAGCTCCGCGCCGAGGCGCGCCGCGCCGACCGGCACGAGCGCGCCCTCTCGCTCGTGCTCGTGAACGTCGACGGCTTCCGCCGGATCAACGCCGAGCACGGCCGGCTCGCCGCCGACCGCGTCCTCGCGGAGGTCGGCCGCAGGCTCGCCGCCACCGTTCGAAACGGCGAGCTCGTCTCCCGGCTCTCCGCCGACCACTTCGGCTGGATTCTCCCCGAGACCGAGGGCCTGAACGGCTGGATCGCCGCCGAGCGGGCCCGGCGTGCCCTCGCCGCAGCCCCGATCGAGGGTGTCGGCGTCGTCACCGCCTCGGCCGGCGTCTGCGACTTCGAGGATGTGTCCGGCGCCGACGAGCTGCTCGCCTTCGCCGAGGTCGCACTCGCCCACGCAAAAAGCGCCGGCGGTGACGTCACCTTCCGCTGGAGCCGCGAGCTCGACGCAGGCGGCGACGAGCAGGAGAAGACCGACGACCGCGGCGTCGGCCGGCTCCGCGCCCTGGCGCGCGAGCTCGACGCCGAGGACCCCGGCACCGAAGGACACTCCGAGCGGGTCGCCCGCCTCTCGGAGAAGCTCGCGCTCTCGAGCGGCTGGAACAGCGACCGGGCGATCAGGCTGGCACAGGCGGCGCTCCTGCACGACGTCGGCAAGCTCGGCGTGGACGAGGACGTGCTCCGCAAGCCCGGCCCGCTCTCGGCCGAGGAGCTCGAGCAGATCCGCAATCACCCCGACACGGGCGCCGAGCTCGCGGTCAACGCGCTCGACGAGGAGCAGCTCGCCTGGATCCGTCATCACCACGAG
>DATMEO010000078.1:0-13234 GCA_035556515.1 Gaiellaceae bacterium
ACTCGCGATGTAGGGCGTGTAGCGGGCGAAGCGGCCCCGGGGCAGGGTGGCGCCCTCCCGCACCGCCGCGATCGGAGGCACACGCGTTGCCCGGATCGCCGGGAAGAGGCCCGCGATCAGCGTCACGAGCGTCCCGACGACCAGCGAGACGACGATCGTCCGGGTCGCGAAGACCGTCTGGGTCTGCGGCAGGTCGAGGTTCAGCGCCTTGAAGAGCGCGTTCAGCCCGACCGCCAGCCCGAGGCCGCTGAACAGGCCGACGATTGAGGCCCCGAGGCCGATCACGAGCGCTTCGAGGATCACGGACCTCAGCACCTGCCGCCGCGACGCGCCGAGCGTGCGCAGGGTGGCGAACTCCCGCATCCGCTGTGCGACCGTGATCGAGAGCGTATTGAAGATGACGAAGGCTCCGACGAAGAGCGCGATCCCGGCGAACGAGAGCAGGAAGTAGCGGATGATCGTCGTGAACGTGGCGATCTCGCTCGACTGCTCGTCCGCCTCCTCGACGCCCGTTCGCACGGTGAAGTCGCCGCCGAGCGCCGTTCGGATTCGCTGCGTCAGCTCCTCGGGCGCAGTACCTTCCGCCGCGGCGGCCTGAACCGCGTCGAGCTTGCCTTCCTTGCCCAGCAGCTTCTGCGCCGTCGGGATGTCGAAGATCGCGAAGGTGGCGCCGCCGATCGAGCTCAGATCGCCGTACTTGGCGATGCCGACGATCTCGAACTCCTGCGCCGGACCGAGGGCCGCGACGCCGATCCGGTCGCCGATCTCCAGCTCCTCGTCGCCGGCGACACCCTCGTCGATCGCCACCTCGCCGCTGCCCCGCGGCCAACGGCCCTCGACGAGATTGAGCGGGTTGAAGCGGTCGTACTCGGGCTCGGTCTCGATCCCGAACGCGAACGAGGGCGCACCGCCCGTGTCGACCGGCTCGCCGTCGGGCCGCAGCAACTTCGTCTGGAAGTCCTGAACCGTGCCCGTGGCGACCTCGACGCCGTCGATCTCGCGGACTTGCGCGAGCGTCTGGTCGGGGATCGGCGGCGCCTGCGCCGATTCGCCCTCGAAGCTGAAACCGGGGTCCTTTCCGGTCACGACCGCATCCGTGCCCGCGTAGGAGTCGACGAAGATCGCGTCGAAGGCCTTGTCGATCGTGTCCGTCAGCACGTAGGCGCCGCTCATCATCGCGACGCCGAGGACGATCGCGAGCGAGGTGAGGACGGTCCTGAACTTTCTGCCGGCGAGGCTCTTCAGCGCGAACTTGATCACCGGGCGGCCAGCTCCTCCATCGCCGCCAGCACCTCGTGGGGGTCCGAGCGCGGCAGGTCTCGGACGATCTCACCGTCTGCGAGGAAGAGGATCCGGTCGGCGATCGCGGCGGCCCGCGCCTCGTGCGTGACCATCACCGTCGTCTGGCCGTAGGTGTCGACCGAGTCGCGCATCAGAGTCAGGATCTCCCCGCCGGTCGCAGAGTCGAGGTTGCCCGTCGGCTCGTCGGCGAACAGCACCGTCGGCCGGGAGACGAGCGCGCGGGCGATCGCGACGCGCTGCTGCTGGCCGCCCGAGAGCTCAGAGGGCCTGTGATGCAGCCGGTCGCCGAGCCCGACCTTCTCGACCAGCCCGCGGAACCACTCCGCGTCCGGCTTCTCACCGGCGATCGAGAGCGGCAGCGCGATGTTCTCCTCCGCCGTCAGCATTGGCAGCAGGTTGAAGAACTGAAAGACGAAGCCGATGTGGCGCCGGCGCAGCTTGGTCAGGTCGGAGTCCTTGAGGGTCGTGATCTCCGTGCCCGCGATCTCGACGGTGCCGGAGGTCGGCTTGTCGAGACCGGCCATGATGTGCATCAACGTCGACTTCCCTGAGCCCGACGGCCCCATCACTGCGGTCAGCTTGGCTTGCTCGACGCCGAGCGAAACGCCCCTGAGCGCGTCGACTGCTGTGTCTCCTGCTCCGTAACGGCGCGTCACGTCTTCGGCGACGACGACTGCCGCGCCTGGCTTTCCGTTCTCCATCTGCCCTCCCTGGCGGTCTGCACGACCCTACCGGCTGACCAGGCCCCGAAAGGGCGGTTAACCACACCTTTGCCGCCAGGGTCGGGTTAGGCGACGCCGGCGCGCGTGCCCGCCTCCGTCAGCACGTCGCCGAGGATTCCGACCATCTCGTCGAACTCGGCCTGCCCGGCGACGAGCGGCGGCGAGATCTGGATCACCGGGTCGCCGCGATCGTCAGCGCGGCAGATCAGGCCGCGCTCGAACAGCGCCGGCGAGAGGAAGCCGCGCAGCAGCGTCTCGCACTCGTCGGCGCTGAAGGTCTCGCGCGTCTCCTTGTCCTTGACGAGCTCGATCGCGTAGAAGTAGCCCGTTCCGCGCACGTCGCCGACGATCGGCAGCTCGAGCAGGGTCTCGAGCGTGGCGCGGAATGCCCCCTCGTTGCCCAGCACCCGCTCCATGATCCGCTCGCGCTTCATGATCTCGATGTTCTTCAGCGCGATCGCGGACATGACCGGGTGACCGCCGAACGTGATCCCGTGCGCGTACATGGACGAGTCTTCGAGGAACGGCGCCGTCACCTTGTCGCTCGCGATCACGGCACCGATCGCGGCGTACGAGGAGGACAGGCCCTTCGCGCAGCAGACGATGTCGGGGCGGATGTCGTAGCGCTCGGAGGCGAACCAGTGGCCGACCCGGCCGAAGGCGGTGATCACCTCGTCCGCGGAGAGGAGGATGTCGTAGCGGTGGCAGAGCTCCCGCACGCCCTGCCAGTACCCAGCCGGCGGCGTGAAGGCGCCGCCCGCGTTCTGCACCGGCTCCATGTGCACGAGGCAGATCGTCTCCGGCCCGAGCTCGAGGATCGCCGCCTCGAGGTCCTCGAGCAGCATCGCCGTGAACTCCGACTCGGTCTCCTCCGGCGGCCGGTGGAAGCGGTTCGTGTTCTTGACGTGCCGCACGTCCGGCACGAGCGGCTGGAAGCTCTGCCGCAGCGCCTGGATCCCGTTGATCGAGAGCGCGCCGAGCGTGGTGCCGTGGTAGGCGACGTCGCGCGCGATCGCCTTGTACTTGTAGGGCGCCTCCTTGCCGTCGCGCGCGAGGAAGTACTGGCGCGCGAGCTTCCAGGCCGACTCGACCGCCTCGGAGCCGCCCGAGACGAAGAAGGCGCGGTTGAGGTCGCCGGGCGCGAGCGAGGCCAGCTCACTGGCCAGTTCAATCGCGCGCGGATGTGCGTACGACCAGTTCGTGTAGAAGGGCAGCTCCTTCATCTGCGCCAGCGCCGCCTGCCCGATCTCCTCGCCGAAGCCGTAGCCGATGTTGACCGAGAAGAGCCCCGCCAGCGCGTCCAGGTAGCGCTTCCCGTTCGCGTCCTCGAGGTAGCAGCCGTCGCCACGGACGATGATCGGCACCTCGTTCGAGGCATAGCCGCTCATGCGGGTGAAGTGCATCCACAGGTGGTCGCGGGCGGCCTGCTGAAGATCGGCGGCGGTCGTGGTCATCTGGCTCCTTGTCGTTGCCTTCGGGCGGTACGGATCTGCCACACGGCGTTGCCGAGGGCGAGCGTGATCGCGACCAGGAAGATCGCGCTCGCGACGACGTTGACCTGCGGCGGGACTGCGACACGGGCAATCCCCCAGACGTAGACGGGGAACGTCTGCTCGCCGCCCGCGTTCAGGTACGTGATCACGAAGTCGTCGAGCGAGAGCGCGAACCCGAGCAGCGCCGCGGCCAGCATTGCCGGCGCGAGCAGCGGCAACGTGACCTTGCGGAACGTCGTCCACTCGTTGGCGCCGAGATCCATCGCCGCCTCCTCGAGATGGCGGTCGAACCCGATCAGGCGCGCCTTCACGGTGACGACGATGAAGCTGATGATGAACATCACGTGCGCGATGAAGATCGTCCCGAACCCGAGCGTGAAGACGCTCGTCAGGTTCAGGAACAGCGTCAGCAGCGAGGCCCCGAGCACGATCTCGGGCGTGGACATGGGCAGGAAGACGACCAGATTCGCCGTCGCACGGCCGCGGAACTCGTGGCGGACGATAGCGAGCGCGATCAGCGTGCCCAGGGCGGTGGCGACGAGGGTGGCGAGGAGCCCGAGCTCGAGCGAGACGAGCACGGAGTCCCGCAGCCCGAGCGACGCGTCCCACTCAACCCAGTTGTCGAGCGTGAATCCCTGCCAGACGTAGTTGAAGCGGCCGACTGGGTCGTTGAACGAGAAGAGGATGACGACCGCGATCGGCAGCATCAGGTAGCCGACGACGAGCAGCGCGTAGGCGGTGAGCGCATGCCTGCGGAGCAGGGTCATCCGGTCAGCCTCTCCGAGCCGACGGCCCGCGCGTAGACGAGCAGCGCGACGAGGATCGCCGCCATCAAGACGAACGAGAGCGACGCCGCCGTCGGGTAGTCGAGCGACTCGAGGAACTTGGCCTGGATCACGTTGCCGATCATCTGCTGCTTCGGCGTCCCCAGCAGCTCGGCGTTGATGAAGTCCCCGGCGGCGGGGATGAAGGTCAGCAGCGTGCCTGCGACGATTCCCGGCGCCGACAGCGGCAGTGTCACCTTGAGAAACGCCCTCACCGGGCTCGCGTAGAGATCCTTCGCCGCCTCGAGCAGCCGCGCGTCGATCTGCTCGAGCGAGACGTAGAGCGGCAGGGCCATGAACGGGAAGAAGTTGTAGGTGATCCCGGCGACCACGGCGAGGGTCGTGTAGAGAAGGCCCTCGTTCGGGCCGAGCAGGTGCAGCCCGCGCAGCGCGCCGACGACCGGCCCCTCGTCGGCGAGGATGTTGAGCCAGGCGAGCGTCCTGATCAGGTAGGTGACGAAGAACGGCGCGACGATGAAGAGCAGGAAGAGGTTCCGCCACGGACCCGCCCGGAACGCGATCCAGTACACGAGCGGGTACGCGAGCAGGAGCGAGACGACCGTGGCGATGCCTGCGTAGAGGAACGAGCGGAACAGCTGCTCCCGGTAGTCGGAGATCGCCTCCGTGAAGTTGGCGAACTCCCAGGTGAACTCGTAGTTCGGGAACGTCCCCGACTGGAGCGACTGGTAGCCGAGAAACGCGAGCGGGACCAGGAAGAAGACGGCCAGCCAGGCGACCCCGGGCGCGAGCAGCAGGTACGGCGTCAGACGCCGATGGCGGTGCAGGAAGTTACCCAACGCGGCTCACTGGCCGAGCACGGTCTGCCACTTCGAGATGTGCTCGTCGTTGGCGAGCGCCGCCGAGTCGTACTGGTGCAGCTGGGCGAGCAGCTCGTCGTCGGGGATGATCAGCGTGTTGTTCGCGATCTCCGGGTCGATCTTCAGCAACTCCTCCTTGGCGCCCTGCACCGGCGGGACGTAGTTGACGTACGCGGCGATCTTCGCGGCGACGGGGGGCTCGTAGACATAGTTCATGTACGTCGAGGCGGTCGGGACGCTGCCGCCCGTCGGGATGAACATGTTGTCCGTCCAGATCATCCCTCCGTCCTTCGGGACGCCCCATTTCAGCTTCGGGTTGTCGGCGAGAAGCTGGATCATGTCCCCCGACCAGGCAACGCACGCTGCCAGCTCGCCCTGCGTCAGCGGCTGCGCAAAGTCGTTGCCCGTGAACCGCACCACCTGGCCGGAGTCGACCGCGGCCTGCACCCGGTCGATTGCCCGGTCGTACGTCTCGTCGCTGACCTCGGCGGGGTCGTCGCCGTTCGCGAGCATGACGAGGCCGACCGAGTCGGCCTGCTCCATCAGCATCGAGACCTTCCCCTTCAGCTTCGCGTCCTCGAAGAGCTGCTCGATCGAGGTCACCGGCCCGGTCAGCTCCTCGTTCCAGGCGATCCCGGTCATGCCCGACTGCCACGGCAGCGAGTACTCCCGCTCCGGGTCGAAGGGCGGGCTCGCCTGCGCCTCGATCAGGTTGGAGATGTTCGGGATCAGCTCCTTGTCGAGCTTCTGCACCCAGCCCTCGTCGATCAGCAGGCCAGGGAAGCGCGAGTTGTCGGTGAAGACGAAGATGTCGCGGTCGATTCCGCGCCCCTGCGAGAGCGGGCCCTGCACCTTCGCGAAGTACTCGGCGTTGTCGTTGATCTCCTCGAAGTAGTCGACGGCAACCCCCGTCCGCCGCGTGAACTCGTCGAGCGTCGGGCGCTTCTTCGTCTCCTCGTCGATGTCGATGTAGAGCGGCCAGTTGGCGAACCTGAGCACCGCTGCGAGCTCGTCGCCTCCCGCGTCGCCGCCGTCTCCTCCGCCGCCGCAGGCAGCCAGGAATCCGGGCAGGGTGAGGGCCGCGCCTCCGAGCGCGGCGCGCTCGAGCAGCTGACGGCGGGTCAGGGGACGTGTCATGGGGATTCCTCCTGTGCAGGGTCGACGACGAAGGTGGCGTGCGGGCTCCAGCTGAGCGTTGTCGCAGCACCGGGCCGGAGCGAGACCGTGGAGCCGTCGTTCTGGACGTAGACCATCAGCGTGCGGGCGCCGGTCTCGATCACGTACTGCGTGGCGACGCCGACGTAGGCGGTCTCCTTGACGGTGCCTGCGAGGGTGTTGTCGCCCTCGCCGGGCGAGCCGATCCGGATCTTCTCCGGGCGGATGCCGACTGCGACGCGGCCCGTGCGCTCACCGGGATCGGCGGCGATCTCGTCGCCCGTGTCGAGCCGGACGAGGCCCGGGCCCGTGACCGAGCCGTGGAGCAGGTTGGAGACGCCGAGGAAGCCGGCGACGAAGGCGGTTGCGGGCTTCTCGTAGAGCTCGGTCGGCGGGCCGAGCTGCTCGATCCGGCCCCGGTTCATCACCGCGATCGCGTCGGCCATCGTCATCGCCTCCTCCTGGTCGTGCGTGACGTGGACGAAGGTGAGGCCGAGATCGTGCTGAATCGCCTTCAGCTCGAGCTGCATCTGCTTGCGCAGCTTCAGGTCGAGCGCGCCGAGCGGCTCGTCGAGCAGGAGCACCTGCGGCCGGTTGACGAGCGCGCGTGCGAGCGCGACGCGCTGCTGCTGGCCGCCGGAGAGCTGGCGCGGCCGGCGCCTGCCGAGGCCCTCGAGCCCGACGAGCCGCAGCATCTCCTCGACGCGACCCTGCACCTGCGCCTTGTCGACGCCCTTGCGCCGCAGTCCGAAGGCGACGTTGTCGAAGAGCGAGAGATGCGGGAAGAGCGCGTAGCTCTGAAAGACGGTGTTGACGTCGCGGCGATACGGCGGCAGCCCGACGACGTCGCGGTCGCCGAGGTAGATCGCACCATCGTCCGGCTCCTCGAAGCCGCCGATCATCCGCAGCGTCGTCGTCTTGCCGCAGCCTGATGGCCCGAGCAGCGCGAAGAACGATCCGGGCGGGATCTCGAGCGTGATCCCGTCGACGGCGACGACGCCGTCGAAGTGCTTGACGACCTTCTCCAGCCGGACGTCCGGCTGCGTCACGCGAGCTCCTCGAGCGCGGCCGCGAAGACCTCGGTGTGGCGGTCGACGTCGGCCTCGGCCGTCGCCGGCGCGACGAGCGCCATGTTGTGGAACGGCGTGATCAGGACGCCGCGGTTGAACGCGTAGAGGTGGAGGAACCGCTCCAGCTCCTCATCGCCGGCCGCGGCCGATTCGCCGCCGTTCCTCGGCGGCTGCGGGAGAAAGCGGTATTCCGCCCGGGCGCCGAGCCGCGTCACGTGCCACGGCATCCTCGCGGCTGCGATCGCCGCCACGACGCCGTCGGCGAGCCGCTCCCCGAGCGAGATCATGTGCTCGAACGCCTCCTCGGTCAGCACTTCGCCGAGCGTCGCGCGCACGGCCGCCAGCGAGAGCGCGTTGCCGGCGAGGGTGCCGCCGACGCCGCCGACGTCCTCGTAGTCGGAGCCGGCCTGCGCGAGCGCCCGCCGCGCGAGCTCCTCGGTGACGCCGAAGGCGCCGACGGGAACGCCGCCGCCGATCGCCTTGCCGATCGTGAGCAGGTCGGGCTCGAGCCCGTACGCGGCCGTATAGCCGCCCGGCCCGGCGCTGAACGTATGCGTCTCGTCGATCACGAGCAGCGTTCCGGTCCGACGCGTCAGCTCGCGCAGCGCGTCGTGGAAGCCCGGGTCGGGCAGGACGATGCCGATGTTCGTCAGCGCCGGCTCGGCCAGCACGCAGGCGACGTCGCCGGGCGCGAGCGCAGCCTCGAGCGCGTCGATGTCGTTCAGCTCGACGACCTTCGTCGTCAGCGCCGGGTCGACCGGCGGGCCGACGTTGCCCGGACGGATACCGACGGAGCCGTCCGCGCGCAGCGTCGCGAACGTCTCGTCGACGGTGCCGTGGTAGCAGCCGTTGAAGACGAGGATCTTCGGGCGGCCCGTGACCGCACGGCAGATCCGGATCGCGAAGCGGTTCGCGTCGGTGGCGCTGAGCGTGAACTGCCAGAGCGGCAGCCCGAAGCGCCGCGCGAGCTCCTCGCCGGCCCAGGCCGCGTCCTCGGTCGGCAGCATCGCCGTGATCCCGGCCGCCGCCCGCTCCGCGACCGCACGCACGACCGGCTCAGGCGCGTGCCCGGCCATCGCTCCGGTGTCGCCGAGGCAGAGGTCGACGTACTCGTGCCCGTCGACGTCGACCACCCGTGCGCCCTTCGCCTCGGCGAGGAAGAGCGGAAACGGCCCCGCCCAGCGCATCATCCACGTCATCGGCACGCCGCCGAGCAGCGATCCGCGCGAGCGTTCGGCCAGGGCGCGCGAGCGCGGGCGCGCCGCCGCGAAGGCCGCCGCCTCCCGTGCCGTCAGCGCCGCAAGCCGACCGCGGTCGACGCCGACGCCGGCGTCGAGCGTGCTCACGCCCCCGGCCGCCTTCCGCTCTCGCCCGGCGGAGCCGGGCTCCGCGGAAGGCTGACGCCGCTCGCGCCGCTCCAGCCGGCGGGCCGTACCTCCGTACTGTCCCACCGGCCTACGCGACGCGGGCGGCGCCCCAGGAGCGTGAGCACCCTCACGCAAGTTTCACGGCGACATGCTTGATACGGGTGTACTCCTCCATCGCGTAGAGCGACATGTCCTTGCCGTAGCCGGACTCCTTGAAGCCGCCGTGCGGCATCTCGGACGCGAGCGGGAAGAGGTGCTCGTTGACCCAGATGGTGCCGAACTCGAGCTTCCGCGCCGCCGCCATCGCACGGCCGACATCCTGCGAGAAGACCGAAGCGGCAAGGCCGTAGCGGACGTCGTTCGCCATCGCGATCGCCTCGTCGTCGGAGGAGAAGCGCTGGACGGTGACGACCGGTCCGAAGACCTCGCTCTGGACGATCTCGGAGTCCTGGGCGACATCGGTGACGACCGTCGGCTTGACGAAGAAGCCGCGGTCGCCGATCGACTCGCCGCCGGTGACGATCGTGGCTTTCCCCTCGACCGCCCGCTCGAGAAAGCCGAGCACCCGGCTCCGTTGCTCGGCCGAGATCACCGGTCCCATGTCGACATCGTCGCCCTCCGCGGGGTCGGCCACCTTCATCGCCTCGAGTGTCTTCACCGTCTCGGACATGACGTCGTCGTAGACCTTGTCGTGAACGAGGATTCGCGACGAGGCCGTACAGTCCTGGCCCGAGTTCCAGTAGCCGCCGATCTTGATCGCCTCCGCGACCGTCGCCGGGTCGGCGTCGTCGAGCACGACCATCGGCGCCTTGCCGCCAAGCTCGAGATGGACCCGCTTCAGGTTCGACTGTGCCGCGCCGGCCGCGATCAGCCTGCCGGTCTCGACCGAGCCTGTCAGCGAGACGAGCCGGACCTCCGGGTGGCGGACGAGCGCGTCGCCGGCGGGAACGCCGTCGCCGGTGACGACCTGCAGCACGCCCGGGGGCAGGAACTCTTGTGCCAGCTCGACGAAGCGGAGCGTCGTCAGCGGCGTCTGCTCGGCCGGCTTCAGGATCTGCACGTTGCCGGCGGCGAGCGCCGGCCCAAGCTTCCAGATCGCCATCATCAGCGGGTAGTTCCATGGAGTGATCCCGGCGACGATCCCGAGCGGCTCGCGCCGGATGATCGAGGTGTAGCCCTCGACGTACTCGCCGGCGGCCTTGCCCTCGAGCGTGCGGGCGGCGCCGGCGAAAAAGCGCAGGTTGTCGGCCGAGAAGGGCATCTCGTCGCCCGCGATCGCCATCGGCTTGCCGACGTTCTGCGACTCGAGCTGCGTCAGCTCCTCGGCGTTGTCGTCGATCACGTCGGCGAGCTTCAGCAGCAGCTCCATCCGGTCCTTTGGTGTCTTGTCGCCCCACTCCACGAACGCCTTGCGGGCGGCGTCGACCGCGCGCTCGATATCTTCGGCGCTCGACCGAGGTACCTCGGCGATCACCTCTCCGGTCGCGGGATTGAGGACTTCCATCGTCTCGCCGGACGCCGCGTCGACCCACTCGCCGCCGACGAGATTCTTGAACTTGGTCACCGACACGCTCACAGGGCAGCCCTCCGCTCGGGGATCTCGGCGCGAGCCTAGCTCTCACTCGACCAAATGGACAAGTTGGAAGGCGTCCGGCCGTCTCGTTTACGCCACCGTGTCCATACGACCCGGCCCGGTTCTGGCCTCAAAGGACATTGCCTTCCGCCCGCAGGTGGAGCATCGTCAGCCTTGATCACGTTCTTGATCACTCTGGGGAAGGGGAGGGCATGGCACGCACACCACTTGCAGGTGCCGTTCAGAGCGCCGCCGCGGCGGTCGCCGCCGAGGAGCGCCGTACGACTCGCTCCCGGTTCGTCAAGGAAGCGGGAGTCGCCGCTATCGGGCTCACCGCGCTCGGCCACCTCGCTGCTCCCGCCCGTGGGGCTGCGGCGCCGAAGATCGTCGTCGTCGGCGCCGGCCTCGCCGGGCTGAGTGCCGCGTACGCGCTTCGCAACGCGGGCCATGCCGCCGAGATCCACGAGGCCTCGAGCCGGATCGGCGGTCGCTGCTGGACGCTGCGGGGCGCCTTCGCCGACGGTCAGATCGGCGAGCGCGGCGGCGAGTTCATCGACCAGGGGCACACCCACATCAGGCAGCTCGCGCAGGGGCTCGGCCTCAAGCTTGACAACCTGCCCCAGGCGGAGCAGAACGGCACGGAGCTGCTCGGCTGGTTCGACGGCGCGCCGTACCACTCCGACGAGATGTCGAACGACATCAAGGTCGCGTGGCAGAAGATTCACTCCGACGCCTCGGCGGCGAGCTATCCGACAACCTTCGAGCTCTCGACCGCGCGGGGCCGGCAGCTCGACAACATGTCGATCGTCGGTTGGATCGAGGAGACCTTCGACGGTGGGATGAGCTCCCGCATCGGGCAGTTCCTCGACGTCGCCTACAACATCGAATACGGCGCCGAGTCGGCCGAGCAGAGCTCGCTCAACCTGCTCTACCTGCTCGCCTACCGCGGCCCGGGCAACCTGCGCCTCTTCGGCGCGTCGAACGAGAAGTATCACGTCGCCGGCGGCAACGACCAGATCACGGATCGGCTCGCGGCGGCTCTGGCCGGACAGATCACGACGGGGTCGGAGCTGGTCGCCGTGCGACGGCACTCCTCGGGCACGTTCACGCTCACCTTCAAGCAGGGCTCAGCCACGAAGACGGTCACGGCCGACAAGGTCGTGCTCGCGCTCCCGTTCTCGATCCTCCGCTCCTCCGTCGACATCTCGAAGGCGGGCTTCGAGCCGCTCAAGCTGGTCGCGATCCGGGAGCAGGGCATGGGGACGAACTCGAAGCTGCACGTTCAGTTCTCGAGCCGGTTCTGGCGCGCGCAGGGCTCGAACGGCGAAACGTACTCCGATCGCGGCTACCAGAGCAGCTGGGAGGTCTCGCTGGCTCAGCCGGGCAAGAGCGGCCTCCTCGTCGACTACACCGGCGGAACCATCGGCGCGAGCTTCGGCTCGGGCACGCCCGAGTCGCGGGCGAAGCAGTTCCTCGCCCAGGTCGAGCCGGTACTGCCCGGAGCGACGAAGGCGTGGAACGGCAAGGCGACGGTCGACTTCTGGCCCGGCTACCCCTGGACGAAGGGCTCGTACTCCTACTGGAAGGTGGGCCAATACCAGCGCTTTGCGGGCATGGAGGGGCGGCGCCAGGGCAACTGCCTCTTCGCCGGCGAGCACACGTCGATCGACTTCCAGGGCTATCTGAACGGCGCCGTCGAGACCGGGCAGCGCGCTGCCGGCGAGATCCTGGCCGACCTCAAGTAACCATCTCGATCTCCTTCGGTAGGCTCGGCTCGTGAGCGCACTGCTCGTGATCGGAACACGGAAGGGCCTCTTCCTCGTCCGCGGCGACGACGAACGCCGCTCGTTCGAGGTCGAAGGGCCGCTCCTGCCCGGCTGGCAGGTGAACCATGCGCTCGTCGATCCCCGCGACGGCGCTCTGTACGCCTGCGCAAACAGCTGGGTCTACGGCGGCACCGTCCAGCGCTCGACGGACATGGGCAAGACGTGGGAGCGCTCCGAGGGGCTCGGCCTGCCCGAGGAAAGCGGGCTCAAGCTCGCCTCGACGTGGCATCTCGAACCGGGGCATACGTCCGAGCCGGGGACGCTGTGGCTCGGCGGCGAGCCCGGCGTGCTCTTCCGCTCCGACGACTCGGGCGCGAGCTGGCAGGTCAACGAGGCGCTGCTCGGTCACCAGACTCGCGAGAAGTGGTCGCCTGGCGCAGGTGGGCTGATCACGCACTCGATCACGCTCGACTCCGACGACGCGCAGAAGCTCTGGATCGGGATCTCCGCGGCCGGGGTCTTCCGGTCGGAGGACGGCGGCGCCTCCTGGCAGCCCCGAAACCAGGGCACCGAGGCCTGCTTTTTCCCCGAGGACCGCTTCCCCGAGGTCGGCCAGTGCGTGCACAAGGTGCTCGCGCACCCGGCCCGGCCGGAGCGGCTCTGGCAGCAGAACCACTGTGGCGTCTACCGCTCCGACGACGGCGGCGACAGCTGGGAGCGGCTGGACGAGAACGGGCTGCCGTCCGGGTTCGGCTTCGCTCTCGCGCTCGATCCGGGCGATCCCGATCGCGCGTTCGTGATCCCGGAGGAGGGCGCCGAGAACCGCGTCACGTGCGACGGCAGGCTCGGGATCTACACGACCGCGGACGCCGGCGCGAGCTGGAGCCTAATCGTGGCCGAGGAGCCCGCGTGGGCCGCCGTCCTTCGCGAAGGGATGAGCTTCGACGACGAGGCGGTCTACGCCGGCACGCAGAGCGGCCACGTCTACGCGCTGCGCGGCGACGAGGTCGTCGAGGCCGCCCGGCACCTGCCGCCGATCCTGTCGGTCGAAGCCGCCGCCCTCTAGATGACTGATCGGCAATTACCGCACGCCAACTACCGATCGGTCATCTAGCGCCGTGGCCGTCGTCCTCCTCCCCGGTCT
>DATMEO010000079.1:0-7537 GCA_035556515.1 Gaiellaceae bacterium
GATCCCGAACTCGCAGGCGGGGAGCTCGGCTGCGTCGGCCGTCGCCCGAATCTTGGTCGCGTGCACCTCCCCCGCGCCCGTCAGCCGCAGCCCTCGTTCGTTGATCGCGTCGACATGCGCCTGCGCCAGGTCGTACGCCCAGACTTCGACGTCCTCGAGCGAGGCGAGATTGGCCGCGAAGAGCGAGCCGACGGCGCCGCAGCCGACGATGCACACTCTCATGCGGTTCTCCGCCGCGGCAACCGCAGCTCGCGGCCGCCGGTGATCCCGGAGGGACGAAGGATCAGCATCAGCGCCATCAGCCCGCCCAGAATGACGAGCCGCGAGCCCTCGGGCAGGTCGAGGCGGAAGCCGACGCCGATCCCGTCCTCTGCGTTTCCGAGCACGGAGTCGAGGCCGCTGACTGCGAGTGCCCCGACGACGGCGCCCCAGAGGCTGGTGACGCCGCCGACGACCAGCATTGCGAGGGTGAGGAAGGTCAGCTCGAGGTAGACCTGCTCCGTCGTGATCGAGCCGAGCATGTGCACGAGCAGGCCGCCCGCGAAGCCGCACAGCGCACCCGAGAGCGTGAATGCCCAGAGCCGCTGCCGGTGCACGCTGATCCCGACTGCCTGCGCCGCGGCCGGATCCTCGCGGGTCGCGCGCGCTTTGCGGCCGAGCGGGCTTCGCTGGTAGAGCCAGGCGACGCCGATCACGATCAGCACGCCGACGGTCGCCTGTAGCGGGCCTGTCGTCTCCGGGACGAGCGACAGCGTCGTCGCGCCCGGCCCGATCTTGATCCACTCGCGCAGGAGGTTGTGCGTGATCTCGAGTACGGCGAAGGTGGCGATCCCGGCGGCGAGACCCGACAGGCGCATCAACGGCATGCCGACGAGGAACGCGAACGCGCCGCCGACAGCCGCCGCGAGGACGAGCGACGCCACGTTCCCGATCGTGTGGTCGCGCAGGAGCGGAAAGAGGTCGGGCAACACTCCCGTCTTCGACTCGAGCGGCACGGTCATGACGCCGGCGGCGAACGCCCCGACGGCGACGAAGCTGATCTGGCCGAACGAGAGCACACCGGAGCTGCCGACGAAGACGTAGATCGCGACGACGATCGCTACAGCGACGAGCGCGTTCAGGAAGTGGATCTCGTTCGCGCGCGAGACGAACGTCGAGCCGATCCCGACGAGGACGACGAGCAGGGCTGGGCCGAGCAGCGCGATCCAGGCGTCGAGCCGCTTGCTCATACGCGGTCGACCGCCGTTGCGCGGCCGCCGGCGAAGAGCCCTGCCGGGCGCAGCAGCAGGACGAGGATCACCAGCGCGAACACCGCCGAGGGCAGGAAGACGGTCTTGTCGGTGGGCAGGGCTCCGTTGATCACCCCGGTCGCGAACCCGATCGCGAAGCCGCCGAGGGTCGCCGTCCAGAGCCGGTCGATCCCGCCGACGACGACGCCGACGAGCACGACGATCGTCTCCTTCAGCGCGAAGTCGGGCGAGACGAGCGGGAACTGAACGGTCAGGATCACGGCGACGGTTGCGGCCAGGATCCCGGAGAGCAGGACCGCGGCGCCGATGACGCGGTCGGCCTTGACGCCGAGCAGACGCGCCGTCCGGAAGTCTGCCGCGGCCGCCCGCATCTGCAGGCCGATCGTCGTCTTCCCGAGCAGCAACGCGAGCAGCGCTAGCGCGACGATCGCGACCACGACGGCGAGGATCGTCACCTTGCGGACGTCGACGCCGCCGATCGTGACCACCTGGTTCAGCGACGCGACGGAGACGGCCGGCTCGCCGATCGTGCCGTCGCGGATGTCGAGGATCAGCGCGACCGCCTGGAGCAGGAACGCGACCGCGAAGGTCGTCACGAGCATTACCGCCGGCGACTGCGTCCGGAGCGGCCGGAAGACGGCGCCCTCCATCAGGAACGAGAGCGCGATCACGACCGCGAAGCACGCGAGGACGCTCCCCGCGACGGGCCAGCCCGACGTGAATGCGAGCGTGTACGCGCCGGCCATGATCAGCTGGCCATACGCGAAGTTGACGAGCCGGAGCATCCCGAAGACGAGGCCGATCCCGACCGCCATCAGCGCGTAGACGGCGCCGAGGCCGACGGCGTCAACGAGGGTCTGGGCGTCGACGGCGCTGAGGATCATGCGAGGTACGCCTGGATCATCTTCTCGGTGTCGTCGGCGTCCGCCGGCGTGAGCGTCATCCGCAGCTCGCCGTTCGCGAGCACGTACGTGCGGTCGGCGAGCGCGACGGTGCGCTGTGCACGCTGCTCGACGAGGAGGATCGTGACGCCGCGCTCCCTGATCTCGGTCAGGGCCGCGAAGACGGTGTCGACCATCGTCGGCGCGAGACCGAGCGAGGGCTCGTCGAGGAGGAGCACATCCGGCTCGGCCACGAGCGCGCGCCCGATCGCGAGCTGCTGCTGCTGGCCGCCCGATAGCGCTCCGGCCTGGCGGGCGCGGAAGTCGGCCAGCATCGGAAAGAGGTCGAAGGCCGCCGCGAGCGGATCCGAGCCGTTCGTCGTCCGCCGCGCCGAGAGCCCGAGCCGCAGGTTCTCCTCGACCGTCAGCTCGCCGAAGATCCGGCGGCCCTCGGGCACGAGCGCGATCCCGGCGCGGGCGATCGCCTCCGGCGCGCGCCCCCGCACCGACTTACCCGCGAGCCGGATGTCCCCGGCCGCGCTCGGAACGACGCCCATGATCGCGTGCAGCGTCGTCGACTTACCGGCCCCGTTTGGGCCGATCAGGCCGACAAGCTCCCCCTTTCCGACCTCGAGGCTGAGGCCGCGCACCGCCGGCACGGAGCCGTAGCGGACGTCGAGCCCCTCGAGCTCGAGCACCGCGCTCACTCGGCCACCGCGCTCTCGCCCAGGTACGCGGACGTAACGTCGAGATTGGCGCGGATCTCCGCCGGCGTTCCCTCGGCGAGCGTCCGGCCCTGGTCGAGCACGTGGATCCGGTCGCAGACCTCCATCACGAGCGCCATGTTGTGGTCGATCAGAAGCACACCGGCGTCGAAGTCCTTCCGGATCGCCCGGATGATCTCGACGAGCTCGCCGACCTCCGCCTCCGGGACGCCCGCCCCGGGCTCGTCCAGGAGCACGAACGACGGCGCCGCCGCAATCGCACGCGCGACGCCGAGCAGGCGCTCGTGCCCGTGTGGCAGCTGGCCCGCGGACGCGTCCGCGTCGAGCCCGAGCCGCGAGATCAGCTCGCCCGCGCGGGAGCGAGCGTCGGCAGGCCTGGCCCCGGCCCCGAGCGCCGCCACCTCGATGTTCTCCCGCACGGTCAGCCCCCGGAACGAGCGGCTGTGCTGGAACGTCCGCCCGATCCCGGCGCGGGCGCGCCGGTGCGGGCTCCAGCCGGTGACGTCGCGATCGCCGAGCTCGACCGTGCCCGACGTCGGGGTGTCGAAGCCGGTGAGCACGTTTACGAGCGTCGACTTGCCGGCGCCGTTCGGCCCGATCAGGCCGACGACCTCGTGCCGGTGCAGCTCGAGCGTGACCCCGTCGAGCGCCTGCACGCCGGTGAAGGACCGCGACACGGAGGAGGCCCGGAGCGTTCCCCCGGGCCTCCTCGTTGCTACTTCTGTGGCTCCTGCCGCCGCCAAGGTCTAGATCTTCGGGATCACCTTGGCGGTGACGGCGCCGACGTAGCGAGCCTTGTTGTTGTGGATCTTGATCACGCGGTACTGGCGCCCGAAGACGCTGTGGAACTGCGGCGAGAAGCTGACGAGCCCGGAGAGGGTCGGCACCTTCCTGAACTTCTCCATCGTCGCCGCGAGCGTGGCGCCGTTCGTCGAGCCGCCCGAGCGGCGGATCGCCGTCGCGACGCCGTCGACCGCCGCGGAGCCGGTGACGAAGCCGCCGGTGAACGCCTTCAGCCGCTTCGCCAGCGCCCGCACGGCCCGGTTCGGGTCGTCGCCGAACGCGGACGCGTACGTGACCGCGTAGTAGTCGGTCACCTGCGGGTTCCCGGCCACCCAGTAGGTGCCGTCGCCGGCCCAGGAGTTGAGGATCGGCGTCTTGTTGCCGAGCGACCGGATCCCCTTGACGAGCGCCGGCAGCTCGCCGAACGCGGTCGAGGTGACGATCACGTCGGCCTGGCGGGCGTTCAGGCGGCTGACCGCCGCGTTGACGTTGTTCGCCCCGGTCGCGTAGCTCTCACGGCCGGCGATCTTGCCGCCCATCTGCGTGAACCGCTTCTCGAACGCCTGGACGACGTTCTTGAAGTAGACGAGCAGCGTGTTCGTCGCCAGGTTCGCCGTCCGCCAGCCCTTCCGGTACGCGTACTCCGCCATCGCGGAGCCTTCGTCCTGGGCGACGTTGCCGAAGCTGAACGCCAGCTTCCCGGCCTTGCCGAAGCGCTTCGGGCCCATCTGGTCGGTGCCGATGCAGGGCGCGATCGTCAGCTTGCCCGCCTTCAGCGACTCCTGGACGACCGGCGTCGCGAAGTCGACGTCGCAGGTCGTGAAGACGACGTGCGCGCCCTTCCCGAGCAGGCTCGCCGCGCACGACTTCGCCTTCGCCGCGTTGTTGTTGTTGGTGTCGCAGGTGTCGATCCGCAGCGGCCGGCCCATGACGCCGCCCCGGGCGTTGATCTGACCGATCCGCACCTTCGCGGCGGCGAGCGCAGGCCCGTCGAAGGGCGCCATGTTGCCCTTGCTGTCGAACGCCCACCCGATCACGATCGGCGCCTGCGCGTTCGTCTGCGACCCGCCGACGCCGGTCCCGACCGCCGCGATCGCGAGCGCGAGTACCGCCAGCAGCGCCCCGAAGGCGCCCCATCGCTTCCGTACCGTCATTCCTGCCTCCCTTTGGATTCCCGGTAGCTGTCTTCTTTCGCCTTGATCAGGCGGTAGAGCGTCGTGTGCAGCGGCACCGGCACATCGAGCCGCTCCGCCTCGCGGACGAGCGAGCCTGTGATCAGCTCGATCTCCGTCGGGCGGCGCGCCTCGACGTCCTCGAGCATGGATGGATAGTGCGCGCTGCCTCGCTGCGTGGCGAGCACGTTCATCTCCCACGGGTCCTCGTGCAGCTCGATCCCCGCCGCGGCCGCAACGGCTTTCCCCTCGTCCATGAGTGCGTGGACGAGGTGGCCGAGATCGGACGGCTGCTCCTCGGCTGCGAAGTGCGGATCATGGGGCAGCCCGGTCAGCGCGGCGACGGCGTTGACGGTCGCGTTGAAGATCAACTTCGACCACTGCGCCGGCTTCAGGTCCGGGAACGCACGCGCCTTCAGGCCCGAGCGTTGGATCAGCTCGGCCAGCTCCTCGACCCGCTCGTAGGGGATCCCGTTGTAGGGGCCGAGCCACGTCTCGGTGTCGAGGATGTACTCGACGTGCGTGTCGTCGTGCCGCGTGCCGCTCATGAAGGTGACGCCGGACACGAGCGGCCAGTTGCCGTGCCTGCGGACGATCTGCTCGGCGCCGAGGCCGTTCTGGACGGTGACGATCATCGCCCCGGGGAAGCGGCCCGCGAGCGCGCCGGCGGCCGCGTCGACCGCTGTTCCCTTCGTGGCGACGATCGCGACGTCGACCTCGGGCAGCTCCGCCGCGTCGTCGGTCGCGTGGACGCGGCCGGTGAACTCGGCGCGGCCGGTCACCTCGAGGCCGTGGTCCTCGAGCGCGCGGGCGTGCTCGGGCCGCCGCGTCAGCACCCAGACGTCGGCGACGCGGCTCAGGTGCGCCGCGTAGAGGCTGCCGATGACGCCACCGCCGACGACACAGACCCGCTCGATGCTCACGCGCATCCCTCGTCGGCGCGAACGTATGGGGTCAGAACGTGACGGGTCACGAGGCGGCGCCCACCGCCTCCCGTGCCGTCGCCTTGAAGTGCGGCATCACCGTCGACGCGAACAGCTCCTGCGCCTTGATCGCCTGCCAGTGCTCGGCGCCGCCGGCGTTGACGGTGATCGAGATCTCGGTCAGCCCCGCGCAGAGGTCCTTGACCGCCTCGATCCGCTCGATCACGTCGGCCGGCGTGCCGACCCAGACGATGTCGCCCTCGATCATCGCGTCGTACGGCGTCTGCGCGAGCTTCTCGAGGATCCCTGCGGTGTAGAAGCCGTAGCCGGCGGCGTTGAGCTCGTCCGCGGGCGGCGGGTCGTATTCCGTCAGCGGCGAGGCGTTGCCCTTGAGGAAGCCGACCATCCATTTCTCGGCTTCCCGCTTCGCAACGTCGCGGTCCTCGTCGATGTAGCAGGCGTGGATCCAGACGATGTCGGGCTCAGTCCCGTGCTCGGCGCACTTGGAGCGGTAGAGGTCGAGCTGCTCGGCGAGCGCCGCGTACGGGAGCAGCGGTGGCACGACGACGGCCCAGCCGCGCTCGGCGGCGAGCTCGTAGGTGCGGTCGGACGTACCGCCGAGGAAGACGCGGAACTTCCGGTCCGGCCGCGGCACGATCCCCGAGTCGGCGACCTGGAAGTGCTTGCCGTCGTAGGAGAAGCGTTCGTTCTCGAGCGCCGTGAAGAGCAGCTCGACCGACTCCTCGTAGCGCTCGCGCGACTCGGGCGTCAGCGCCAGGCCTGCCTTCGGCGGCATCCAGCCGTGGCCGCGGCCGACGCCGAACTCATAGCGGCCGTCGAGCAGGATGTCCGCGACGGCGATCTCGGAGGCCAGCACGACGGGGTTGTGGTACGGCATCGAGTGCAGCAGCGTCCGGAAGTTGATCGTCTTCGTCTTCTGCGCCGCGGCCGCGAAGAGCGCCAGCGGGCTGGCCGAGATCGAGAACTTGGGGAAGAAGAAGTGCTCGATCACGGCGTAGGCGTCGTAGCCGAGCCGGTCGGCGTTCTGGATCTGCTCGAGCACCTCGCCGTAGAGCTGCGCGGCGGGCTTCCCGGGCCAGCTCTGGATCTCCGAGTAGAGGCTGAACTTCATCCTCGCACCCCTTTCAGTGACATGTCTGGACTCCCGCGGCGAGTATCCCGCGTCCGTGTCATGTCAGTCAATGGCCGCGGACTGCCGTGCACTCGATCTCGATCAGGAGCCCCGGCACGGCGAGGCCGGTGACGCCGACGATCGTCTGCGCTGGGTGCTCCGCTCCGCCGGTGACCTCGTCGATCGCAGCAGTGATCGCCTCGTACTCGGTCGGGTGGAGCGTGTAGATCGTGCGGCGGACGACGTCATCCCAGCCGACGCCGGCAGCGGCAAGCGCGATCTGGACATTCCGCATCGCCGCCTTCGTCTGCTCGCCGAGGTCGTCGCCGCCGACGATCCCGAACTGCTGGTCCAGCGCCACCTGGCCGGCCAGGTGGACGACCGTGGAGCCGGTCGCAATCGCGACGTGGCTGAACCCGGGCGCAGGATGAAGGTCCGGTGGGTTGACGAGCTCACGGTGATGGGACATCGGCAGCTCCTTCTTCGACGAGCTTTCTGAACTCGGCGTCGGTAACGAGGCGCTTTTTCCCCGCGCCGAGCTCCTTGATCGCGGCGAGGATCTGGGGGTGGCGTCCCTCCGGAACGTCCAGCCCCAACTCGTCGGCCTTGAGCCTGATCGAGTCGAGGCCGCTCTTCTTGCCGAGCACGATCCGCCGCTCGGCGCCGACGAG
>DATMEO010000080.1:0-2393 GCA_035556515.1 Gaiellaceae bacterium
CAGCTCGCCGACGAGGATCGTGCCGATGAGCGCGGGCACGAACCCCTTGGCGACGTCGAGCAACACGATCGGGATCCCGTACGCCTTGCCGTAGGTGCGCCAGACGTTGGTGGCGCCGATGTTGCCGCTGCCGGTCGTGCGCACGTCCTCCCCCTTGACCAGCCGCACGAGCCAGTAGCCGAACGGCATCGACCCCAGCAGGTAGCCGCCGAGGACGACGAGGACGCCTGTCATCGCGCTACCGCAGCGGGATCTGGTACTTCGAGACCCAGTCGTTCACGACGGCCCAGTCCAAGTTCGAGAAGAATGCGTCGATGTAAGCCCCGCGGTCGGTCTGGTAGTCGAGGAAGTAGGCGTGCTCGTAGACGTCGAGCGCCACGAGCGGGGTCGCGTTCCAGATCGGATAGCTGTTCTGGGCGTCGCCGATGTAGTTGAACAGGCGTCCCTCGTCCCAGTCGTACGCCGTCCAGGCCCAGCCGCGGCCGCCCATCCCGGTCGCCTTCAGATCGTCGCGCCATACCTGCGCCGAGCCGAAGTCGCGCTTGATCAGGTCGGCGACCGCACCCTTCGGGTCGCCGCCGCTGCCGCCGAGATGCTCGAAGTAGACCTCGTGGTTCTTGATCCCGCCGACGGCGAACGAGAGCTCGACCTTCAGCGCCCGCACATCCGAGTAGATCTGGTTCGCGCTGCCGAGGTCGACGGCACCGAGCTTGCCGAGGATCTCGTTCCGCTTGTTCACGTAGCCCTGGTAGAGCTTGTAGTGGGCCTCGACCGAGGCGCGCGAGATCCCGTCGAGCTCCAGCAGGGCCGGCTTCAGCTCGCGGGGCCTGATCTCCTCGTAACTCGACATCGATACCTCCACACTCGCTTCGGCGACTCGTCGGGAACGGCGCGGAGCATATCCTTCGACCCACCTGCCCAGCCGACGGACCAGCCGAAGGAGTCGCGATGCCGTTCACGCTGCCCGACCTGCCCTACGCCCACGACGCGCTCGAGCCCACCATCGACGCGCGGACGATGGAGATTCACCACGGCAAGCACCATCAGGCCTACGTCGACAACGCGAACAAGGCCCTCGAAGGCACCAATCTCGCCGATGCGCCGGTCGAGGAGGTGCTCACGAAGCTCGACTCTCTGCCGGCGGACAAGCAGGCCGCCGTGCGCAACAACGCGGGCGGGCACGCGAACCACTCCCTCTTCTGGACGATCATGGGCCCGGACGGCGGCGGTGAGCCCGCCGGCGCGCTCGCAACTGCGATCGACGCGGCGTTCGGTGGCCTGGACGCGCTCAAGGAACAGGTCAACGACGCCGGCGTGAAGCGGTTCGGCTCCGGCTGGACGTGGGTCGTCGCCGACGGCGGCTCGCTCGCCGTGATGTCGACGGCGAACCAGGACTCGCCGCTCTCCGAGGGCAAGACGCCGATCCTCGGCATCGACGTCTGGGAGCACGCCTACTACCTCAACTACCAGAACCGGCGCCCCGACTACCTGGCCGCGTGGTGGAACGTCGTCAACTGGGACGAGGTAGCGAAGCGGTTCGAGCTCGGCTCACAGTGACGCTTCGTCGACGAGCCGAGCTCCTAGAGCAGGCGCGCTGACCCGCGCGCTCGTCACCGGTGGCACCGGCAAGCTCGGCGCCGCAGTCGTCGAGCGTCTGCGCGCCGAGGGCTGGCGGGTGCTCGCGGCGGGCAGCCGCGACGGCGACTTGGCGCGGGCCGACGAGGCCCGCGCGCTCGTGGCGCGCGCGGAGGCGGAGCTCGGCGGCCTCGACGTGGTCGTCAACGGCGCCTCGGCCGGCTTCGAGGCGAAGCAATTCGAGGAGGTCTCGGAAGAGGACGTCGACCGCGCGCTCGGCGCCACGGTGAAGGGCAGCTTCTTCGTCACGCAGGCGGCGGTGCCGCAGCTGCGCGCGTCGCGCGGGCTCGTGGTCATGATCGAGGACGTGGCCGCCTACCAGCCGTGGCCCTCGTTCGCCGCCCATTGCGCGGCCAAGGCGGCGCAGGCGATGCTGACGCGGACGCTGGCGAAGGCGCTGGCGCCGGAGGTCCGCGTCTGCGGGGTCGCCCCCGGCCCCGTCGCCCTCGAGCCGGGAGACGACGAGTCGCGGCGCGCAGCCGAAACGGTGCTGCGGCGGGTCGGCTCGCCGGACGACGTCGCCGAGGCGATCCTCTATTTCGCGGGCGCCGGCTTCGTCACCGGCGCCACGATCGCCGTCGACGGAGGCCGGCTGCTGCAAACCGGCTCGACCGGCCATGCGTAGACCGAGTGCATGGATGCGGCGTTGAGCCTTACTGGTCCCACCTTTTCACGCGCGCGTGCAAGCATCCGGATCGTGCACGAGGGGGAGCTGACGGACGGGGAGCTGATCGAGCGCGTCGGCAAAGGCGACCGCG
>DATMEO010000081.1:0-15135 GCA_035556515.1 Gaiellaceae bacterium
CGACCCGGCGCTTTTCGGCCGGATCGCTGCCACCAACGCGCTCAACGACGTCTTCGCGATGGGCGGCTCGCCGCTGCTCGCGCTCTCGATCGCCGCCTTCCCGGAGAGCCTTCCGAACGAGACGCTCGCAGCGATCTTCGGAGCGGCGGACGAGCAGGTGCGCGCGGCAGGTGCGATCCTCGCCGGCGGGCACACGCTCCGGGACGACGAGCCAAAGTACGGGCTCGCGGTCGTCGGCACCGTGCACCCGGACGGGTTCTGGGCGAAGAGCGGAGCCCAGCCGGGCGACGCGCTCTTCCTGACGAAGCCGTTGGGGACGGGGATGCTGCTGCACGCGGCCCGCGAAGGCCGTCGGCACGAGGAGGGACTGGCGGCGGCCACCGAGGCGATGACGGCGCTCAACGGCGACGCCGCCGACGCCCTGCGGCCGTTCGAGCCGAATGCCGTCACCGACGTCACCGGCTTCGGCCTGCTCGGCCATGCACACGAGATGGCGGAGAGGAGCGGCGTGCGGATCGAGCTCGACGCCGCTGCGCTTCCGTTCTTCCCCGGTGCGCTCGAGCAAGCGGAGGCAGGGATCCGGACGGGTGGCGACCGGCGTAACCGCGACTTCGCCGGCCCGCATGTCGAGGCGGACGGGCTGACCGAGGCGCAGGTTGCGCTCGCGTACGACCCCCAGACCGCGGGCGGGCTGCTCGTCTCGCTGCCGGCGGACAAGGGCGCCGTTCTCCTGGCCACGTTCGCCGACCGCGGTCTCTTCATCGCCCAGGTCGGCCGGGTCGCCGACGGCGCCGGCGTCGCCCTTGCGTAGGCTCGGCACGCTGACCCGCGAGCGGTACGCCCGCCTGGCCCTCGCGTCGGCCGTCTCGCTCTATCTGATCGTTCTCACCGGCGCCGCGGTGCGGCTGACCGGCTCCGGGCTCGCCTGCGAGTCGTGGCCCGGCTGCCAGGAAGGGGCGTTCTTCCCGGCCGTCGGCGAGCACTCGTCGATCGAGTTCGGGAACCGCGTGATGGCGCTCTTCCCGATCGGCCTCTCGCTGGCGACGTGGATCTTCGCCTACCGGACGACGGGTCTCACCCGCTGGGCCCGCTGGCTCGCCGGCGTCACGTTTCTCGGCACGACCGCGCAGGCGCCGCTCGGGCTGCTGACGATCCGGCTCGACCTGCACCCGCTGATGGTCGCCACCCACTTCCTGCTCGCGCTCGTCGTGCTCGCGACCGCGACGGTGCTGGCCGTCGAAGCCTGGGGGAACGCCCATGGCCGGATCGAGTCGCCGGCGCCGCGGTGGCTGCGGCTCGTCGGCCTCGTGCTCGCAGGCGCCTGCGGGGTCCTCGTCGTGACGGGAACGCTGTCGACGGCCGCGGGGCCGCATCCGGGCGACAGCGCCGAGATCGAGCGCTTCTGGAACCTGCTCGACGCCGTCTACATCCACGTCCGCGCGACGGCGGCGTTCGGCCTTTCCTTCCTGCTCCTGCTCGCCTGGCTCCTGCGCAACCGCGACCGCGCGGGCGTGCTGGCGCCGGGGGCCGTGATCCTGCTCGGACTGCTGCTGGTGCAGATGGCGGTGGGGGAGCTGCAGTGGCGGAATCAGCTGCCCTGGTGGCTGGTGCTGATCCACGTCGGCCTGGCCGCGCTCGTGTGGGCGTGGACGGTCGGTCTCGTGACCGCCCTCTGGCGCACCCCGCGTAGACTCAAGGCATGAGCGAGCTGCGCATGGTCGGCAGGCCCGCGCTGCAGCGACCGGCTCTCGTTGCGGCGTTCCGGGGCTGGAACGACGGCGGCCAGGGCGCGACGCTCGCCGCCGCCTACCTCGCACGAATCTGGCAGGCCGAGCGCTTCGCGGACATCGATCCCGAAAACTTCGTCGACTTCCAGGCGAACCGGCCGCACGTTTCGCTCGACGAGGGGCTGACGCGCCGGATCGAGTGGCCCGAGAACGCCTTCTACCACGCTCGGGTCCCCGGAACGGAGCGCGACGTCGTCCTGCTCCTCGGCGTCGAGCCGAGCCTGCGCTGGCAGACCTTCAGCAAGCTCGTGGTCGACCTGGCGCGGGAGCTCGACGTCGAGTTGCTCGTCACGCTCGGCTCGTTGCTCGCCGACGTGCCGCACACCCGAGCGGCGCCGGTGACGGGCGCCGCGAGCGACCCCGAGCTCGTGGCCGACCTCGGCCTGCAGCACTCACGCTACGAGGGGCCGACCGGGATCGTCGGCGTGCTCCAGGACACGTGCCGGCGGGAGGGCATACCGGCCGCGAGCCTCTGGGCTGCGGTGCCGCACTACGTCTCGCTGGCGCCGAGTCCGCGAGCCGCGCGGGCTCTCTGCGACCGCCTCGCGCAGCTCTTGGACGTCACGATCGACACGACCGAGCTGGCAGAGGCGGAGGAGTCGTACGCGGAGCAGGTGAGCGAGGCGGTGTCCTCCGACGAGGAGACTGCGGCGTACGTCGCCGAGCTGGAGAAGCGGACGGACGAGCTCGATCTCGAGGAGCACGAGGAGCTGCCTTCGGGGGACTCGCTGGCCGCCGAGTTGACGCAGTTTCTCCGGGAGCGCGACGCCGAGAAGGGCGACGACGCGCCCCGCGAGCAGTAGTCAGGCGCGCAGTCAGGCGGCAGCGAGCGCAGCGCGGCAGCGGCGCTCCACCTCCGCGGCCCCCACGGTTCCGGCGGTGCCGAGGTTGGTTCCCAGCCCGACCGCGAGCGCGCCCGCATCGAGCCACGGCCCGACTCCCTCCGCCGCGATCCCGCCGGTGACGAGCAGCTGCAGGTCGGGGAGCAAGGGGCGGAGCGCAAACAGGAAGTCGGGCCCGGCGAGTGAGGCGGGGAAGAGCTTCGCAACCGTCGCGCCGTCCGCGTATGCGGCGGCCAGCTCGTGGGCCGTGAAGCCGCCCGGGATCGCGGCGATGCCCGCGGCGGTCGCCGCGGCCACGAAGCCGGGCGGGTTCCAGAACGAGACGACCAGCGAGGCACCTGCGTCCGCAAGGCGCACGACGTCCTGCGCGTCGCGCACCGTCCCGACGGCGACGATCAACCCGTCCGCGACGAGCGGCTCGATCGCGTCCTCGACGCCCGGCGTCGACATCGTCACCTCGACGACGCGGCAGCCCGCAGCCGCGGCGGCACGCGCCGTCGCGAGCGTGTCGTCCGCGTCCGCACAGCGGAGCACGGGCAGGACGCGCTGCCGGCCGAGCTCTTCGATCGCGCTCACGGATGGTCGCGCTTTACGACTCGCTCGAGCGGGCCCAGAGGTTGATGTCGGACTCGGTCGCGTAACGTTCGATCTCGGCCAGCTCGTCCTCGTCCAGGTCGAGCCGGTCGAGCGCGGCCACGTTCAACTCCAACTGCTCGACGCTGCTGGCTCCGATCAGGGCTGACGTGACCCGGGGATCGCGCAACACCCAGGCGATGGCCATCTGCGCGAGGCTCTGCCCCCGCCGCTGCGCGATCTCGTTAAGTGCCGACACCTTCGCGAGCGTTTGCTCGTTCAGCTGGTCGGGCGAGAGCGCCGTGCCCTCGCGCCCGGCCCGCGAATCGGGCGGGATCCCGTCGAGATAGCGGTCGGTCAGCATTCCCTGTGCCAGCGGCGAGAAGGCGATGCAGCCGATTCCCTCTTCCTCCACCGCGTCGAGGAGATCCGGCTCGATCCAACGGTTGAGCATCGAATACGACGGTTGGTGGATCACGATCGGCGTGCCGAGGCCGCGCGCGATCGCCGCCGCCTCGCGCGTCTTCGCGGCCGAGTACGACGAGATGCCGACGTAGAGGGCCTTTCCCTGTCTAACGGCGGTGTCGAGTGCGCCGATCGTCTCCTCGAGCGGCGTGTCCGGATCGAAGCGGTGCGAGTAGAAAAGGTCGACGTAGTCGAGGCCCATCCGTGCCAGCGACTGGTCGAGGCTCGCGAGCAAGTACTTGCGCGAGCCCCACTCGCCGTAGGGGCCGGGCCACATGTCGTAGCCGGCCTTCGTCGAGACGACAAGCTCGTCGCGGTAGGGCCGGAGGTCGTCCCGCAGGATCCGGCCGAAGTTCTCCTCGGCTGAGCCGAACGGCGGCCCGTAGTTGTTCGCGAGGTCGAAGTGGAGGATGCCGAGGTCGAAGGCGCGACGCGCGATCGCGCGTCCCGTCTCGTAGGGCCTGTCGTGGCCGAAGTTGTGCCAGAGGCCGAGTGAGATCGCCGGCAGCTGGAGCCCGCTCCGGCCGCTGCGGCGGTACTGCATCCGTTCGTAGCGCTCGGGAGCCGCGTCATACACGGCCGCGACCCTAACCGAACGTGAACGCGTAGGCCGCAAGGCCCGATGTGAAGCGGAGCTCGAGCAGGTGGTCGCCGATCTGCGGCCGCTCGACGAGCGTGTAGAGGCGGTCGCCGCGCACGCGCACTTCCCGCTCCCGCTTCCCGTCGACGACCACCTCGACCGTGCCCTTTCCCGTCAGCACGAGGTAGACGTCCCGCGCCCGGTACTGCAGGCGGATGCCCGCGCTGAGTCCCGCGATCGCACGCTCGTCCTGCACCGTCCAGACACCGCCGAAGGCCAGCTCGTTCTCGGACAGGCCGCGCGGGAACGTGTAGGCGTGCGCCTTGTCCTTGACGACCGGCTCGCCCCCATAGCGGGCCAGGCGCTCGTAGCCGAGGTAGCTCTCCGGTGTCACGAGGCCGTGCGGGCTCTCGTCGGCCAGGCCCGATGCGTCGGGAGCGTCGGCGCCGAGCAGCGTCCTGATCGCCTCCTCGGTCTCGGCGTACTCGCCCTCGCCGAAGTGGTAGTAGCGAACGTGGCCGCGCTTGTCGATCAGGTACTTGGCCGGCCAGTACTGGTTGTGCCACGACTGCCAGGTGACGAAGTCGTTGTCGAGGGCGACGGGGTAGCGGACGCCGAGCTTGCGGACGTTCTCGCGGACGTTCGACTCGACACGCTCGAACGCGAACTCGGGCGAGTGGACGCCGACGATCGTCAGCCCGGCGTCGCGGTAGCGCTCGTCCCAGGCACGGATGTGCGGCAGCGTCCGGAGGCAGTTGATGCACGAGTACGTCCAGAAGTCGATCAGGACGACGCGGCCCCGCAGTTCCGGGAGCGTCAGCGGCTCGGAGTTGAGCCAGCGCGCGATTCCGTGGAAGTCGGGCGCCGGACCGTAGTCCTGGAGCTTTCCCTCTGCGCGCCCTGTCGCCTCGGGATCCCGCCCACCCGTCAGCTCGCGCAACTCGCGCTGCGCGGCGTCCGAGCGCTCGAAGCGCTCCTGCAGCGACTCCGTGTAGCCGGGCACGGCGGTCTGCAGGTTCCGGTCGACGCCGAACGCGATCGCCAGCGCGGCCCCGGCGACGAGTACGCCGGAGACACGGCGGACGGTCGTCGCGTTCGCGCGGAAGGCGCGGGCCGCGCGCTGGCCGGCGAACGCGATCGCGAGCATCGGCACTGCTGCTCCGACCGCGTAGGAGAGCGTCAGCAGGAGGCTGTCGAGACCGACGTCACGGCGAGCCGCGATCACGGTCACGGCGGCGAGCACGGGGCCGGCACAGGGCACGAAGACGAGCCCGAGGCTGGCGCCGAGCAGGAAGCCGCCGCCCTGGTCGCCGCCGCTCCGTCGGGTCAGGAACTGGAGCGGCCGCGCGAGCCATTCCGCCACCTGCGGCACGAGCAGTGAGAGCGCGACGAGGAAGAGGAGCCCGATCGCGAGGTTGCGCAGCACATCGTCTGGGAGGCCGAGCAGGTCGAGCAGCCAGGCCGCGAAGAGGGTGAAGACCGTGAAGCTGAGCACGATCCCCGCCACGATCGCGAGCGGCCGGCGGCCGGTGGCGCCACCCGCAAGCACGATCGGCAGTACGGGCAGGACGCACGGGGACAGCGCCGTGACGACGCCCGCGACGAATCCGATCGCGAGCAGCAGGAGCATCGACTGTTCTTCGTTACTCGGCCGCGGGCGGTTCGGTGGCGGGCGCGCGGTTCTCGGCCGAGCTGCCGGCGGGCTTGCGACGGCGTCGCCGCCGCTTCGGCCTCGGCGTCCCGTCGCCGCTCTCGGCGGGCGCACCGCCGTTCGACGCGGCCGACGCCGCGGCGGCCGGCTGGGCCTGGCTCTCGCCGGGCTTCTTCTTCCGCTTGCGCCGCCGCGACTTGCGCGAGGGAGCCTTCGGCGCGGGCAGATTGTCGGCGAGCGCGTTCGCGATCTCCTTGATCTCGCCGATCTCCTCGCGCGCACGGTCGAGCGCGTTGTTGGCGCGCGGCGTGTAGCCCTCGGAGGACGCGAGCAGCGCCGCGCCGACGTCGAGCGGCAGCGCCTTCGCGACCTGGATCAGCTTCTGCACGTTCTCCTCGTGCCGGTGGCCGCGCGAGTTGGCGACGGCGCCCAGCAGCCGCTTCGCCTCCGGGAACTCGGCGCTGGCGCGGCGGTCCTGCACCTTCCGCGTCGTCTTCGCGAGCTTCCACGTCCAGCGCTGGAGGATCTGGTCGGGCGCGTTCGCCTTGCCCTCGCCGATCGCCCGCAGCAGGATCCGGACGCCCGCAGCACGATCCTTGTCCCAGGGCGGCGCCTGGCCGACCAGGGTGACGAGATCGTCGAAGTCGGCGCGCTCGACGGTCATCGAGACACGGTCCTGGAGCGCCGTCATCCGCAGCCGCCGGTTCGGGTTCTCGGCTGCGCAGACCGAGAGGAACGTCTCCAGTGCGGGCTTGGAGGCCCGTGCCTCGGCGAACTTCTTCGCGAACTCGGCGCGCTGATCGAAGCGGATCTGGCGTCCGGCGATCGTCGCCCAGTAGCGCTGCTCGTCCTCGTCCAGGAACTTGGGGTCGATCCGCTGCCACTCGCGCTGGATCACGGCGAGCCGCCGGGCGACGTCCGCGGTGACGGGGACGAGCCACGGCGCCGGCGAGAGGCGGCGGCGGGCCCGGCGCTGGACGCGGCGGCGCGGCGCCGGCGTGACGCGGGCTCCCTCGCGGTAGAAGTCGGACTCGAGCAGCGAGTGGAGCGAGACGACGCGATCGTTGTGCGTGGCCGACTTCGGCGTGAAGTCGACGACGATGCCCGCCTCCTTGCGCGGGTGCGTCCGCATGATCCGACCGATCCGCTGCTGATAGACGCGCTTCGACGCAGTCGGCGCGAGGTGCATGCAGACGGTGGCGCGGGGCGAGTTCCAACCTTCGGCGAGCAGCATCGCGTTGATCAGCACGTTGATGTCGCCGCGCTCGTAGGCGGCGAGCGTCTCGGCGAGCTTCACCGGCGGCGTGCGGCCGGAGACTGCCTCCGCCTTCAGCCCGGCGGCGCGGAACTCCTGCGCCAGGTTGTAGGCGTGGTCGACGCCGGCGGCGTAGACGATGCCGGGCGTCGAGTCGAAGCGCTCGCGATAGAGGCTCGCGGCCGCCTGATTCAACGCCTGGTGGTCGAGCGCGGCAGCGAGTGCCCGCTCTTCGAAGTCGCCGCCGACGATCGGCACCGAGTTGATCGCGGCGGCCGGCGGGACGCGGAGGCAGCGGAGCGGCGCGATCAGCCCGCGGCGTGCCGCGTCGGTCAGCGGCAGATCGTCGACCGAGGCGGGGAAGACGTCGGAGACCTGTTTCGCGATCAGCTGCTCCGTCGCGGTCATGCCGATGTAGAGCGGCTCCGAGAAGCTGCGGATCGCCGCGCTCGTCTTCTCGCCGAGGGCTGTGTGTGCCTCGTCGCAGATCACGAGCTGGTAGGCGTCGCGCGACACCGAGTCGGCGTGCCGGGCGAACCACGCATAGGTCTGGATCGTGATCGGATCCTCGCGCGGGGCCGTCTGGCCGCGCTCGATCGCATCGACGAAGCGGTCGCCGTACCCCTCGGTGGTCAGATCGCGCTGGAACTGGGAGACGAGCAGCCGGCGGTGGGTCAGGATCAGGATTCCGAGCGTCTTCGCCGCCTCGACGAAACCGGCGGCCGCGATCGTCTTGCCGGACGCGGTCGGGTGGCGGAAGCGGTAGCGCCGCACCGCGCCCGGATCCTCGCCCGTGAACTCGGGCTCGTCCTCCACCTCGGCGTCCCCGTCGGCCGGCTCGAGCTCGTCGTCCTCCTCGGCGTCGTCGGGCTCGAGCTCCGGCTCGGCGTGGCCGTTGCCGTTCAAGTCCTCGGCCTGGCGCTGGTTCGCCGCGATCAGCTCGGTCAGCATTCCGGCGAGCGCGTCGATCTGGTGCTTGCGCAGCTCTGTGCCGGCAGCGGTCGCGGGCGGCTTCGAGGAGAGCACTCGCTCGAGCCCGAGCAGGAGGCCGAAGCGAACTTTCCAGCCCGCCGACGGGGTGCGGCGGCCGCCCTCGATCTCGGCGATCGCGTCCTCGAGCGCCGCGCGACGGGCCGTCCCGGGGGCAAGGGCTTCCGCCGGATCCTCGCCGGGGTGAAGGAAGGGCTCTCCTGCCCATTCCTGCGCACGGAGCGCGTCGGCGTTCAGTCCATCCGGCGCGTCCGACGTGAGTGTCGGGTTCAGTATCGCTTCTGACATCTGCGCAGCACGAAGACGGTGGTGCTGCTTTCCTCAGAGTGGCGCGCCCGTTCTTGGTGCCCGGAAGCGGACGAGCGGCGCTGAAATGCAGCATATCCAATCTTGCGGCTGTCGGTCGCCTATTCTCCGGTCGTGCCGGACTGGAGCGACCTAGGAGCGCGCGCGGCCGAGCGGTACGAAGACGGCGAGGCGCGGCTTCCCGACGATCCCGACGCGCGCCAGAGGCAGCTGACGCGGATGGGGAACGCGGCCGGAGCGGCGGGTCTCGCGGGGCTGATGGACGGCCGCGACGGGCGTGAGTGGTTCGCCCGCGCCGCCGGGCGGTATCGCGAAAGCTGGGAGCACGCGCCGCCTGAGAGCTGGGGACGGCCGATCGGGGCGATCAAGGCGCGGATCCTGGCCGGCGACTGGGAAGGCGCGGCCGCGGACGCGCACTGGGCGATCGAGGTAGGCGCGGGCGAGTCCGAATCGCCGATCGGCCGCTATGCCGCAGCGCTCGCGTACGGCGTGCTCGGCGAGTGGGATGACATGCGCGTTCACGCCGACTACGCGCGCACGCACGAGACCTTCCCGAGCGAGGTTGCCGACGCACTGGCCTTCGTGGCGGCCGAGGACGTGGTCGGCTACGTGGAAGCCGTCGAGGCCGTGCTCGAGTCGTTCGAGACGCGGGACGAGTACCTGGAGGACATGCCGGTCGCGGACACGGTGCTCGTGCTCCAGGCGCTCGCGGCCCGGCGCGGGATGGCCGCCGAGCTCGAGTCGGAGCTGCTGCCGTGAGCTTCCTCACGTTTCTGAGCGACGTCAGCCTTCCGCGGAGCCCGGCTCCGCCGGGCGGGAGCGGAACGCGGCCAGGAACGTGAGGCGGCCGGTCGTCCTCTACGACGGGAAGTGACGCTTCTGTCGCTTCGCGGCGCGTGTCGCCGCCCGCCTCGACCGTGGCCGCTACGGCTGGCTGCCGTTCGACGACCAGGCGGCACAACCGCTGCTGGCGCACCTCCCGGAGGCGACGCGCTACGAGAGCGCCCACGTCGCCCGGCCCGACGGCTCGATCTGGAGCCCGACAAGCGCGCCCTACCGCCTCGTCGCCCGCAACCGCCATCGCCTCGGCCCTTTCGTCCCAGACGTCCCCGGCCCGCGCCGCTACCCGTGATCAGAGCTTGTGTCTGATAGACACAAGCGTCCTTCGAAACGGCTTGTCCAGGCGATCGGGAGAGAGCTTGTGTCTGATAGACACAAGCGCCTGTCAGAGCTGCGACGCGGCGGCGGCGTCGAGGATCGCGATCGTCTCGACGCCGCGGATCAGGCTCGCCGGGGTCTCCGGGCTCGGCTCCTCGGCGAAGGCGCGGCGGATCGCCTCGGCCTTCGACGCGCCGGTTGCGAGGTAGACGAGGAGACGCGTGGCGGCGAACAGGGGCGGCGTCAGCGTCACCCGCTCGACGAACGGCTCGAGCCCTGCTTCGGCGGCGACCGCCCGGCGCTCTCGCTCGTCGAGCGCGGGCGCTTTCGGAAAGAGCGACGCCGTATGCCCGTCCGCGCCGATCCCGTTCAGAGCGAGGTCGAGCGAGACGCCGTCGAGCTCGCGGTCGTAGTGCTCCGCGGCCGCCGACGCGCCGAGCTCTGCCTGGATCCGGTGCACCGCGGGCGGTATGCGCAGCCGGTCGAGCAGCCGCTCCCGCGCGAGCCGGTAGTTCGAGCGCTCGTCGTCGGGCGGAACCGCACGCTCGTCGCCGAACCACACGTGCGCGTCGGGCCACTCCGGCAGCAGCTCCGCCGCGGCGTCGTAGGCCGCGCCGGCGGTCCCTCCGCCCGAGAGCGCGATCTGTGCGCCCTCCGAGGCGAAGTGGACGAGCCACCCTCCTGCGAGCCGTGCCGGCTCCTCGGCGATGTGGATGGCGACGCCGTTGAGGCTACGAATCGCCACGGGCGAGCTCACGCGAGCGGTCCATTGCCGCCTGGATCGCGTTCAGAAACGCGGCGCGGACGCCGGCCTGCTCGAGCTCGCGAATCGCGGCGATCGTCGTCCCGCCGGGCGAGGTGACCATCTCGCGCAGCTCGACGGGGTGCATCTTCAGATCGCGCAGCTGCTTGGCCGTGCCGAGCATCGTCTGCACGACGAGCTGCGTCGAGACCTCCCGCGAGAGGCCGAGCAGGATCCCCGCTTCGATCATCGCCTCGGCGAGCAGCGCGAAGTAGGCGGGGCCGGAGCCCGAGACGGCGGTGACCGCGTCCATGTACGGCTCCGAGACGCGGACGACCGCGCCCAGGTGGCGGAGCGCCTCCTCCGCGAGCGTCATGTGCTCTTCCCCCGCGTGCGAGCCGGCGCAGACGCCGGCCATGCCCTCGTGCACGACCGCGGGCGTGTTCGGCATCGCCCGGACGACGGGGACGCCGCGGCCGAGATGGCGCTCGATCGCGGCGGTCGGGATCGCGGCTGCGATCGAGAGGATCGTCTGCTCGGGCTGGATCAGGGGGCCGATCTCGCCGAGCAGCGCCTCGATGTCCTGCGGCTTGACCGCGATCACGACCAGCGCCGCGTTCGCCGCCGCCTCCGCGTTCGAGAGCGTGACGACGACTCCGTGCCGCTCGCGCAGCTCGGCCGCGCGCTCTTCGCGGCGCGTCGAGGCGGCGAGCTCGGCAGGTGTGCGCCAGCCGGAGGAGAGTAGGCCGCTGATCAGCGCCTCGCCGATCTGGCCGGCTCCGAGAACCGCGATCTTGCGCTCGTCGAGGGGCATCGCGGAAGTGTAGGCGCCCCTACAGCTCGGGCACGTCGACGCGGTCGCGCTCGTCGATGCTCCGCTGCACCCGGGCCGGGTTGCCGAACGCGACCACGTTCGCCGGCAGGTCGCGCGTGACGATCGCGCCGGCTCCGACGACGGTGTTGTCGCCGATCGTGACGCCGGGGCAGACGATGACACCGCCGCCGAGCCAGACGTTGTCGCCGATCGTGATCGGCTTCGCGAACTCCCACCCGAGCCGCCGCGGCTCGGGGTCGATCGGGTGGGTCGCGGTCAGGAGCTGGACTCCCGTCGCGAGCTGGCAGGCGGCGCCGATCCGGATCGGCGCGACGTCGAGCATGACGCAATCGAAGTTGACGAACGTCCCCGCTCCGATCGAGATGTGGCTGCCGTAGTCGCAGCGAAACGGCGGCCTGACGACGACGCCATCGCCGACGTCGCCGAGCAGCTCGCGCAGCAGCCGCTCCCGCTCGTTCTGCTCGGCGTGGCGGCTCGCGTTGTAGCGCTCCATCAGCTCGTGCGCGCGCGCCTGGTCGGCTTCGATCTGCGGGTCGTCGGCGTGGTAGAGCTCGCCGCGCAGCATCCGCTCCTTCACGGTTCGTTACAGCGTCGTCGGTGCGACGCGCTCGGCGAGCGCGGTCAGGACGCCTACCGCGATCCCGGGCGAGTGGTCCAGCAACTGACGGAACGCCCGGTCGGTGATCACGAGCGCCCGCACCGGCGACGTGGTCGTGATCGTCGCGTTCCGCGGCGTCTTCGAAATCAGCGAGATCTCGCCGAAGAAGTCGCCCGGCCCGAGCGCAGCCACCTTCTTGCCGCCGCGCTGGACCTCGGCCGTGCCGTCGACCAGGACGAAGAACTCGCGGCCCGCGTCGCCTTCCTTGATCAGGACCTTGCCGTCGGAGAGGTCGATCTCGTCGGCGATCGAGGCGATCTCGGCCAGGTCCTGCTTTGACGCGGCCGAGAAGAGCGGCACGCCCTTGATCAGATCGATCTTCGAGTTGTGGCCAAGCCTCACGGATCCGATCCTATGCCAGCGTTACGCCGCTCGGCAACGCGCAAGCCGCGCGAGGTCGGCGTTTGCGCCCGGAACGAGCCCCGCGCTCCAGCCGCGCATCAGGTAGACGCCCGCCAATCCGGCCCATTCCTCGTAGGGCGCGAGCAGCTCGGCCGTCTCGTAGATCTCGACCCAGCGGCCCCAGAGCGCGGCGCAGAGCTTGACGAGACCGAGGTCGCCGACGAGGCCGTGGCGGAAGCTTCCGAGCCCTTCGAGTGCGATCACGCCGAGCGACCAGGGCCCGAGCCCGCGCTCGCGGAGCAGCCGCGCCTCGACCGCCTCGATCGGCCGGCCGCGCAGTCCTTCGAGGTCGAGCGACCGACAGACACGGACGAGCGTCGACGCGCGGTGGGTCGCCAGCCCGAGCTTCCGGAGCTGGGCGGGCGAGAGCGCCGCGATCGACTCGCGCCTCGGAGCGGGGTCGCCGACCGCCCGCAGGATCGCCCGCTCGATCGCCAACGCTCGCTTCGCCTCGATCAGCTGGCCGCAGACCGCCCGAAGCAGCGCGTGCGCGACCGTCGGCCGGCGGAGCGGCCGCAGCCCGTGCAGGCGGCGGATCGAGAGCCCGAGCAGCGGGTCGTTGCGGAAGCGGCGCGAGAACTCGGTCGTGTCGGCGTCGAGCGCGAGGCAGAATCGGAGCAGCTCGAGCCCCTCCTCGTCGGGTGCCCGCAGCTGCACGAGCCCGTCCGAGCGCTGCCACGCCTGCCCGCGGCCGCCGCCGGGAAGCGGCTGCTCGAGCTCGCGCCCGTACGTCATCAGCTGTAGGCGGTACGGGCCGCGCGGTCTGACAGTGGCCTCGATCACCGATGCGCACCTTACTCTTGCCTCCTGATGGGGCTCGCCGACCGGATCTCGCTGCGCTCGCGCCGGCGCAAGTTCGGCCTCTTCATGGAGACGATGGCGCCGAGCGCGGAGACGACCGTGCTCGACGTCGGCGTCGACGACTTCGCCTTCGGCGAGCTGAGCGTCAACGAGGGCAGCTGCGGAACGCTCAACTTCTTCGAGGAGATGTACCCGTGGCCGGAGCGGCTCACCGCAGTCGGCCAGCACGAGGGCGTGCGCTTCCGCGCCAGCTACCCGGGCGCGCGCTACGTCCAGGGCGACGCGCTCCAGTTGCCGTTCGAGGACGGCGCTTTCGACATCGTCTTCTCGAATGCGGTGATCGAGCACGTGGGCGGAGAGGAGGAGCAGCGGCGGTTCGTCGCCGAGGCGCTCCGTGTCGGCCGGCGTGCGTTCATCACGACGCCCAACCGCTGGTTCCCGCTCGAGGTGCACACGCGCCTGCCGCTCGTCCACTGGCTCCCCGACGCGGCCTCGCACCGCGCCTACGATCTCGCCCGCAAGCCCTGGGCGAAGCGGAACCGGCTGCTCGGGCCTGGTTCGTTCGCCCGCCTCTTTCCCGGCGAGGTGCGGATCGTCAACCTCGGCCTCAGCCTGGTCGCTGTCGTTGACTGACCGTCTCCCCCGCTGGGCGCTCGTCGCGTTCATCGTCGCGCTGCCGCTCCACAACCTCGTCATGGCCGAGCTCTGGGACCTCGGCGTCCGCGATCTCGCGCTCGACGTCGTCTCGGCCTGGAAGGAGGTGCTGCTCGCTGCCGCGCTCGCCGCGATCGTCTGGCGCCGGCGCGGGATCCCCTTCAAGTCGACCTCGGCCGACTGGCTCGCGCTCGCGTATGCCGCGTTCGTCGTCGTCTACGCGCTGATCCCGCAGGACTGGCTCGGCGGCGACGCCTCGGCGCGCGGGGTCCTCTACGGCGTCCGTCACGACCTCATCCCGGTCGCCTGCTATTTCCTCGGCCGAAGCCTGACCCTTTCTGCCCGCGACCGCAGGATCGCCGCCGGGCTGATCCTCGGCGTCGGTGCAGTCGTCGCCGCCTGGGGGCTCGTCGACATCTACGCCGTCTCGCTACAGACTTGGCGCGACTCGGGCGTGCCCGGCTGGTTCCGCGAGCAGCTCGGGCTCGAGTACAGCCGCGGTCTCTCCGGCCTGCCGGAGAACTGGGTCTACAACCCGGGCGACGAGCGGCCGCTGCGCCGGCTCGTCTCGACCTTCCTCAGCCCGCTCGCGACCGCGTACCTGCTGCTCGCCGCCATCATGGTCGCGGCGACGTGGCGGCGAGGCTCCTGGTGGCTGCCGCCCTTGACCGCGCTGCTGGCGATTGGGCTCCTGTTCACCTACTCGCGGACGACGATCGTCGCGCTCGCCGTCGGTCTCGTCGCGCTCGCCTATGCGCTGCGCAGCTGGTGGCCGGTCGCTGCCGCAGCGGTCTTCCTCGCCGCGGCCTTCTTCTTCGTCCGCGCCTACCCGGATATCGCGCCCGAGACCCGCTTCACGCCCGCGGAGCTCGAGATCCAGCGCGCGGGCGGGCAGGAGGAAGAGACGAGCGGCGACCCCTTCGACGCGGGCGAGTCGTCGTTCGACAGCCACCTGGACAGCCTCCGCGAAGGGATCGAGACCGTCGTCGAGCACCCGCAGGGCTTCGGCGTCGGCAACGCGGGCGTGACCGCGAAGCGCACCGACCGGGAGATCAAGGCGGGCGAGTCGACCTACACCGAGCTCGGCGTCGAGCTCGGCCTGCTCGGCGTGCTCGCGTTCATCGCGTGGAGCGTCGCACTGACTCGACTCGTGCTCAGACGCGAGCCCTGGCTCGGAGCGGCGCTCGTCGCCGTGCTCGTGCTCGGGATCCAGACCGACGTGATCGGCGTCCACTGGCTCGTCTTCGTGCTCTGGACGCTCGCCGGCGAGCGTGCCTGACTCTTCAGGCGGCAACACTTTCGGCCGATAAGGGGGACGTGGACGCGGCACCCGACAACCGGCGACAACTCGGTCAGATCATGGTCGACGAAGGCTTCCTGACGGAGGATCAGCTTCTGGATGCGCTCGCGGAGCAGAACCGCAGCGGCACGCCGCT
>DATMEO010000082.1:0-5933 GCA_035556515.1 Gaiellaceae bacterium
GATCTGCCGCGCGTAGCGCTCCTCGCCGAAGCGCTTGAAGATCAACGCGAGCTCGCGCTCGTCGGCCTCGTTCACGAGCTCGCGCGCCGAGAGCTCGGCCGCGGTGTCCATGCGCATGTCGAGCGGCGCGTCGGCGGCGTAGCTGAAGCCGCGCTCCGGCCGGTCGAGCTGCATCGAGGAGACACCGAGGTCGAGCAGGATTGCGTCCGCCTGGACATCGTTGGCGGCCAGCTGGCTGAGGACGAGCGAGAACTCGCCGCGCAGGAAGCGCGCCTGCACGCCGCCGCTGCCCGCCTTGAAGCGATCGAAGTAGGTGCGCGCCGACGGATCGCGGTCGATCGCGATCAGCTTCCCCTCGCCCTGGAGGTCGGTCGCGAGCAGGCGCGAGTGGCCGCCGGCGCCGAAGGTGGCGTCGACGACGGTTTCGCCCGGCTGCACGCCGAGGAGCCCGCGCACCTCCTCCGCGAGCACGGGGACGTGATCAGACGCGCTTCTCTGCAAGACGTTCGGCAACATCGTCAGCACTCCCTTCGACCTTCGTGACGTTGTCGTTCCAGGCGGCGCGATCCCAGATCTCGAGGTGGTCGTGGATGCCCGCCACGACGACCTCACGCCCGAGCCGGCCGTGTCGGAGCAGCGCCGGCGGGACGAGCACGCGTCCCTGCTTGTCGAGCTCGGCATCCGACGCTGCGCTGAAGAAGAACCGCTTCAGGTCTCTCGCCTCTTTCGAAAAGGGGTCGAGTGTGGCGAGACGGGCCTCGACCAGCGCGTCCCAGTCGCTCCGCGCGTAGACGTCGAGGCAGTCGTCGAGCCCGCGGGTGAGCACGACGCCGCCGGCGAGCGCGTCCCGGAATCGGGCCGGCAGCGTGAGCCGGTTCTTGTCGTCGATCGTGTGCTCGTATTCGCCGAGGAACATCTGTTCATGCGCTCCTATTTCCCACTTCGCCCCACTCTAAACCACGATTCCCCACTTGTCTACCCCGGCCGCCCAGGATCACCCTTTTGCGCAGAATCGGTTCCGTGAGCGTCGTCCTGGGAGCACGAGCGTTGAACCGGGCGACGCTCGCGCGGCAGCTGCTGCTGAAGCGCGCCGAGCTGACACCGCTCGCGGCCGTGTCGCACCTCGTCGGGATGCAGGCGCAGGTGCCGCACAACCCGTACACCGCGCTCTGGTCTCGGCTCGACGGGTTCCGGCCGGGCTCGCTCTCGGAGCTGCTGGAGCGCCGCGAGGTGGTGCGGATCGGCGTCATGCGGGCGACGATTCACCTGCTCACCGAGGACGACTGCCTCCTGCTGCGCCCGCTGACCCAGCCCGTCTTCGAGGGGCAGCTCTGGCGGCATCGCGACCTCTCGCCGCACCTGCGCGGCATCGACCTGGATCCCGTCGTCGAGGCGGGCCGGGTCATGCTCGAGGAGCCGCGGACGGGAACGGAGCTACGAGCGTTCTTCGCGGCGCGATTTCCGAAACTTGACGCGGCTGCGCTCGTCTATGCCTGCCAGATGCGACTCGCGCTCGTGCAGGTGCCGCCCCGCGGGCTCTGGGGGAAGAGCGCACACGTGCGGTGGACGACCGCGGAGGCGTGGCTCGGGCGGCCGCTCGCGGCCACTCCCTCGCTCGAGGCGGTCGTGCTCCGCTACCTCGCCGCGTTCGGACCCGCGTCGGTGGCGGACGTGACCACGTGGTGCCGCCTCACCCGCCTACGCGCGGTCGTCGAGCGGCTGCGGCCGCGGCTCGTCACCTTCCGCGACGAGCGGGGTCGCGAGCTCTTCGACCTCCCCGATGCGCCGCGCCCCGATCCGGACACGCCCGCGCCGGTGCGCTTTCTGCCCGAGTACGACAACGTCCTCCTCTCGCACGACGACCGCAGCCGCTTCAGGTCCGAACAGGATCACGCGGCGGCGCTGGCGCTCGGCTGGGGCGCCGGTTGGGGTGCATTGCTGCACGACGGAGTCGTCCGCGGCCGCTGGCGCCTCGAGCCGGAGGGTGTCCTCGTGCGCCACGTCCGGCTGCCGAAGAAGGCGGCCGCGTCGATCGCAGCAGAGGGACGACGGCTGACCCGTTTCCTCGGGATCAAGGCCGACGTGCGACTCGAGGCCGTCAGCCGGTGAGGCCGGCGCCGCGGCGGGTGAGCGCGAGCGCGCCCCGCTCGGAGGCGAACGCGAGCGCGTCCGGGATCTCCATCCCCTTCGCGAGCGCGTACGTGAGCCCGGCGGCGAAGCAGTCGCCGGCGCCGTACGCGTCCTCGAACGTCCCCGGCGGCGCGGCCGGCTTGTACGGTCCGCCCGGCTGCGCCCAGCCGCCGAGTGCGCCGGCGGTGGAGACGACGAGACGCGGCGGCGGGTCGAGGTCGCCGGCCTGGTAGCGCTCAGCGTCGTCCTCGCCGCTCGCCACGAGCGCGTCGAGCTCGACGCCGGCGGCGTGGAGTGTCGGCAGCTCCCGCGCCGTCGCGACGAGCACGCGCGCCCGCCGGGCCTGTCGCACCGCCTCGGCGTCGCCCGCGGTGAAGTAGACGCCGTCGGTGTTGTCCAGCTCCTCCCACGGCAGCGTGCCCTCGCCCCCGGGCGGGCGTGGCTTGTCGCCGATCACGGTGATCGTGCGCTCCCCCACGTCGTCCACGTAGCAGAAGCCGCGCCGCTGCGGCCCGTCGCTCTGAGGCGAGTGGACGCGGACGCCGGCGGCCTCGAGCCTCATCCTGCTCTGCGCGCCGAGGTCGTCGCCGCCGAGCAGGCAGTAGAGCGCGGAGCGGCCGTCGAGCCGCGCCAGCTCCACCGCAGCGACGCCGCCGCCGCCTGCGGGCTCGGCCCAGCTCTCGGTCGAGCCGACGATCTCGCCCGGCTTGGGTACGGCCTCGACGCGGAGGAACTCGATCCACTCCACATGCCCGACCACAGCGAGGTTCACGTCCCTGGCCGCCTTTCGCTCCCGCCCGGCGGAGCCGGGCTCCGCGAAAGGCTGTCGCCCAGGAAGGTGACCGAATTCATGGCGGCACTCTCACAGATGCGGCCGTCGCGGCGTTAGTAGGGATGATGGAGGCAATCGTGACCGTCCCCCCGTTCGAGAGCTTCTACGTCGAGCACCGCGACGTGGTGCTCGGATTCCTGCGCCGGCGGCTCGGCGGACAGGCGGCCGAGGACGCGTTTCAGGAAACGTTCCTGCGTGCGCTCCGCGCCTACGACCGGCTCGACCACGGCGAGCACCTGCGCGCCTGGGTGCTGACGATCGCCGCGCGGCTCGTGATCGACATGGGCAGGCGCTCGAAACCCGTCTCGCACGAGCTGCCGGAGCTGCCCGTCGAGGACGGACGCCCTGCCTACGCCCAGATCGAGCACCTCGCCGGCGGCCTTCCGCCCACCGAGCGGGCCGCCGTCGTGCTCCGCTACGCCTACGACCTCGCCTACGACGACATCGCGCTCGCGCTCGACTCCACGCCCGAGGCCGCCCGCCAGGCCGCCTCGTCCGGGGTCCGGCGGTTGCGCTCCAGGAGGATCCACACATGACCGTCACGCCCGATCTCGATCTCCGGTTCCGTGAGGCCGCGGCTGCCGAAGGCCTGCTCGACGTCGGCTTCGACGTCGTCGACTCGCCGATCGGCCCGCTGCTCGTGGCCGCGACCGGCCGCGGCCTCGCCCGCATCTACTTCGACGCCGAGCCCGAGCTGCACCTGGAGCGGCTCGCGAAGGCCTACGGGCCGCGCGTGCTCCGTTCCGCATCGAGCGTCGGTTCCGCCCACCGCCAGCTGGACGAGTACTTCGCCGGCGACCGCAGCTCATTCGAGCTCGACGTCGACCTGCGCGGCGCCGCCCCCTTCGCCCGGCAGGTGCTGGACGAGCTCGCACGCGTCCCGTACGGCCGGACGACGACGTACGGCACGCTGGCGGGGAAGGTCGGTGCGCCGCGCGCGGCGCGGGCGGTCGGGATGGTGATGAACCGGAACCCGATTCCGATCGTGCTCCCCTGCCATCGCGTCGTCGGCGCGAACGGAAGCCTGACCGGCTATGCGGGCGGGCTTGACGTGAAGGAGCGGCTGCTCCGGCTCGAGGGCGCGCTGCTCTAAGCTCGCCTCGATGACAGACGCCGCAGCCTTCGACCGCTGGCTCGAAAGCTACTCGGACGCCTGGCGGAGCAACGACGGGGAGCGCATCGGCGCGCTCTTCACCGACGACGCGGTTTACCGGTGGCACCCGTACGACGACGGCGACGACATCGCGCGCGGCCGCGATGCAATCGTCCGCGCCTGGCTCGAGGAGCCCGACGATCCCGGCTCGTGGGAGCTCGCCTACGAGCGGGTCGCCGTCGACGGCGACCTCGGCGTCGCCCGCGCCGTCACGACATACGCCGACACGGGCCAAGGCGAACGCGCCTACCACAACATCTTCCTCGTGCGGCTCGACGACGAGGGCCGCTGTTTCGACTTCGTCGAGTACTTCATGCGCGTCCCGGATGCGTAGTCATTCGACCAGCTTGTAGCCCACCCCCCAGACGTTGACGACGAAGCGGTCGCCCGGCTCGCGTTCGAGCTTCGAGCGAAGGCGCGAGACATGCGAGTCGAGCGTTCTCGTGCGCGTGAACGACCTGTAGCCCCAGACGTCGCGGAGCAGCTCGTCCTTGGTGAAGACGCGGTTGGGCTCGGCGGCGAGCGCGGCCAGCAGCTCGAACTCCTTGCCCGCGAGATGAACGGCCTTGCCTCGGACCGTGACAACGCGGGCGGGCAGGTCGATGGCCAGCTCACCGACCTGAATGCGGTTCTGCCGCGGCGGGGCAACGCGGCGCAGCACCGCTCGGATCCGCGCGACAAGCTCGTCGTAGACGACCGGTCGGCTGAGGTAGTCGTCGGCGCCCCGCTGGAACGCCCGCACCCTGTCGACGGCGTCGCCCTCCGCCGGGCCGAGCACGATCACCGGAACGTCGCGGTTCCACGTCCGTCCGGGCTCGCCTTCGCGTAGCCGCGCGCAGAGCTCGAGCTCGGAGCAGAGGACGAGATCCGGCCGCGTTCGCTCTGCGAGCGCGAGCGCTTCGCCGCCGAACGCTGCCTGGAGCACGTGGAAGCCGTCGCTCTGGAGCTGACGCTCGAGGTAGCCGCGGATCGCGGGCTCCGGCTCGGCGAGGAGCAGCGCGGCTGTCATGCTTTCGACGCTAGCAATGCCTTTTCGGAGCCGAAAGATGTCCTTTCCAACGATTCTGCGACGATCGCTCCCCACCTGGCTCCTCTTGACGGTGCCGGTGGCAGTGGCGGCGACCGGAGGCTGGGAGCGCCACGCGCCGCTCCCGGAACCGCGAACGGAGGTTGCCGCCGGAGTCGCCCGCGGCGAGATCGTCGTCGTCGGCGGCTTCACGGCCAACGGCGGCAACGCAGCTCGTACCGACGCCTACTCGGTCGCCCGCAACACGTGGCGACGGCTCCCCGACCTGCCGCTCTCGGTCGATCATGCCGCTTCCGCCAGCGCGAACGGGAACGTCTACGTCGTCGGCGGCTACGGCGGCGACCGCAACCCGCTGAGGACCGTGTTCGTGCTCGGGCAGGACGAGACCTGGCGGCGCCTGCCGCAGCTGCCCGACGCCCGCGCGGCCGCCGCCGCCGCGATCGCAGGGGGCAAGCTCTACGTCCTCGGCGGCGTCGACGGCCGGCGCAGCCTCGCCCGGGTCGCCTTCGCGCTCGACCTGAAGACACGCCGCTGGGCTCGGCTTCCCGGACCGTCGCCGCGCGAGCACCTCGCGGCGGCCGCGGCCGGAACGCGCGTGTACGCGCTCGGCGGCCGCAGCGCCGGGATCGACACGAACACGGCGCGCTTCCAGGTCTATGACGCGCGGACGCGCCGCTGGACACGGCTCGCGTCGATCCCGCAGGCGCGCGGCGGCACCGGCGCCGCGTTCGTCGACGGCCGGATCGTCTCGGTCGGCGGCGAGCGCCCACAGGGGACGATCGCGTCCGTCT
>DATMEO010000083.1:0-2034 GCA_035556515.1 Gaiellaceae bacterium
CCGGCGAGGCCCGTGAGGCTCCTCGGGGTGCGCCTGGCCGGCTTCGAGGACGTCGAGCCCGAGCCGCGGCGCGCGCCGGTCACCACGACGGGCCAGCTCGCGCTCGAGGTCTGAACGCGTTCGTGGAGGCGTTCCGCATCGAGGTGCCCGACGCGGAGCTCGAGGACCTGCGCGACCGGCTGCGGCGGACGCGTTGGCCGGAGCGGGAGACCGTCGGCGACTGGTCGCAGGGCGTGCCGCTGGCGTATCTGCGCGAGCTCTGCGCGTACTGGGCCGACGGCTACGACTGGCGCGCCACCGAGGCGCGGCTCAACTCGGTGCCGCAGTACCGCACGGAGATCGACGGGCTCGGCATCCACTTCCTGCACGCGCGGTCGGCGCGCGCGGATGCCCTCCCGCTGATCCTCACCCACGGCTGGCCGGGCGGGGTCGTCGAGTACCTGAAGGTGATCGGGCCGCTGAGCGAGACGTTCCACGTGGTGTGCCCGTCGCTGCCCGGCTACGGCTTCAGCGACAAGCCGGCCCAGGCGGGGTGGGGCGTCGAGCGGATCGCCGCGGCCTGGGCCGGGCTGATGGCGCGACTCGGCTACGAGCGCTACGGCGCGTCGGGCAGCGACTGGGGCACGACCGTCTCGACGCTGCTCGGCCAGCGCGATGCCGAGCACGTCGTCGGCGTGCACCTCGTCCCGCCGCTCGCGCCACCCGACCCGGCGACGTTCGACGACCTCACCGGGGCCGAGCGGTCGGCGCTGGCGGCGCTCGACCACGCGGCCGAGTGGGACTCCGGTTACTCGAAGGAGCACTCGACCCGCCCGCAGACCGTCGGCTACGGCCTCGCCGACTCTCCCGCCGCGCTGTGCGCCTGGATCGTCGAGAAGCTGCTCGCGTGGAGCGACGGCGACGCGCTGAGCCGCGACGACCTGCTCGACGTCGTGATGCTCTACTGGCTGCCGCGCGCCGGCGCCTCGTCCGCGCGTCTGTACTGGGAGAGCATCCGCACGGTCAACGAGTGGATCTCGGGCACGGTGACGAAGACGGTCGACGTGCCGGTCGCGTGCTCGGTCTTCCCGAAGGAGCTCCAGCGGCCGTCGCGGCGCTGGGCCGAGCGGCGATTCACCGACATCCGCTACTGGAGCGAGCCGGACCGCGGCGGCCACTTCGCCGCGCTCGAGCAGCCGGCGCTGTTCACCGCCGAAGTCAGTTCGGCCTTCCGGGCCCTAGACGGCACGGCCTAGTACAGCGCGCTGGCCAGCTTGCGACGCGCGTCGCGAGCCAGAGGGTGCTCGACGCCGAGGGTGTCGAGTACCCCCACCACCGCGCGCCGCAGGTCCTCGCGGCGGTCGTCGCCATTGGCGGCGATCGCCGCGATCAGGTCGTCGAGGCCCTTCTCGGTGTCACCGGCATCGAGGCTCTCGAACGCCTCGCGCAGGGCGGGGTCCTGCTCGAGCCGGATGCGGGCGGCGAGGCCGTCGGCGGCGAACGAGCCGGCGACGTTGCCGAGCAGCTCGAGCGCGTCGTCGCTCTCCCCGCGGTCGTGCAGGATGCGGGCGAGCGGGACCGCCGCGTCGGCGCGACCGGGCTCGAGCTCGAGCGCCTGCCGCAGCGCGGCCTCGTCGCCGGACTCGACGAGCGCGTCGGCCTCGGAGGGGAGCAGCTCGTCGATGAAGCGCTGGACGACCGGTGGCGGCTGCGCACCGACGAACTCGGAGACGAGCTTGCCGTCCTTGAAGGCCTTCACTGCGGGGATGCCCTGGATGCCGAAGGCGCTGGCGATCTGCTGGTTCGCGTCGGTGTCGAGCTTGGCCAGCGCGATCTTGCCCTCGCGCTCGGTGACCAGCTTCTCGAGCACCGGGGTGAGCTGGCGGCACGGGCCGCACCACTCGGCCCAGAAGTCCACGACGACGGGCATCTCGCGCGAGCGGTCGATGACGTCCTGCTCGAAGGTCTGCTCGCTGGTGTCGAAGATCACGTCAACGAGAATAGACCCCCATGAGCGAGTTCAAGATCGCCGGCCTGGCCGGTGAGGAGGCGGGG
>DATMEO010000084.1:0-9350 GCA_035556515.1 Gaiellaceae bacterium
GCTGGGGCCGGCCGACCTCGCCGCGCTGGCTGCCGAGGTTGCGTCATGGGGGATCCGCCACGTCGACGGCGCCGTGGTCGCCGACGAGTCCTGGTTCGACGCCCGCCGGACGGCGCCCGGCTGGCGGCCGAGCTTCTATCTCTACGAGTCGCCGCCGCTCTCCGCGCTCGTCGTCGACCGTGCGCGCTACCGCGGCAGAACATCAGCGACGCCGGCGCTCGCGGCCGCATCGCTGCTGCGGCAGTCGCTCGAGGCCGCCGGCGTCAGCGTCAGCGGCCGCACTCGCAGCGGCGTGCTGACAACCTCCGGGTTGCCGCTCGCACGCGACGTCTCCGAGCCGCTCGCCGACGTCGTCCGCTTCATGGGCCGCGAGAGCGACAACTACACGGCCGAGATGCTCGTGAAGCAGCTCGGGGCGACGTACGAGGGCATCGGCACCACCGCCGCCGGAGCGCGTGTCATCCGCAACGCGCTCGGCGACGCGGGTGTCCCGCTCGCCGGCGTGCGGCTGGCCGACGGCTCCGGTCTCTCGGGGCTCGACCGCCTGACCGCTGCGGCGGTCGTGGCGCTGCTCGAAGCCGGCCTCGCCGAAGGAGATCTCCGCGACGCCTTCCTCCAGTCGCTCGCGGTCGCCGGCGTCAACGGCACGCTCGAGGACAGGATGGAGAAACGACCGGCGCGCGGCCAGGTGATCGCGAAGACGGGGACGACGCGGACCGCGTCGGCGCTCTCCGGGTTCGTGCGCGACCGCTACGTCTTCGCCGTGCTCCAGAACGGCCGCCCGATCTCGACCTACTGGGCCCGGATTGCGCAGGACCGCTTCGCGACTGCGCTCGCGGCGTCAGGCTGACGCCAGCTCGGTTGGCTCGGTCCGGCGCAGCCGCGTGCCGAGGTACACCGCCGCGAGCGGGCCGGCGAGGAGGGTCCCGAGAAGGACGACGAGCCTGCTGCGCTCGAATACGTTGCGGACGGCGACATCGTCTGCGGCGCCGGCCTCGAGTAGCGCATCGTGCGATGTACGGGCGGATCCCGCCGACGAGCTCCACGCGACGCGAACGCGGCAGCGACGCCAACGCTCGCCCGAGCCGCCCCAGGTAGTCGCAGAACCCGGGGTCAGGTCTTGATTCGCTGTCTTTGGACATGCCCGAATGCTTGCATGCAAGACCTGACCCCCTCGCCGCTCCGCGGCGGGCTAGCGGCGGCGGCGCGGCGGCGGCAGCTCGACCGCCGGCGATACAGGTGCGTCCTTGACGAGCTGTCTCAGATCGTCCTCGGTCAGGACCGGCACGCCCGCCTTCTCCGCCTTCGCGGCCTTTGAGCCCGGACTCTCGCCGACGAAGACGCCCGTCGTCTTCTTCGAGACGTTGTCGGAGACCTTGGCGCCCAGCGAGACCAGCGCTGCTGCCGCCTGCTCGCGCGAGAACGACTCGAGCGTCCCGGTGATCACGTACTGGCTCCCGGTCAGCGGGCCTTCGATCGGCTTCTCCTCGTCTCCGACCTCGAAGCGGAGGCCGAGTTCCCGCAACTCGGCGACGAGCGTCCGGTTCTGCTCGTCCTCGAACCAGCCCGCGATCGCCTCGGCGCGGTCCGGTCCGATCCCGTCGACCTCCTGGATCTCCTCCTGGCTCGCGTCGAGCAGGCGGTCGACGTCGCCGAAGTGCCGCGCGAGGTTGCGCGCAGTCACCCAGCCGACGTCCGGGATGTTGAGCCCGAAGAGGACGCGCGAGAACGGCTGCTGCTTCGAGAGCGCGATCGCCTCGACCGCGTTCCGGGCCGAGATCTCACCGTAGCCCTCGAGCTCCATCAGCTCCTCCGCGGTCAGCCGGTAGAGGTCGGGCATCGACCGGAGCAGACCCTCATCCCAGAGCCGCCGGACGAACTGCTCGCCCACGCCCTCGATGTCCATCGCGGCCATGACCCAATTGTTCAGCGTCTCGAGCCCGCGCGAGGGACAGGCCCGGTTCGGGCAACGGTGCATGACCTCGCCCTCCGGCTTGACGATCTCGGCGTCGCAGAGCGGGCAGCGCTCGGGCATCCTGAACTCCTTCGTGCCCCTCGCGTGCTTGCCGGCCGGGCCGACGATCTGCGGGATCACATCGCCCGCGCGCTGGATGATCACGCGGTCGCCCTCGCGGATCTGCTTGCGGTTGATGTCCTCCTCGTTGTGGAGGGTGGCGCGGGAGACGGTGACGCCGCCGACGTTGACCGGCTCGAGGATCGCCCAGGGATTGAGGGCGCCGGTGCGGCCGACGCGAATCGCGATCTTCAGCAGCGTCGTTTCCGCGGTGAGCGGCGCCCACTTGAACGCCCGCGCCCAGCGCGGCCGCTCGTGCAGCGCGCCCAGCCGCTGCTGCTGGTCGAAGGCGTCCACCTTGATCACGATCCCGTCGATCTCGTAGTCGAGCTCCGCGCGCCGCTGCTCCCAGCCCTCGATCGCCTTCGCCACTTCCTCGATCGACTCGAAGCGCTCCGCGAACGGGTTCGTGCGGAAGCCGCGCTCGCGCAGCCAGGCGAGCGTCTCGAAGTGCGTCTCGGGTGCGACGCCTTCGCGGTAACCGGTGCCGTAGACCCACACGGCGAGCGGCCGAGCCGCCGTGATCCGCGAGTCGAGCTGCCGCAGCGAGCCGGCTGCCGCGTTGCGCGGGTTCGGCGCCGGCGCCTTCCCCGCCGCGACCTGCTCCTCGTTGAAGCGGCGGAAGCCCGTGAGCGGGAAGTAGACCTCGCCGCGCACCTCCATCAACGGTGGCACGTCGCCCTTCAGGCTCAGCGGGATCGACCGGATCGTGCGCAGGTTGACGGTGACGTCCTCACCACGGAGGCCGTCGCCGCGGGTGGCGCCGCGGACGAGTTGACCGTTCTCGTAGACGAGCGAGATCGCCGAGCCGTCGATTTTCGGCTCGATCACGTAGGCGACAGGCTCGTCCGAGTCGAGCCGCCTGCGCACGTCGTCGGTCCACTTCTGCAGCGCCTCGTCGGTCGTCACCTTCTCGAGCGAGCCCATCGGGGCCAGGTGCTCGACCTTCTTGAACTTGTCCGACGGCGGCCCGCCCACACGACGCGTCGGCGAGTCGTCGGTGGCCAGCTCGGGATGATCCTCCTCGAGCGCTTTCAGCTCGTCGAAGAGCCGGTCGTACTCCGCGTCGGTCACCTCGGGGTCGTCGAGGACGTGGTAGCGGTAGTTGTGATGGTGCAGGCGCTCGCGCAGCTCCGCAGCCCGCTTCGCCTCAGAGGGCGGCAAGGAGCTCCTCCGCGCTGTCGACGACGTCGTCCGGCTGCTCCGCCTCGAGCCGCTCGCGGGGATGGATCCCGCCCCACGTGACCGCGACCGCGTGCATCCCAGCCGCCTTCGCCGCCCGGATGTCGAAGGGCGAGTCGCCGACGTAGACGGCATCGTCACGCTTCGCCCCGAGCAGGTCGAGCGCGTGCTCGAGCGGCGCTGGATCCGGCTTGTGCCGGTCGGTGTCGTCGGAGCCGACGACCACGTCGAAGAACTGCTCCAGCGGCAGGTAGGAGAACGCGAGCCGCACCGTCTCGCGCCGCTTTGCCGTGACAACGCCGAGCCGCCGGCCTTCGCCCTTCAGCGTCGTGAGCACGTTGGTCATCCCGGCGCACTCGGCGAGCTCGGCGTGCAGGGGCTCGTTGTGCTCCCGATAGCAGGCGACGAGCTCGTCGACCCGGTCTGGATCGAGGAGGCGCATCTGCTCGATCAGGCCGGAGCCGCCGACCGCCCGGCCGAGCTCCTCGTCGGGAATGTCGCGGCCGAGAACCGTCTTCGTCGCATGGCGCATCGACGCGATGATGATCGAGCCGGAGTCGATCACGGTGCCGTCGAAGTCGAAGAGGACTACGGGGAAGCGCATGCGTTCGATCGTAGCGACGGCCTAGTAGTCGACACGCTCGAGGTAAAGGCCCCACGGCGGCGCGGTCATGCCCGCCTCCGCGCGAGGCCGGCCCTCCAGCAGCGGCGCCAGCGCGCGCCCTTCGAGCATCGTTCCGACGAGCGTTCGGACCATGTGCCGGAGGAAGCTCTCGGCCTCGATCGTGAAGTGCAGCTCCTCGCCCTGCTCCTCCCAGCACGCGTTCGCGACTGTGCGCGTGAACACCCGGTGCCGCGTCTCGGTCGGCGTGAAGGCGGTGAAGTCGTGGCGCCCGGGAACGAGTGCCGCGGCGGCCGCGAGTGCGTCGAGATCCAGCGGCCGCGGCCACCAGAGCGCACGTTGTGCCGCGAAGGGCGAGCGCACGCGCCGGCGGAGGATGCGGTAGCGGTAGGCGCGTGACCGTGCCGAGAAACGGGCGCTGAAGCCGTCCGGCGCAGCGTCGACCGCGAGGACGGCGACATCGTCCGGCAAGGCCGCGTTCAGCGCCTCGCGCGCCCGCTCGACCGGCGGGCCGCCCGTGGCCTCGACGCTCGCAACCTGGCCGGATGCGTGCACCCCGGTGTCGGTGCGGCCGGCGACGGCGAGCGCGTTCCAGCCCGGGAAGACGGTGTCGAGCGCGTCGCGCAGCGTGCCCTCGACCGTGCGCGCGCCGGGCTGCCGGGCCCAGCCCCGGAAGCCGGCTCCGTCGTACTCCAGCGTCAGCTTGAGCACCGGCATCGGGCGAGTCTATGCTGAGGCGATGGCGACGACGGAGCGGAGGTACGACCTCTACAGCGCCGACTTCCGCGCCGACCCGCACCGCGTCTTCGCACGGATGCGGGAGCTGGATCCGGTGCTCGTGCAGCCCGGACTGGACGGGGAGACGCCGATCTGGTTCCTGACGCGGTACGAAGACGTTGCGGCCGTGCTGATGGACGACGAGCGCTTCGTCCGCGACCCGAAGCTGGCGCTGACCCCGGATGAGCTCGCCGCGCAGCCGACGCCTCCGGCGATCGCCGCGACCGAGAACCACATGCTGAACCGGGACGGCGAAGATCACCGCCGCCTGCGCCGGCTCGTCACGAAGGCCTTCACGCCGAAGATGGTCGAGCAGCTGCGGCCGCGGGTCCAGGCGATCGCGGACGAGCTCCTCGACGCCGTCGACGCCCGGGGCGAGATGGATTTGTCCGCCGACTACGCCTTCCCGCTCCCGATCACGGTGATCGGGGAGATGCTTGGCGTTCCCGCTTCCGACCACGCCCGCTTGAAGGAGTGGTCGGACGCGATCATCTCGCCGGTCCTCGAGGGCGACGAGATGGAGGAGTTCTTCGCCCTGATGGGCGATTTCGTGGCCTACCTGACCGACTTCTTCGCCGCCCGCCGGGCCGAGCCGCGCGACGACCTCGTCAGCGGGCTGCTGGCAGCTCGGGACGCCGAAGACGCACTTTCCGAGGAGGAGATCTTCGGCACCGTCGTGCTCCTGATCGTCGCCGGTCACGAGACGACCGTCGGGCTGATTGGCAACGCGGTCGTCAACCTGCTCGAGCAGCCGGAGCAGCTCGCGATCCTCCGTGACGACCCGGCGCTGATGGCCGGCGCCGTCGAGGAGCTGCTTCGCTTCGAGGGCCCGGTCGAGAGGAGTCTCAACCGCTGGGCCGCGACGGACGTCGAGGTCGGCGGCCTGTCGATCGCCAGAGGCGACCTCGTGATCCCGATCCTCGCCGCCGCAGACCACGACCCGGAGCGGTTCCCGGAGCCCGACCGGCTCGACGTCTGCCGCGCCGATACGAGGCACCTCGCGTTCGGGCGCGGCAGCCACTACTGCCTCGGCGCGCCGCTCGCGCGGCTCGAGGCTCAGATCGCGCTCGAGACGCTCTTCCGCCGGCTGCCCGGCCTGCGGCTCACCGTGCCGCGCGCGGAGCTCGAATGGCGGGCAACGCCGGGGTTCCGGCGCGCCGCCGCGCTCCCAGTCGCCTGGTAGTCAGGCGGGCTCGACGACGAGCGTGAGGCCGTCGAGCTCCCGGACGAGGACGTCGTCGCCGACGGCGGCTCCGGCGTCGCAGCGGGCCTGCCAGATCTCACCGGCCACCTTGACCTGCCCGTCCGGCCGGCAGTCGAGCGAGACCACGGCCTTCCGCCCGACGAGCGTCTCGGCGCCGACGGTTGCCTTCTTCCGCTTCGACCACCAGAAGAAGAAGAGTGTCTCGCCGATCTCGAGCATGATGCCGACGCCGACGGCGATCCAGTTCCACGGCTCCTCGAGCACGAAGACCGCGAGCAGAAGCGAGAAGAAGAAGATCACGGGCTCATAGGATGCCCTGAATGCGGCTGGCGCTGATGATCGAGGGACAGGAGGGCGTCTCGTGGGAGGACTGGCTGGCGCTCGCGCGAGCGTGTGAGGAGCACGGCGTCGAGGCGCTCTTCCGCTCCGACCACTACCTCTCGCCCACCGACCCCGGCCGCGCGGCGCTGGACGCCTGGGCGGTTATTCCGGCGCTCGCGGCGCAGACCTCGCGGCTGGAGCTCGGCACGCTCGTCTCGCCCGTCACCTTCCGGCCCGCCGCGGTCCTGGCGAACGCGTCGATGACGGCGAATGAGATCTCCGGCGGCCGCGTCTCGCTTGGGATGGGCACCGGCTGGATGGAGGCCGAACACGAGGCGTTCGGGTTCCCGTTTCCGGCGATGAAGACGAGGCTGAACTGGCTCGCGGAACAGCTCGAAGCGGTGCGCGGCTTCTGGGACGAGGGACCGACGCCGCACCTGATCGTCGGCGGCAGCGGCCTCTCGGGCACGGTGGGGCCGGCGGCGAAGTGGGCCGACGAGTACAACACAATCTTCGCGACGCCGGAGGAGTGCGCAGAGCGCCGCGAGAGGCTCGTACGCGCCTGCGAGCGCGAGGGACGGGCGCCGATCCCGCTCTCGCTGATGATCGCCTGCGCGATCGGACGCACGCCGGAGGAAGCACGGGAGCGGATCCGGCGCCGCCTGGAGCGCGCCGGGCAGCAGGTCGATCCGGACGAGTACCGCTCGAAGCGAGGAGCCGCTTCGATTCTGGGCACGCTTGACGAGGCCGCCGGGCAGCTGCGCGCCTACGAGCAGGCGGGAGTGGCGCGGGTGATGCTGCAGCACCTCGACCACCGCGACCTGGAGCTGGTGGCGCTGATCGGCCGCGAGCTCGCTCCAATTGTCGCGTAGTGACGTGGGGCTCCGAGAGCGCGCTGGCGCGTCACTCGCGGTGCGCGGCCGGAGAGGACAGTACGCAAGTACGGACTCGGAGAGGCGCGTGCCGCGAGCGGCGCGAGGCTGGCGGCGGAGGCCGGCTCCGCCGGCCGGGAGCCGCTAGCCGGCCAGCGCGTTCTCGGGCTCGTAGTCGACGAGCTCGAGGTAGACCATCTCGGCAGCGTCGCCCTGGCGGGCGCCGAGCTTGATGATCCGGGTGTAGCCGCCCGGCCGCTCCGCGAAGCGCGGCGCCACCTCGGCGAAGAGGTTGTGCACCACGTCCTGCGAGCGCAGCTCGGCAAGCGCCTTGCGGCGCGCGTGCAGGTCGCCGCGCTTGCCGAGCGTGATCATCTTCTCCGCGAACGGCTTGACGGCCTTGGCCTTCGCCTCTGTCGTCTGGATCCGGCCGTGGGTGATCAGCGCGCCCGCGAGGTTCGAGTAGAGCGCCTTCCGGTGCGCCGAATCGCGCCCCAGCTTCTTGCCTGCGCGGGCGTGCCTCACGTTATTCGTCTCCCCGGAGCGAGAGCCCCTGCGTCGCGAGCGTCTCCTTGACCTCTTCGATCGACTTCTTGCCGAAGTTCGGGATCGCGGCGAGCGCGTTCTCGGACTTGCTGACGAGGTCGCCGATCGTCTCGATCCCGACCCGCTTGAGGCAGTTGTACGAGCGGACGCCGAGCTCGAGCTCCTCGATCGGGAAGTTCTCCATCGCGCCGGCACCGCTGGACTGCTCGGGAGCGATGTCCTCGGAGCCGCCGCCGCGGAAGTCGTCGATGTTCTCGAGATCGGTGAAGATCGCGAGCTGGCGGATCAGGATCTCCGCGGCCTGGCCGATCGCGTCGCGGGGCTCGATCGAGCCGTCCGTCGTCACGTCGAGGCGGAGCTTGTCGTAGTCGGTGCGCTGACCCACGCGCGCGGCCTCGACGTCGTAGGAGACGCGCCGGACCGGCGAGAAGATCGAATCGATCGGGATCACGCCGATCGTCGTCTCCGGGCCGCGGTTCAGCTCGGCCGGGACGTAGCCGCGGCCGCGGCCGATCGTCAGCGTCATCTCGAGCTTGCCCTTGTCCGAGAGCTGCGCGAGCTCGAGGTCGGGATTCAGGATCTCGAGATCCGCGGGCGCCTGGATGTCGGCGGCCGTGACGGAGCCCGCGCCCTTCTTCGCGATGTGCACCTCGATCTCGGGCGACTCGCCGTGGAGCAGCACGATCAGGTTCTTCAGGTTGAGGATGATGTCGGTGACGTCCTCACGCACGCCCGGAAGCGTCGTGAACTCGTGCGTGATCCCCTCGATCTTGACGGCGGTCACGGCGGCGCCCTCGAGCGAGGAGAGCAGCACGCGGCGGAGCGAGTTGCCGAACGTGTAGCCGAAGCCGCGGTCGAGCGGCTCGATCACGAAGACGCCACGGTCCTCGTTGATCTCCTCGTGGACGATGCGCGGAATCTGGAAGTCCATCAGGCTGGTGCGTGTAGCCAAGACGATCCTTTCTTACTTGGAGTAGAGCTCGACGATCAGAGACTCCTGCACGGGCGCGTCGATCTCCGCCCGCTCGGGCCACTTCAACACCTTGCCGGTGAGGCCCTCGTGGTCTGCCTGGAGCCAGGGAGCGACGGACGCCGTCAGGTCGGTGGCGTCGCGAATGGTCTGCTCGGCGGGGCTGCCGGCCTTCATCGTGATCACGTCGTTCGGGCGCACGCCGTAGCTCGGGATGTTGACCCGGCGCCCGTTGACGTGGAAGTGGCCGTGGCGAACGAGCTGGCGCGCCTGCGCGCGCGAACCCGCGAAGCCGAGCCGGTAGACGACGTTGTCGAGGCGCGTCTCGAGCATCCGGAGCAGGTTCTCGCCCGGTGCGCCGAGTCCCCTCGTCGCCTTCTCGTAGTAGTTGCGGAACTGCTTCTCGAGCAGCCCGTAGTAGCGGCGCGCCTTCTGCTTCTCGCGCAGCTGCAGCAGGTACTCGCTCTGCTTGATCCGGCCGCGGCCGTGCTCGCCCGGCGGATAGGAGCGGCGCTCGATCGCGCACTTCTCCGTCAGGCAGCGCTCGCCCTTGAGGAAGAGCTTCATCCCCTCGCGGCGGCAGATGCGGCACTTGGCTCCGAGGTCCCTGGCCATCAGACGCGCCTCCGCTTCCGGGGGCGAACGCCGTTGTGGGCCTGCGGGGTGACGTCGCGGACGCCGAGGATCTCGAGCCCGGCTGCCTGGAGCGAGCGGATCGCCGTTTCGCGGCCCGAGCCCGGGCCCTTGACGAAGACCTCGACCTTCTGCAGGCCGTGCTCCAT
>DATMEO010000085.1:0-8552 GCA_035556515.1 Gaiellaceae bacterium
AAGGGTTGAAGATGATTCCGGTCGTCGTCATCACCGCCTGGAGCCATGCCGAGATCGACGCGCAGGTCGCCGGCGCCGACCGCTTCGTCTCGAAGCCGTTCGACCCGGACGACCTCAGCTCGGCGGTCGAGGAGCTGCTCCCGTGACACTCGCGCGGCGGATGTGGCTCGCGAGCGCGGCGCTGGCGCTGCTCGTAGGCGCGGCCTTCACGGCGCTCATCCTCGCCGTGTCGGCACAACGGGAGGCGACCGACCGCGAAGCGCGGTCGAAAGACGTAACCGCCGCGTCGCTCCAGCTGGAGCGGGTCGTGGCGGACGTCGAGACGAACTTCCTCACCTTCGCGGTCGACGGGAGCAGCAACTCGCTCGAGGCATACGAGGCTGCGAGCAGGAAGCTGCCGGGGCAGCTCGCCGGTCTGGAGGCCCTCGTCAGGGACGATCCGAGCCAGCGCGACAACGCGCGGGAGATCGAGAACCAGGTCCGGGAATACGCCTTCGCCTTCATCCCTCAGCTGATCCCGGTCCTGCAGGAGGTACCGGGACTGAGCAAGAACGACGCGACGCTGGCACAGAACGGCAAGCTCCAGACGGACGAGATCCGCCGGCTCTTCGCCGTCTTCCGGGCCGAGGAGAACAAGCTCGCCTCCGAAGCAGCCCAGGATGCAGACAGCCGCACCGACGTCGCCGTTCTCGTCGGCGCGATCGCGGTCGGCGCCTCGATGGCGCTGATCGCACTATTCGGGATCGTGCTTGCGCGCTCGATCGGAGGCCCAGTGCGCGCGGTCGCGGACGGTGCGGGCCGGATCGCCGGCGGTGAGCTCTCGCTCCGGCTGCCGGAAGAGGGCCCCGGCGAGGTCGGCGAGCTGACGCGAGCATTCAACGAGATGGCGGAGCGGCTCGAAGCTACCCACGCGGAGCTCGAGCAGCAGAACGAGGAGCTTCGCGAGAGCGAGCGCGGGAAGACCGAGCTCGTCAGCATCGTCTCCCACGAGCTGCGGACGCCGCTCGCAAGCGTGCTCGGGTTCACGGCGCTCCTGCTCAAGCGCGAGTTCGACCCGCCGACGCGGCGCCACTACCTCGGCATCGTCGATGCGCAGGCGCGCCGGCTGGCGGCCTTGCTCGAAGACTTCCTCGACGTGCAGCGGATCGAGCACGAAGGCGTCGACCTGGCGACCGAGAAGGTCGACCTGGCAAGCCTCCTCGACGAGCAGGCGCAGCTGTACGCAGCCCAGAGCCCGAACCACCGGCTTGCCGTCGAGCTCGCCGAACGGCCGCTGACCGTCCGCGGCGACCCGGGCCGGCTCGCACAGGTCGTCGGCAACTTGCTCTCGAACGCAATCAAGTATTCGCCCGAGGGCGGCACCGTCCAACTCGTCGCCGCCCGGACCGGCGACGGCGTCCGGATCGCGGTGCACGACGAGGGTCTCGGGATTCCGGAGGAGCAGCAGAGCCGGATCTTCACGAAGTTCTTCCGCGGCGACGCAGGCGCCACGGGGATCACCGGCACCGGCCTCGGCCTCGCGGTCTCCCGCGAGATCGTCGAGGCGCACGGCGGCAGCATCGGCTTCGACAGCGACCCCGGCGAGGGCACGACCTTCTGGCTCGAGCTGCCGGGGCCGAATGGAGAGTCCAGCACGAACACCACGAAGGAGGACGAATGAACAGAAAGGTCGGCTGGCTGCTGGCGGGCGCGATCGTCGGCATTGTCGCCGTCGGCCCGTGGCAGACCCGTTCCGAGGCTGGAACGGGAAAGGCGACGATCAGGATCACCGACCGCGAGTTGGCCGCGACGCGGATCGATGTCGGTGCGCGCGGTACCTCGCCCGGCGACCAGGAGATCATCCGGGCCCGGCTGCTCGAGCGGGGAACGGGAGCCACGATCGGCCGCTCCGAGCTCGTCTGCACGTTCGTCGACAGCGGCCGCTCGCGCAGCTGTCGGGCGACGTACATCCTCCCGAAGGGGAAACTCGTCGTCGGCGGCTCGATCCTCTACCGCCAGTTCTACGACCTCGCGGTGCTCGGAGGGACCGGCCTCTACGACAACGCGCGCGGAACACTCACCGTGACGAGGACGCACCGCAAGCCGGTCCGCGACGTCGTCGTCTTCCGGCTCGTGGGGTGAAACCAGCTTGCAGAGGAGGGACACAGCTACGCTCAGTTCATGACCGTGGACCGCGACGAGGTGCTGCGCGCGCTCGAGCGCGTGATCGATCCCGAGCTGCGCCAGCCCGTGACCGAGCTCGACATGGTCCGATCCGTCGAGATCGACGGCGCCGACGTCGCCGTCACGATCGCGCTCACCGTCGCAGGCTGTCCCCTCCGCAACTCCTTCCAGGATCAGGTCGCAGAGCACGTCGGCGGGTTGCCCGGCGTGCGGCGCGTCGAGCTGCGCTTCGACGTGATGAGCCCGGACGAGAAAGCCGCGCTGACCACCAAGCTCCGCGGCGGCCGCCCCGAGAAGTCGATCTCGCTCGACCCGGCCACCCGCGTGATCGCGGTCGCAAGCGGCAAGGGCGGCGTCGGCAAGTCGTCGTTGACCGTCAACCTCGCCGCGGCCCTCGACGGCCTCGGCCAGCAGGTCGGCGTCATCGACGCAGACGTCTACGGCCACTCGATCCCGCACATGCTCGGCGTCCACCAGCGGCCGATCGTGGTCGACAAGATGATCGTTCCGCCCGTGCGCGGCAGCATCAAGCTGATCTCCATCGGCAACTTCCTCGACGAGAACGCACCCGTGATGTGGCGCGGCCCGATGCTCCACCGCGCGCTCGAGCAGTTCCTCTCCGACGTCCACTGGGGCGAGCTGGACACGGTCGTGATCGACATGCCGCCGGGCACGGGCGACATTGCGATCTCGCTCGGCCAGTTGCTGCCGCGCGCGGAGGTGCTCGTCGTCACGACGCCGCAGCCGCTCGCCCAGGAGGTGGCGGCGCGCGCGGCGATGATGGCGCAGAAGACCGGCCAGAAGCTGCTCGGCGTCGTCGAGAACATGAGCGGCGACGCGTTCGGCGAGGGCGGCGGCGCCAGGCTTGCCGACGAGCTCGACGTGCCGCTGCTCGGCACGATCCCGCTCGACCGCGCGCTGCGCGAAGCCGGCGACGCGGGTGTCCCCGTCGTCGAGTCCAACCCCGACGCCGACTCGTCCCGTGCGATCGTCGCCCTGGCCGAGACAGTGGCAGCGACGCGGCAGGCCGCGATCCGCAAGCCGCTGACGCTCCTCTCCTAGAACGAAAGAGGGCGCCCGCAGGCGCCCTCTTGCCGTCTCTCTCCAGGAGACTTCTCTACTTCTTGCGCACCTTCGTCAGCACCCAGGCGCCGGCGACCTGGCTGCAGGTCATCTCGACCTGGTCGCCCGCCTTGACGCGGTCGACGTCGTCGTCGTCCTTGACGGTGCAGCTCTGCGAGGCCGAGCCGTCCTTCGGCTTCACGGTGATCGACGTCGCGCTGACAGCCTCGATCTGACCGCGGACGAAGAGATGCACGCTCGGGCGGGGCATCTGCTCGGGCTTGCAGCGGATTCCCTTCGCGATCACGGCGGCGTTCGCGCCGGTGCCGGTGCCGATCGCACCGTCCGTGAGGCCGCCCGTCTTCGAGAACGAGCCCGAAAGGCTGCCGAAGAGGGTGCCGTCGCCGCGGCCCGCGCTCCCGCGCACCCAGGCGTCGAGCTTGCCGTCGGAATTGATGCCGGTGACGCCCGCGTGCGTGCGTCCGTCGGCGGCCGCGATGCTGAGCCGGCCGTCGACCCAGCCGAGCTTCTTCGTCGCGTTGTAGACGCTCTTGAGGTGGAGCACCGCGGCGCCGCTCAGGTCGGCGGTGGTGCTCGTCGCCGTGCCCGACCAGCGGCCGGTGGTGATCTCGAAGGTCTGGCCGTCGCACGTGTACGTCCGGGTCTGGACGTTCGACGGCGTCGTCGCCGAAAGTGTGGCGCTGGCAGCGGCGACGTCGGCCGCCTTGAGGTGCGCAACCGCGGCGCCGGTCGCCACCAGGGCGCCGAGCGCAGCTGTGATCAGTACGAACCGCTTCATGCCTGTCGTCTCCTTCTCGGGGTCTCTCTAGTCAAGACGCTCGAACTCTGAGGTCTCCAGCGCAGTAGCCGGTAAGGAATCCGTGAGGATTTCGTGAGGGTGCGCCGCCCGTACACTCGATCCATGCAAGCCGCCGCCTTTTTCGACCTCGACCGCACGCTGCTGCGGCGGTCGAGCGCGCTTGCGCTGGCAGGCGCATTCCGCGAGCACGGAGTCATCGGCCGCGGGCAGCTGGCGAAGGCGGCCGCCTGGCAGCTCCTCTTCGCGGCACGCGGAGCGAGCGCGGCGACGGTGCGGAAGGCGGCCGAGGACGGGCTGATGATCCTGAAGGGCTTCGCGGTCGACGACCTCCGCAGCCTCGTCGCGGGCGCGATGGAGCCCGTCTTGAAGCCACTCGTCTACCAGGAGGCGCTCGAGCTCGCGCGCGGGCACCGCGAGCGCGGCGAGCCGACGTACATCGTCTCGGCGACGCTGCACGAGATCGTCGAGGAGTTGGCGCGGGAGCTCGGCTTCGACGGGGCGATCGGATCGACGTGCGAGATCGAGGACGGCATCTACACCGGTCGCTCGCTCCGCGCCGCTCACGGCGAGGGGAAGGCGGCGGCGATCCGCGAGCTCGCCGCCGAGCAGGGCTACGACCTGTCCGTGTCGACGGCGTACACCGACAGCCACACCGACCTCCCGTTCCTCGAAGCGGTCGGAAACCCGGTCGTCGTCAACCCCGACCGCGAGCTGCGCCGGATCGCGGAAGAGCGCGACTGGCCGGTGCGCGAGTTCGGCGAGCTGGCGTATCCGCTCTCCCGGCGCGTCAGCCCGGCGCTGCTCGGGATCCCGCTCGTGCTCGGCGCGGGCGCCGCAGTCTGGGCAGCCAGGCGGCGTGCGGCCTGAAGAGCGGATCGCGGCGCTCGGCTTCTCCGAAGCCGACACCGCCACCCTTGCCACCCACTTCCTCGACGCCGAGTCGCGGGGAAAGCTCGGGCACGGGCTCTCCCGGATCGACTGGCTCGAGACGCTGCCCGACCTTCGACCGGATGCGGCGCCGCAGCGGCTCCACGCGGAGCCGGGCTACGAGCGTTGGGACGGGAACGGTGCGCTCGGCTACCTGACGCTGGCGGCGATCGTCGACGCGCAGCTCGCCGCGCCTCCCGCCCATGCTCGCGTGATCGCCGCTTCGAACTGCTTCCCCACCGGGATGCTCGGCTGGTACGTGCGCCGGCTCGCCGACGGCGGGCTCGCGGCAGCGTTGACTGCGACCTCCCCGGCGCGACTGGCCCATCCGGACGGCGGCGAGCCGCTGGCGGGGACGAACCCGCTCGCCGTCGCGATCCCGAGCTCGGACGGCGCTCCGCTCGTCGCCGACGTTTCGATGGGCGCCGTCACCTACGGCGACGTGCTGCGGGGCGCCGCGCGTCCTGACGAGCTCGTCCCCTTCGGCGGCGAGCAGGCGCACAAGGGCTTCGCGCTGGCGCTGGGGCTCGAGCTCCTCGTCGGCGCGCTGGCGGGGGACGGCTTCGGCGCCGTGCTCGTCGTCGCGCGGCCCGAGGCCGATCCCGTCCCTGCCCTGCGCGAGCGGGCTGCGGGCCTACGACTCCCCGGCGACGCGTAGCGGGGCGAGATCCTCGTCCTCGTCGGCCCATCGCTGCAGCTCTGGGTCGCCTTCGAGCGCCCGATCGAGAAACCCGCGCGCCTCGTCGATGCGGCCTGCACGGGCGAGAATGCAGGCGCGGTGGTAGAGGAGCGGCGGGTGATCGGGTTTCTGAGCGAGGCCCGCGTCGAGCTCGGCGAGCGCCGCATCGTAGTCGCCCTCGTCGGCCTTCGGATAGGCGGCGAAGAAGTACTCCCAGGCGGACACCTCGTGTTGACCGGGCTTGCCGCCGAGCGCGAGCACGGTCGTGCCCGCCTCCTCGGCGCGCGCGTAGCGCTTCACCTTCGGGTCGCGGAGGAAGACTGCCGAGCCCGCGGGCATGTCGACCTCGTCGCCGTCGAGCACGAACGTCGCCCGGCCGGCCACGACGACGTAGAGCTCCTCGTGCCCGAGCCGCTCCTCGTTGTGCTCCTCGACGACGTCCTGACCGGCCTCCGTCGCCGTGTAGGCGTTGATCCCGAACGCCGTGATCCCGAAATGCTTCCGCAGCGGCGTCCACCGCAGGGAACCGGGTCCCGGCAGCGACTCGACGCCGGTCAGGCTCGCCACCTCGTATCCCCTCACCGTCTCCTCCTCAGCTCGTTCAGCACGATCGGATCGATCTCGCCGTCGCCGTCGACGCGCTCCTCGAGGTTCGCGTTCCCGGCCCAGTCCTCCAGCCGCTCGTAGCCGAGCCTGGCGAGATGGCCGGCGATCTCAGCCCGCAGCTCGTCGTCGACCTGGAGCCATTGATCGCGCGGCGTCTTCCCGAACAGCTGCTGATGCAGGCCGTAAAGACGGCGCAATTCGTCGATCGGCGCCTCGTGATCGTCGACGCGGAGATCGACGAGAACGTCGGAGAGGCCGGCGTAGCCGCCGTCCCGCTCGACCACGATCAGCGCCGCGGACTGCTGCCCCCGCTTGTCGCCCCCCGCCTCCTGGGCCGCCGCGAGCGCTTCGAGCAGGCGCTCCGCCAGCGATCCCGCGCCCGCCTCGAACGTTCCGGCGAGCGCCTCGACGGTGTCGCCGGAGACGAGGATGTTTCCCTGCGCCGCGTAGCCGTCACCGGCGCGACCGCCCGCCCAGTCGAGGCAGGCGGGGCCGGTGTAGCTCGCGCCGCGGCCCTGCGCATCGACGACGCCGAGTTGCCGCTCGTCGCGGCCGTCGTCAGCCTCGGTCAGGCGCTCGACGACCTGCGCCGCCGACAGGCCCTGTCGGAGCAGCGCGAGCCCGTCGGGGCCGTAGCGGGGATTCGCGTAGGCCTGTGTCGCGATTGCGCCTGCACCCGGCTCCGCCCAGGGGACGATCGAGCCGACGGCGAGGAACTTCGACTGCGTCGCGACTCCCCACTGCCCATGGTCGAGGTCGCAGGCGACGATCGAGTACGTCGAGACCGGCCTAGCCATACGTCAGCGCCGTCAGGTCGAGCGCAAGCAGCTCCTCGGTCGGGACGAGCACGCTCGCGACCTCTGGCCGGGCGAGCGCCGCCTTCACGGCCTCCGGGGTCGCCGCCCGCACGACGACAGGCGTTCCCTGCGCATGCGCCTCCTGGAGGCCGGCGAGGTCGCCGACGTCGTCGAGCACCAGTGCCCCTTCGAGGTCGAGCGAGCCCTCGAGCGCGAGCTCTGGGACCCGCCTGCCCGTCGCGCCGAACCAGCGCTCCCTCACAGCTCGACCGATCCCCCGGGCTCGGGTGCGATCACCTCGACGCCGGGCGCCAACTCGCGCAGCTGGTCCGGCGTGCCGGCGAGGATCGGGAACGTGCCGTAGTGGCAGGGGATGCACCGCTTCACGCCGAGGAGCTCGAGCGCGACGGACGCCTCCTTCGGATCCATCGTGAAGTGGCCGCCGATCGGCAGGATCGCGATGTCCGGCGCATAAAGCCGCGCGATCAGCGCCATGTCGCCGAAGACGTTGGTGTCGCCGGCGAAGTAGAGCTTGGGACCTCCGCCGAAGTCGAAGACGAGCCCGCACGGCTCGCCCGTGTAGACGATCTCCCACTCGCGCGCCGAGCCGGCGGGCGCCTCGGTCATGAAGCTGGACGAGTGCTGTGCGTGCACGAGCGTGACCTTGACTCCGTCGAGGTCGACGGTGCCGCCTTTGTTCGGGTCGTGTGGACCCTCGGCCTCGCAGCCCATCATGCCCAGCAGGTCGCGGACCTCGACCGGGGCGATCACGGGACACTGGAACTTCTTGCAGAGATCCAGCGTGTCGCCGACGTGGTCGTTGTGCCCGTGGGTGATGTAGATCGCGTCGACGCGCGACGGCTCTTTCTCGTTCTCCGGGCACTTCGGGTTGCCGTTCAGGAACGGATCGATGTAGATGCGCTTGCCGCCCGGGGTGTCCACTCGGAAGGCCGAGTGCCCGAGCCAGGTGAGTGTCGTAGGCATGCCGGGAGCCTAGAGGACCGTCCGGTCCTGGGTCGAACATCCACACATGACAACGCGCCTCGCTTCCGTCTGCCTCGTTCTCGGCGCCGCGCTCGCGGACGCCGCAGGCCAACACTCGCTCGCCTACTACGCCCTCGTCGGCGCCGTGCCCGTGGTCGCGCTCGCCGCGCTCCATGGCCTCGGCAACGTCCTCGACGGCTCCGCCGCCCAGCCGCACGATCGCGGCATCGCCGTCCTGTCGGCCGTCGCGCTTCCGTTCGTCCTTCTCGGAACCGCGGTGCGCGCACCGCTCCTGGAGGAGGGCCCGCCGCCCGTGATCGGGATCACGGCGGTGGTCGCCGCGCTCGCAATCTTCGCCGTCCAGGCGCTCGTGGCCGCCACGGCGGTTGCACCGCGCGAGCGGCTCCGCACGGCGTTCCGCGCCAAGTAACAGACTGTTACTTGGCTAGAAGGGCAGCGACGCGGCTGCGTCGCGCGCGAGGTCGATCAACGGCTGGACGAAGAAGAACGAGCC
>DATMEO010000086.1:0-5471 GCA_035556515.1 Gaiellaceae bacterium
GCTGCGGCGGAGGAGCAGCTCGAGATCTGGGCCGAGCGCGCACAGGCCGACTTCGTCGGCGCCGCGCAGGGCGCCGACCCGGCCGCGGTCGCCTACGACGCGATCGAGGCCGCCCGCGCGCGCGGCAAGGACGTCGCGATCGTCGACACCGCCGGCCGTCTGCACACGCAGTCGAACCTGATGGAGGAGCTGGCAAAGGTGCGCCGCGTGATCGAGAGCCGCCTCGAGGGTGCGCCGCACGAGACGCTGCTCGTCGTCGATGCGACCACGGGCCAGAACGGCCTCCAGCAGGCGCGCCTCTTCGGCGAGACGGCAGGCGTCACGGGTGTCGCGCTGACGAAGCTCGACGGGTCGGCGAAGGGCGGGATCGCCGTCGCGATCGCGTACGAGCTCGGCCTGCCGGTGAAGCTGATCGGCGTCGGCGAGGGCCTGGACGACCTGCGCCCGTTCGACCCGGACGACTTCGCGCGCGCCCTCGTCTCCGGCTAGCCAAGTAACAGTCTGTTACTTGGCTCCGGTCGCGCCGACGGGCCCGCGCGCTCGGTCGACGCCTGCCTAGTAACAGACTGTTGCTAGGCAACTCAGCGGTCGCTCTCGACCGCAAACGCGATGTTCACGGTCGTCTTGAACGTAGTGATCTTCCCATCGGTGACGTCGCAGCTCATCGACATCACCTGCGCGCCGGAGACCCCGCGCAGCGTCTTCGATGCCTCCGTCACGGCAACCTGTGCCGCCTCCGCAAAGCCGTCGGGGGAGCTGCCGATGACGGTGATCACCTTCGCGATGCTGGCCATGCCGCCCTCCTTCAGTCGGTTGAGCGGTATCTACACTGTCCGCCCGTGTTCGACACCCTTTCAGACAAGCTCCAGCACGCCCTCGGTGACCTGCGCGGCAAGGGCCGCCTCGACGAGGAGGCGATCTCGAAGGCGATGCGCGAGATCAGGCTCGCGCTGCTCGAGGCGGACGTCAACTTCCAGGTCGTGAAGGACTTCGTCGCCCAGGTCCGCGAGCGTGCGACCGGCCAGGATCTCCTCAAGGGCCTCGACGCGGGCCAGCAGGTCGTGAAGATCGTCCACGAGGAGTTGACTGCGCTGATGGGCTCGGGCGACTCGCGGCTCGCGTTCGGGAAGCCGCCGACCGTGATCCTGATGGCGGGTCTCCAGGGCTCGGGCAAGACGACGACCTCGGCGAAGCTCGCGCTGCTGCTGCGCAAGGACGGGAAGAAGCCGGCGCTGATCGCCGCCGACCTGCAGCGGCCGGCCGCGATCGATCAGCTCGAGCAGCTCGGCCGCCAGATCCAGATCCCCGTCTACCGCCGCGACACCCAGGATCCGGTCGAGGTCGTGAAGCACGGGCTCGGTGTCGCCCGCGAGGCCGGGAACGACGTCGTCATCGTCGACACCGCCGGCCGCCTCCAAATCGACGAGGCGCTGATGCAGGAGCTCGCCCGCGTCCGCGACGCGGCGAAGCCCACCAACGTCCTGCTCGTGCTCGACGCGATGACCGGCCAGGAAGCCGTCAACGTCGCGCAGTCGTTCTTCGAGCGGATCGCGTTCGACGGCATCGTGCTGACGAAGCTCGACGGCGACGCACGCGGCGGCGCCGCGCTCTCGGTTCGAGCGGTCACCGGCAAGCCGGTCAAGCTCGTGTCGGTCGGCGAGAAGCTCGACCAGCTCGAGTACTTCCATCCCGACCGGATGGCCTCTCGCATCCTCGGCATGGGCGACGTGCTGACGCTGATCGAGAAGGCGGAGGCGGCGGTCGAGGAGGACGAGCAGGCGGCGATGGAGGCACGCATGCGCGCCGGCGTCTTCACCTTCGACGACTATCTCTCGGCCCAGGGAATGCTGAAGAAGATGGGCTCGCTCCAGAGCGTCGTCAAGATGATCCCGGGGCTCGGCAACCAGCTGAAGGACGTCGACATCGACGAGCGCCAACTCGCTCGCGTCGAGGCGATCGTGCTCTCGATGACCCCGCAGGAGCGGAGCAAGCCGCATCTGATCGACGGCTCCCGCAGGCAGCGGATCGCGGCCGGCAGCGGCCAGACGATCCAGGACGTGAACAAGCTCCTCTCCGCCCGCAAGCAGATGGAGAAGATGATGAAGCAGATGGGCAAGGGAAAGATGCCTACACTTCCCGGGCAAATGACCAACACAGGACGGAGATAGAGGTAATGGCAGTACGCATGAGGCTGACGCGCGTCGGCTCGAAGAAGAACCCGATCTACCGCGTGGTCGTCGCCGACCAGCGCTCGCCGCGTGACGGCCGCTTCATCGAGATCGTCGGCCGCTACAACCCGCAGACCGACCCCTCGACGATCGAGCTCGACGAGGCGAAGGTGACCGAGTGGCTCGGCAAGGGCGCGCAGCCCTCCGACGCGGTCGCCAAGCTGATCAAGGCCGCCGGCATCACCACCTCCTAGTGGCTGAGCTGCTCACCTGGCTCGCGAAGCAGCTGGTCGACGACCCCGACGCCGTGCGCGTCGAGCAGGTCGAGCGCGAGGACGCGACGGTGCTCGAGCTCTACGTCGCCGAGGCGGACCGCGGCAAGGTGATCGGTCGCCAGGGCAGGCTCGCCCGGGCGCTGCGCACGATCGTGCGCGCCAGCGCAGCAGGATCGCGGAAGCGCGTGATCCTCGACATCGTTGAATGAGCTCGTCACCGTCGGCCGTGTAGGCCGGCCGCACGGCGTCGACGGCTCCTTTTTCGTCGAGGGCGCGAGCGACGCGCCCGAGCGCTTCGCCCGTGGCGCGATCCTCCTCGTCGACGGGACCCCGGCCGAGATCGTCGTCTCGAAGCGCGGAGCAGGCGGACGCCCGGTGATCAAGCTCGAGCGGCCGGCCCCGCGGGGTGCGACGCTGGCCGTCCGCCGCGACGAGCTGCCGGAGCCGGGCGAGGATTCCTACTACGTCTTCCAACTCGTCGGGCTGCGCGTCGAGGAGGAAGGCGGCCGCGCACTCGGTACTGTCACCGAGGTGGAGAACGGACCTGCCCACGACACGCTCGAGCTCGACTCCGGCCTGCTGCTGCCGCTCGTCGAGCCCTGCGTGCTCGACATCGATCTCGAGGGCGGCCGCATCCTCGTCGCCCGCGGCTTCGCGGACGCCGACGAGTAACCTGCTCCGGCCTTGCGTCTCGACATCTTCACCCAGGTTCCGCACGCATTCGCGTGGATGACCGAGCAGCGGCCCCTCGCCGCCGTCCTCGGCACAGAGCTCGAGCTGCGGCTGTTCAACTACCGCGACACGACGCCGCTGCGGAGCGGCCAGGTCGACGACGAGCCCTACGGCGGGGGCGCCGGGATGGTGCTGCGCGTCGATGTCGTCGCGGCTGCGCTCGACGCCGTCTACGGCAGCTCGCCCGAGCAGCGCGTCATTGCATTGACTCCGCAGGGAAGGCCGCTGACCCAATCGGTCGTCGAGGAGCTCGCCGCCGAGCCGGCGCTGACCCTGCTCTCGTCGCGCTTCGAGGGTTTCGACGAGCGGATCGTCACGCACCTCGCCTCGGACGCGATCTCGATCGGCCCCTATGTGCTCTCCGGCGGCGAGCTCCCCGCGATGGTGCTGCTCGACGCGATCGCGCGGCGCCTGCCGGGCGCGCTGGCGGAAGGGTCGGGCGAGCACGAGAGCTTCTCGACCGAGCTCGAGGGCGGCCTCGAGTATCCGCACTACACCCGGCCGGCCGAGTTCCGCGGCTGGACCGTCCCCGAGATCCTGCTCTCCGGCGACCACGGCCGGGTCGCCGAGTGGCGCAGGGAGCAGAGCCGCGAGCGGAGCGCCGATCAGATGGGGACATCGTGAGCGACTACGAGCGCTACGGCTGGGAGCCCGACGGCTCCCGGCGGGAACCGCCGCGTCCGCCGACGCCGGTCAAGACCGAGGAGAGCGGCTCCACCGGGCTCGCGCTCCTCGCCGGGCTCGTCGCGGCCGTTGCGGGAGGGATCGCCTGGGGCCTGATCTCCAAGTACACCGACTACGAGGTGGGGATCGTCGCCTGGGGAATCGGCTTCGCCACGGGATTCGCAGTCGAGCGCTCCGCCGGAGGCCGGCGCTCGCCCGACCTGCAGGCGATCGCGATCGTGACCGCGCTGCTCGGGGTCCTGATCGGCAAGTACCTCGGCTTCGCCTTCGCGGTCCAGGAGGCGGAACAGGACTTCGGGACCCAGACGGGGCTGCTCTCGGGGGAGATGTTCTCGCTCTTCCGCGAGAACCTGAGCGAGGTGTTCGGGCTCTTCGACCTGCTCTGGACCGGGCTCGCCGTGGCGTCGGCGTGGTTCGCGCTGCGGCCCGAGGACCCGGATCCCGAGTCCGACGCCGAGCGGGTTCCCATGGCGCTGCCGGAGTCGTTCCCGGAGCCCGTCGTGACACCCACGGAGCCGGCGCGCAGGTCGCGCAACCCGGTCGACCGTCTCACCCACGGGCTGCCGCACGGGCTACGGGTCACGATCGACTGGGTCGTCACGATCGCCGGTGCGATCGCGATCGTGCTTGCGATCAAGGCCTGGGTCGTGAACCCGTATCGGATCCCGTCCTCCTCGATGGAGCCGACGCTCCACTGCGCTCGCGACGCGAGCGGTTGCGAGGCGCGCTGGTCCGACCGCGTGCTCGCGAACCGCTTCATCTACCGCTTCCGCGACCCCAGGCGCGGCGAGATCGTCGTCTTCGAGACGCCGCCGGCCGCCCGGCAGCGCTGCGGTGCCGGCGGCACGTTCGTCAAGCGCCTGATCGGCCTGCCGGGCGAGCGCGTCGAGCTCCGCAACGAGGGCGGCTCGAGCTTTGTCTACATCGACGGCAAGAAGCTGCAGGAGCCGTACATCCAGCCGAACCGGCGCGACACGCGCGGGGCAGAGACGTTCAACGTGCCGCAGGGGCAGTACTTCATGATGGGCGACAACCGCTCCCAGTCCTGCGACTCGCGCGAGTGGGGGACGGTCCCGCGCAAGAACCTGATCGGCAAGGTCTTCGCCACCTACTGGCCGCCCAACCGCATTTCCGTTCGCTGAGTTTTCGCTACCATTGGCCGCCGGCCGCAGGCCGACCCTTTGTCATGAGCACGATCATCGAGAGCATCGAGCAGCGCCAGCTGCGCAAGGACATCCCCCGCTTCAAGGCGGGAGACACCGTCCGCGTCCACTTCCAGGTGATCGAGGGACAGCGCCGCCGTGTCCAGGTCTTCGAGGGGATCGTGATCAAGCGTCAGGGCTCCGGCGCGCGCGAGACATTCACCGTCCGCAAGCAGTCGTTCGGCGTCGGCGTCGAGCGAACGTTCCCGGTGCACTCGCCGAAGATCGAGAAGATCGAGGTCGGCGCGATCGGCGACGTCAACCGCGCGAAGCTCTACTACCTGCGCGAGAAGATCGGCAAGAAGGCCCGCGTCCGCGAGCTGCGTCAGACGCCCGCCCAGCTCGCCGTCGCGCGTGCGGAGTCGGAGGCGAACCAGGCCGCGATCGACGCTGCGGCCGCCGAGGCCGAG
>DATMEO010000087.1:0-66401 GCA_035556515.1 Gaiellaceae bacterium
GACGTCCTCCCAGTCGACGCTGGCTGCGAAGGCCTGCAACCGCTCGCTCCACTCCGTTGCCTCCGGCTCGAGCTCGAGCCCGTGCTCGCCGACGTAGACGAGCTCGTCGAGCCCGACGATGCGGCGTGCATCGGCGCCCGAACGGCCGCTGATGCAGGCGACGAGCGCGTAGCGGCGGTGCAGCCGGCGCAGCTCCTCGCGGGTCGGCTCCGGCACGGCGGCGTCGTGCGGCACGCCGACGATCGGCGCGAGGACGCCGTCGACGTCAAGCAGGATCGCCGCCCGCCCGGGCTCCTCGGCGAGCCGTGCGAGCAGTGAGCCGTCGCCGTCCACGGGCCTAGGATACGAGCGGTGGCGCTGAAGCTCCTCCTCATCGGCCTCGTCGCGGGCCTCTTCAGCACCGTCTTCGGCGTCGGCGGCGGGATTGTCATCGTGCCGCTGCTGATCCTCCTGCTCGGCTTCGGGAGCAAGGTCGCGACCGGGACGTCGCTCGCTGCGATCGGGATCACGGCGCTGGCCGGCACGATCCTCTACGCGTTCGAGGGGCACGTCGACGTGGCGCATGCCACTCTCGTCGGTCTTCCCGCCGCCGCGGGCGCGATCGTCGGCACGGGCGTGCAGCAGCGCGTCTCCGGCCGGGCGCTGACGCTCGCGTTCGCGGGCCTGCTGGCGTCGCTCGCGGTCTGGCTGCTCGTCGCATGAGCGCCAGCACCGTCGTCTTCGCCGTCAGTCTCGGGTTCGCGGCCGGGTTGCTCGCCGGTTTCTTCGGCGTCGGCGGCGGGATCCTGTTCGTGCCGACGCTCGTTGCGCTGGGGTTGTCTCAGCTCGACGCCGAGGCGACGTCGCTGCTGGCGATCCTCCCGACCGTCGCAGCGGGCACGTGGCGGCAGCGCCACTACGGCAACGTGCGCTGGCGAACCGCGCTCGCGCTCGGGGTCGTCTCGATCGCCGGTGCCGCGGCCGGCGTCCAGATCGCCACCGCGCTCCCGGAGGACGTGCTCCGGCGGCTCTTCGCCGTGCTCCTCCTCGGCGTCGCCGCACAACTCGCATGGCGGTCGCGTCGTGCGGCCCCGTATCCTTCGCAGCCATGAACGAGCACGAGGAGATCTGGCTTCCGCTCGTCGACGAGCCGATCGGCAGCATCGTCGCGCAGATCCAGGCGGACGACCCGGAGATCGGGCGCCTCGTCGGCTCGCCGCGGCGCATCCTCGCGTTCCGGACGTTCGCCTACATCCGCGTCGGCGTGAAGCTCGGCGAGCTGCTGGTCGACAACGACGTCCCGCCCTACGACGGTACCGAGAACTGGATCGAGCTCTTGCTCCGCGCGCCGGAGAACCGTCAGGCGATCGCGGCGGAGGTCCGTGCCGTCGCCGAGGAGATCGCCGCCGACCCGCGCTACGGAGAGGACGAGCAGCTCGGGCCAGACCAGGCTGCGCGCGACCGTTTCCGCGAGTTCGCCCGCAAGCTCGACGCCTAGCGTCGCTAGTGCCCGATCAGGCTGACGAGGAAGATCGCGCCGAAGCCCGCCACCGTCAGGGCGACGCGCTTCAGAGACGGATGCTCGTGGGCGTGGGGGAGCAGGTCGGTCGCACCCATGAAGAGGAAGAAGCCGGCGTAGACCGCCAGCAGCGCGCCCAGGCCCGCTTCTGAGATCGAGAGCGCCGAGCCGACGATCGCACCGGCCAGCGGCGCAGCCGCGTCGATCGCGAGCCAGCGAATCGCGCGGGCGCGGTCACCCGACTGGCGCAGGACGAAGCCGACCGTGTTGAGCCCGTCGGCGAAGTCGTGCGCGACCACTGCGACGAAGACGAGCAGCCCCGTCTCGGTCGAGAGCCCGAATGCGAGCCCGATCCCGAGGCCGTCGATGAAGCTGTGCACCGAGAGGCCGGCTGCGCCGAGCACGCCGACCCTCGCGTGCGCGTGGACATGGACGTCGTCGTCGCGGTGGTGGAGGACGAGCGCGCGCTCGGCGAGGAAGAAGAAGACGAAGCCGGCCCCCACGAGCAGCCCCACCAGCTGCGGGTCGTCGACCGCCTCGATCGCCTCCGGCAGAACGTCGAAGAGCGCGACGGCGACGACGATGCCGCCCGTGAGCGCGATCGCGGTTGTGAGTTCGCGCGCCATCCGCAATGCGACCGCGCCTCCCGCGAGAGTCGACAGCACGGTCACCCCCGCGAGCGGAATTGCGATCCAGTTCACGCCCTCGGCCGCCTTTCGCTCCCGCCCGGCGGAGCCGGGCTCCGCGAAAGGCTGACGCGGCTCGCGCGGCTCCAGCCGGCGGTCCGTACCTCCGTACTGTTCCACCGGCCTACGCCACGCGAGCCGCGTCCCGAGAACGTGAACGGGTTCATGCGCAGCGTCTGCAGGTGCCGTAGATGTCGAGCTCGTGCGCCGCGGGGCGGAAGCCGTGCCGGCGCTCCAGCTCCGCCTCCGACGGCGCGGCGCAGAGCTCGGTCTCCTCGACGCCGCCACAGCTCGTGCAGACGAGATGGTGATGGTGCTCGGGATGGCAGCGGACGTACGTCGGCCTGCCCTCTCCGAGCAGGGGATGGACGCCGCCGTTCGCGCGCAGCAGCTCGACCGTTCGGTAGGTCGTCGCGAGCCCGAGCCCGGGCTCGAACCTGCGTGCGCGATCGTGCAGCTCCGCCACCGTAAAGCTGCCCGAGGACTCCGCCACGGCTCGGACGACGGCGAGCCGCTGGGCCGTCGGGCGGACGCCGTCGGGGAGTGAGAGGTCAGCTGCCACGCGGCGAGCGTAGCTGAAAACGATTCTCATTCTCAACACTAACCGCGCATCGTCTCGCCAGATCCGGATAATGGAGGTGCGTTGTACCCGAGGCTGATCGCACTGCTCCTGATCGCCGGGTCGCTTGCTGCTGCAGCGACCGGCGCCGGCGCGCCTTCGGAGCCGGCGATCGTCTCGGCCGGCGCGCACGGCCTCTCGATTCTCGTTCCCGGCCAACCCGCCTCGATCGCGGCCGAGGCGTCCTCGCCCGGGCCCGGCGAGACCGGCGTCGCCGACGCGTTCGTCTTTCCCGCCGACGGCTCGCTCGTGCGCACGGGCGCGCTCTCCTCGAGCGTCTCCTCGCGCGCGACCGGCGCGGTGAGCGGCCAGGCGGTCAGCGACGTTCTCGGCGTGACGCTCTTCAACGGCGAGTTGACGGCGGAGAGCGTTGCCGGGAGGGCGAAGGCCTCTGCGGCGGGCGCCGACGCAGCGGGGTCCAACGTGACCAACCTCGTCGTCTTCGGGACGCAGGTGCCGGCGACGCCGAACCTGCGTGTGCAGTTGGGCGATTGGGGCTACCTGATCGTGCTCGAGCAGGTCGTGGAGGCACCTGTCGCCGACGGAACGAGGGACGCCCGCGGCGCCGTCAACGCCCTCCACGTCGTCCTCACCGCCGACCACGCCGGCCTGCCTGCAGGAACCGAGATCCTCGTCGCGCACGCCGAGGCGGCAGCGTCGACGCCGGCCGAGGCACCAGCCGCGACGACGTTGACGACGGAGGCGCCCACTCCGCCTGGTCGCCCGCCGGGCGCACCGGCGAAGGCGCGCAAGCCGCTGCCGAAGCCGCCGGAGCCGGGCGTGCTCCCGCACAAGCCGGGCTCGGTCTTCCGGCTGCCGCCGACCGACGTCTCGGCACCGCTCTCACCCGCGGGTTACGTCTTCCCCGTCTACGGGCCCTCCTCGTTCACCGACACGTTCCGGGCCGCCCGCGCGGGCGTCGGCTGGCACCACGGCGAGGACATCTTCGCCCCGCTAGGCGCGCCGCTCTTGGCCGTGGCGGACGGGACCGTCTTCTCCGTCGGCTGGAACGACCGCGGCGGCTACCGCCTCTGGCTCCGCGACCGGCAGGGCAACCAGTTCTACTACGCGCACCTCTCGGCGTTCTCGCCGCTCGCGATCGACGGCAACGAGGTGAAGGCGGGCGACGTGATCGCCTTCGTCGGCAACACCGGCGACGCGCAGACGACCCCGTACCATCTCCACTTCGAGATCCACCCGGTCGGCCTGCTGCCGCTCGGCTACGACGGTGTCGTGAACGCGTTTCCGTACCTGAGCGCGTGGCGGCGGTTGGAGGACGTCACCTTCGCGGCCGGCCGCGGCTGGGCGCCGCCGGTGCCGTCGAATGCGACTGCGCCGAAGCCGGCGGCGATTCTGCTCGGTTCGACCGATATCTCGAGCGCGAGCGGGCTCGACCCCGGCTCGCTGGACCGTGCGCTGACCGCCCCGGTTTCCCAGGGCGACAGCACGGTTCTCGGCGCCGGCTAGGCGTCGTCGCTCGACGAGCTCGTGCTCGGCGGCGGCGTATAGGTGTAGTCGTCGGAGCCCTCGCCGGTGACCTTCTCCATCAGCCAGGCGCGGGTCTGCGGGCCTGTCATCGGGTTGAAGAGAATGCCGGCTGTGATGCCCGCCAGCAGCAGCATCGTGTTGCGGGCGCCGTGGTCCTCTTTGCCCTGGATCCGGTTCGCCGCAGTGCGGAGCTCGTCGACCGCTTTCTTCAGGTTGTCCTGGATCTCCTTGTCCGTCGCCGCGCGCACGGCGGTCGACGTCAGGTTGCGATTGCCGAGCAGCTCGGCGTAGACGTCCCGCGCAGCCTTGAAGGCTTCCTTCAGATTGTCGTGCAGGTCGTCGTCGTGCAGAGCCCGGTCGACGTAGGGCTTCATCGTGTCGGCGGTGTCGTAGAGCTTTTCCTTGGTCTTGGCCATCCGGCCCGTCCTTTCAGTCTCGTGGTCGCTCCGACAGTCTTGCCGTAGGGCGATCCTCGCAAACAGGAGCTACTTGCGCCAAGGGTGCGATCCGCAGGAGCGGATCCCGCCCGCGCGACAATCAGCTGCGCGAGGCCGCCGCCTGGCGGTGCAGCGTCGCATGTCTGGGCCGCCGCTTGCCGGTGGTGCCGCGGAAGGCGTCCTCGAACACCTCCTCGACATGGTCGACGAGCACGAACTCGAGCTCCGCACGGGTCTCGGGTGGGAGGTCGTCGAGGTCGTGCGCGTTCTCGAGCGGCAGGATCACGCGCTTGAGCCCGGCACGCTCGGCTGCGAGCACCTTCTCGCGCACGCCGCCGATCGGCAGCACCTGGCCCGTAAGCGTGATCTCGCCGGTCATGCCGACGTCGTCGTCGACCGGAATGCCGCGCACGAGCGAGACGATCGTGGTCGCCATCGTCACGCCGGCCGAGGGGCCGTCCTTCGGGACGGCGCCCGCGGGCACGTGAATGTGCACGTCGTTGGCGGCGAACCACTCCGCGGCCAGCCCGAGCTCGGCCGCGTGGGAGCGCACCCAGGAGAGCGCCGCCTGCGCCGACTCCTGCATCACCTCGCCCAGCTGTCCGGTAATCGTCAGCTTGCCCTTGCCCGGGTACGCAGTCGCCTCGATGAAGAGGACGTCGCCGCCGACGGCCGTGTAGGCCAGTCCGGTCGCCACGCCCGGATCGGCCGTCCGTCTGCGGGCGTCGATCGAGAACTTGCGTGCGCCGAGCCACTCGCGCACGCGCTCTTCGTCGACCCTGAGCTTCTCGGTGTGCCCGGTCGCGACGAGGGTCGCCGCCTTGCGGCAGAGCGTCGCGATCTGCCGGTCGAGATTCCGGACCCCTGCTTCGCGTGTGTACTCGGCAATCACGAGTCGCAGTGTCTTGTCCGTGATCGTGAGCCGGCTCTTCTTGAGCCCGTGCGCGGCGATCTGCTTCGGGACGAGGTAGCGCTTGGCGATCCCGAGCTTCTCCTCGTGCGTGTAACCGGAGAGCTGGATCACGTCCATCCGGTCGAGCAGCGGCCCGGGGATCGTGTCGAGCGTGTTCGCGGTGCAGATGAAGAGCACCTTCGAGAGGTCGTACGGAAGGTCGAGGTAGTGGTCGCGGAAGCTCGAGTGCTGCTCGGGGTCGAGCACCTCGAGCATCGCCGAGGCCGGGTCGCCGCGGAAGTCTGCGCCCATCTTGTCGATCTCGTCGATCAGGAAGACGGGGTTGGACGACTCGGCGTCCCGAATCGCGCGCACGATCGTGCCGGGCATGGCCCCGATGTAGGTGCGCCGGTGTCCGCGGATCTCCGATTCGTCGCGGACGCCGCCGACCGAGATCCGGGCGAAGGTGCGGCCGAGCGCGCGCGCGACCGACTGCCCAAGAGACGTCTTGCCGACGCCGGGCGGGCCGACGAAGCAGAGGATCGGGCCGGAGAGGTCGTTCTTCAGCTTCGAGACGGCGAGGTGCTCGATGATCCGCTCCTTCACCTTCTCGAGGTCGAAGTGGTCCTCGTCGAGGATCTGCTGTGCGTGGTCGAGGTCGAGGTTGTCCTCGGTGACTGTTCCCCACGGGAGCGAGAGGATCCAGTCCAGGTAGGTGCGGATGACCCCGTACTCGGCGGCCGCGGGCGGGAGGCGCTCGAGCCGGTGCACCTCGCGCAGAGCCGCCTTGGTGACGTGCTCGGGCAAGTCCTTGGCTTCCAGCTGCTCGAGCAGCTCGTTGATCTCGGCCTGGTGGTCGTCGCCCTCACCGAGCTCCTCCTGGATCGCTTTCAGCTGCTGCCTGAGGAAGAACTCGCGCTGGCCCTTGTCGATCTCGCTCGCGACCTGCGACTGGATCTTCGAGCCGAGCTCCGACATCTCGACCTCGCGGCCGAGGATCCCCGCGATCCGGCGCAACCGCTCCTCGACGTCGGCGGTCTCGAGCAGCTCCTGGCGCTCGTCGGTCTTCAGACGCAGCGTCGAGGCGATCAAGTGGGTGAGCGCAGTCGGGTCGTCGACGTTCGCGGCGGCGAGCTGTAGCTCCTCCGGCAGATACGGCGTCATCCCGATGATCTGCCCGAACTGCTGCTGGACGGTCCGGGTCAGCGCCTCGACCTCGGGCGAGTCCGGCACGATCTCCGGCAGGTCCTCGAGCTCGGCGACGAGGTACGGATCGTCCTCGACGGGCTTCACGAGGCGGACGCGCTGAACGCCCTGCACGAGGATCCGAAGCGTCCCGTCAGGCACCTTGATCATCTTGTGCACGACCGCGACGGTGCCGACGCGATAGATGTCGTCCCAGCCCGGCTGCTCGGCGTCCTCGTTCTCGACGGTGAAGAGCGCGAGCATCCGCTCTCCCGAGACGACGTCGTCGATCAGCTTGACCGACCGCTCCTGGCCGACCGCGAGCGGTGTCATCGACTCGGGGAAGACGACGGTCTCCTTCAGCGGCAGCACCGGCAGCCGCAGGCGGTCGGAGGCGGTCTCGCTCATGCGGTCCTGCGCACGACGATGACCACGGCCGAACCGACCCGTTTCCGACGGGCGACGGGGAGGGTGATCTGGAGCATGCCGGCTTCGTAGGTGGCGCGGGACGCGGCCGCGTCGATGTCCCGCTCGAGCGGGATCTGGCGCCGGAAGCGCCCGTACTCGATCTCGGCCTGCTGGTAGACCTGCCCCGGCACGCGCGGGCGGGCGCGGCTGCCGGAGATCGTCAGTGCGCGCTCCTCGACCGAGAGCTCGATCGAGTCGGGATCGACGCCTGCCAGCTCGACGATGACGACGAGCTGGGGCGGATCGTCGGTGAAGAAGCAGTCGACCGCGGGGCGGAAGCCGTCCCTGATCCCGGAGAATCGCGGCACCTGCCAGAGGTCGGCGAAGAGCTCGTCGATCTCTCCCTGCAGGCGGTCGATGTCGCGCCGCGCCATTGAGGGAGACGTTACCCCGCGCGGTACGATCGAACGCATGACCCGGGTGCGGCGGATCCTGAAGCTGCTCGGCGCCGCGTTGGCCTTCGCCGTCTACGTCTGGTTCGCAGCGGTGCGCTACGCACCGGGCGTGAAGGCGCGGAAAGCCCGGCGCCGCGCCCGTTAACAGGATCCTTATGTGTCGAAACGGGTATGTCCGGGAACGCGTCTGGAATGCGATTTCCGCTCGCCGTGGTCTTCTCGTGCGCGCTGCTCGGCGTCTGCGCGCCGGCGGCTGACGCGTCGCCCAACGTCCGCTTCGGGATCCAGGACGACGCCTGGCTGATCCACGGTGCCGGCGCGCTCGACGAGCGGCTCGACCGGCTCGAGCGGCTCGGCGTCGATGTCGTCCGCTTCAACCTGCACTGGGACAAGATCGAGCCGTCGCGCGGCGAGTACGACTGGGAGGACAGCGACGCCGTGCTCAACGGTCTCCGCGGCCGCGGGATCCCGGCCGTGGTCGGAATCGTCGGCTCGCCCCGGTGGGCGAACGGCGGCAGGACCCAGAACTTCGCTCCCGGCGCGTCGTCGTTCGCCGGCTTCGCCCGCGCCGCGGCCACGCGCTACCGCTGGGTGAGGCAGTGGTTGATGTGGAACGAGCCGAACCAGGCGCGCTGGCTGCGCCCGACCTCGCCGAGCGTCTACGTCCGCCAGATCCTCAATCCCGGCTATGCGGCGATCCACTCCGTGATCCCGCGCGCGAAGGTCGCCGGCGGCGTCACCGCACCGCGGGGCTCGAGCGGCGGCGTCTCTCCGGTCAGGTGGATCCGCGGGATGCGCGCCGCGCGCGCCCGCCTCGACGCGTACGCCCACCACCCGTATCCGTCGAGCAGCCGTGAAACGCCGTTCACCGGCGGCTGCAGCCACTGCGAGACGATCACGATGGCGACGCTCGAGAAGTTGATCGCCCACGTGGGCCGCGCTTTCGGCCCGAAGCGGATCTGGCTGACCGAGTACGGCTACCAGACCGGCGCGTACGGCGTCACCCAGCAGCGGCAGGCCGAGCTGCTCGGCCAGTCGGGCCTCCGCGCCCACAAGGCCGCCCGGGTCGACATGCTGATCCACTACCTCGTCAAGGACGAGCCCGAGGCGAGCCGGTTCCAGAGCGGCCTCTTCAACATCGCCGGCCGCCCGAAGCTCGCCGCCCTCGCGTTCCCGCTCCCGATCGCCCAGGCCGGGCGCAGCGCCGGCAAGCTCGTCCTCTGGGGCCAGGTACGCCCGCGCTCCGGCGTCCAGACGTATCGGGTGCAGGTGCGCATCGGCGGCGGCTGGCGCTTCAGCGGCGGCACTCGCCGCACGAGCGCACGTGGCTTCTTCAGCACGGCCGTGGCCGCGCCGCCCCGCGCGAGCGTCCGCATCTACTCGTCGCGGGACCGCGCCTACAGCGCAACCATCCGCTCCCGCTAGAGACGCGCGCGCGGGCCGCGAAGCGGCCCCCTTCAGGGGTCTTCGCGCGATGAGCGTCCGCGTCAGCGGATGCTCATCCTGCGCTAACGAAGCAGCGCGATCAGGACGATCGCGACGGAGATCGCGAGCACGATCCACGCGAGCCGCATGACGCGAAACGCACGGCGCTCGCCCTGCCCGGGCCCCGGCTCGGGCGTGTAGGGGTCGAGCGGGGGCGACGGCTGGCGCGGGAGCTCGTCGTCGCCCTCGAGCACCTGTGGGTCGTGCTGGACCTCTCGCTCGGTCATGCGGGTGTTATGGCCAGGTCGCTACGTTCCGAACCATGCGCGCGCCACCTGCTCTCTACGGCGGCTTCGGCGCGCGCGTCGCGTGGCTCGTGGCCGGGCTCTTCCTGTGCTCGTGCGGGATCGTCTGCTTCCTCGAGTCCGAGCTGGGCCTGCCGCCGTGGGACGTGCTCCACCAGGGGCTCGCCGAGCAACTCGGGGTCTCGTTCGGCGTCGCCAACCTGCTCGTCTCCGTCGCCGTGCTCGTGCTCGTCTGGCGGCTCCGAGCACGCATCGGGCTGGGCACGCTCCTGAACGCGATCCTCATCGGCTCGTTCGTGATCGCGCTGACCGCGATCGACGCCGTCGACGCGCTCTCGGAGCAGCCGCTCGGCGTCCGGATCGCGCTGATCGCGCTCGCGCTCGCCTGTTTCGGCGTCGGCTCCGCCTTCTACATTTGCGCGTCGCTCGGCGCCGGCCCGCGCGACTCGCTGATGCTGGTCACCGCGCGCCGGCTCGGTGTCAGGCTCGGCGCCGCCCGGACAGGGATCGAGCTCGCCGCGCTCGTCGTCGGCTTCCTGCTCGGCGGCACCGTCGGTATCGGCACGCTCGTCTTCGCGGTCGGGATCGGGCCCGTCGTCGAGCTCTGCTTCTGGTTGCTGGGGAGAACGCCCCTCGCGGCTCCCGCAGTAGCATCGTCCGCGGCATGAGGGCGACATGAGGGCAAAGGGACTGATCGCGGCCGGCGGCGAGGCGACTCGGCTCGGCGAGTTGACGCGCGTCGTCAACAAGCACCTGCTCCCGGTGGGCGACTGGCCGATGATCTTCTACCCGCTGCAGCTGCTCCAGCTGGCGGGGGTGGAGGAGGTGATGATCGTCACCGGCCAGGGCCATGCGGGGCAGGTGATCGACCTGCTCGGGAACGGCCGGATGAGCCAACGCGGCAACAGCGAACCGCTCTTCGATCTCGATCTGACCTACAAGGTCCAGGTCGAGGCGGGCGGGATCGCACAGGTGGTCGGCATGGCCGAGAGCTTCGCCGGCGACGACGATCTCGTCGTCTGCCTGGGCGACAACATCTTCGAGTACGCGGAGGCGGCGGCGATCCGCAGCTTCGTCGAAGGTGACGACGGGGCGGCGGTGTTCGTCAAGGAGGTGCCCGATCCTGAGCGCTTCGGCGTCGTCGTGTACGGCGAGGGCGACCGCGTCGTCGACGTGGTCGAAAAGGCTGGTGTCGTCGACATGCGCTACGAGGCGCCCCCCTCGAGCGACGCGGTCGTCGGTCTCTACTGCTACTCGCCTGACGTGTTCGAGCTGATCCGCGGGCTCGAGCCCTCCTCGAGGGGCGAGCTCGAGATCACGGACGTCAACCGCCACTACGCGGAGAGCGGAACGCTCGCCTGCAACCGCGTCACCGGCTGGTGGGAGGACGCCGGCACGCAGGAGTCGCTGGCCGAGATCGGCGCCCTGATCCAGCGCACCGGCGTCAACAAGCTCCCATGATCGCCAGTTTCTGATGATCGAAGGCCTTCTTCGGATTCCGCTCCAGCGGTTCGAGGACGAGCGCGGCTGGTTCGCGGAGATCCGGCGCGAGACACTGCTGCCGAGGCAGACGCGGCAGACGAACCTCTCCTTCTCGCGCAAGGGCGTGCTCCGCGGCCTTCATTACCACGAGCGCGGCCAGGACGACCTCTTCGTGTGCTTGCAGGGAATGGCTCGCGTCGTCGTCCTCGACCGCGAGAGCGGCGAGACCTTCACGGAGGACATCGGCGATGACAACCCGGTTGCGATCTACATCCCGGGCCGGCACGCCCACGGTTTCGAGGCTCTCACCGATCTCTTCTTCTGTTACCACGTGACCGAGGAATACGACGCGGCGAGTCCCGACGAGCACGGCATCTGCTGGGCCGACCCGCGCGTCAAGCATCTCTGGAGCACGGACACGCCGCTCCTCTCCGAGCGGGATCTGCAGGCGTGTGACTCGTGAGAGTCGCACGCGGGGAGGGGGTGTGGGGGAACCTGGAGGTTCCCCCACATCGGACGAGAAGAAGGGGGCTCGCGGGGGAAACATGGTTTCCCCTGCGGGAGCGGAGCGACGCGTGTACGTAGTCACCGGTGCGGGCGGACAGCTGGGCCGGGCGCTGCGCGAGGAGTTCGCCGAAGACGGCGTCGTCGCGCTGACCCGAGCCGACTGGGACGTCGAGCTGCCGCTCCCCGCCGGGCTCGAGCCGGTCGACGTCATCCTCCACGCCGCCGCCTGGACGGACGTCGACGGCGCCGAGGACGATCCCCAGGGCGCCGCTGCCGTCAACGTCGGCGGGACGGCCAACGTCGCCGCGGTCGCCAGGCCGGTTGTCTACTACTCGACCGACTACGTCTTCGACGGCCGCAAGGCCGATCCGTACCTGGAATCGGACGGCCCCAACCCGCAGTCCGCGTACGGGCGGACGAAGCTCCACGGCGAGGCGGCCGCCGGTGAGCGTGCGTGGATCGTCCGCTCCTCCTGGCTCTACGGGCCGACCGGCACCAACTTCGTCCGCACGATGCTGCGGCTCGGCGAGGAGCGGGACGAGGTCGCGGTCGTCGACGACCAGCGCGGCTCGCCGACCTACGTCGGCCACCTCGCCGCGGCGACGCGGCAGGTCCTGCTCCTGCCGTACGGCGTCTACCACGTCTCCGCCGACGGCGACGCGACCTGGGCCGACTTCGCCGAGGCCATCTTCGACGAGGCCGGCCTCGACACGCAGGTGCGGCGGATCACAACCGCGGAGCTCGGCAGGCCGGCGCCGCGGCCCGCCTACTCGGTGCTCCGGAGCGAGAAGGGCGCGCCGACGCTGCCGCACTGGCGCGAGGGCCTGCGCGAGACGATCGCCGCCATCCGCGCGGGCGCGGCGGCCGAATAGAGCAGCATGGCGAGCTACTCGTTCCTGACCACCTGGATCCTGGAAGCTCCCCGCGAGGAGGTCTGGGCCGCCGTCTACGCGATCGAGCGTTGGCCCGCGTGGTGGCGTGGCGTCAGGCGCGTCGACAAGCTCGAGCATGGCAACGGCGACGGGATCGGAGCGCTCTACCGGCACGAGTGGCGGAGCGTCATCCCCTATCCCGTCCGCTTCGAGACGCGGATCACGAACATCGAGCGGCCGTTCCTGATCGAGGCGGAGGCCGACGGCGAGCTCGCCGGAACCGGCCGCTGGCGCTTCTTCGACGGCCGCGACACCGCCGTCACCTACGAGTGGAACGTGCACACGACCCGGCCCTGGATGAATCTGCTCGCGCCGATCGCGCGGCCGGTCTTCCGCTGGAACCACAACGTCGTCATGCACCAGGGCGGCCAGGGACTGGCCGATCTGCTGGGGACGCGGCTCCTGGCGGTCACGTAGCCTTTGGGCGTGCGCGTGCTCGTCACCGGCGGCGCCGGGTTCATCGGCTCCCACTTCGCGAAACGGCTTCAGGCCGCGGGCGACGACGTGCGCGTGCTCGACAAGCTGACCTACTCCGGTAACCCGGCGAACCTCGACGGCACGGGGATCGAGCTCGTCGTGGGCGACATCTGCGACGCGAGCGCGGTGGCCGATGCCGCGGCCGGTTGCGACGCGATCGTCAACTTCGCCGCCGAGACGCACGTCGACCGTTCCATCCTCGGTCCGGCTGAGTTCATCCAGACGAACGTCGCCGGCACGCAGGTGCTGCTCGACCACGCGCGCGCCCAAGGGATCCGGCTCGTGCACGTCTCCACGGACGAGGTCTACGGGGACGTCGCCGAGGGTGTGTCCTCGGTCGAGGACGACCCGCTCCGCCCGTCGAGCCCGTACTCCGCCGCGAAGGCCGGGGGCGACCTGCAGGTGCTCGGTTCCGTCCGGACGTACGGGGTCGACGCGCTGATCACCCGCGGCTCCAACACGTACGGCCCGTTCCAGTACCCCGAGAAGCTGCTGCCGCTCTTCGTCACGAACGCGCTCGAGGGCGAGCCGCTGCCGATGTACGGCGACGGCAACCAGGTGCGCGACTGGCTCTTCGTCGAGGACCATTGCGCCGGAGTCGAGGCCGCGCTCCGGCAGGGCCGCGCGGGTGAGGCGTACAACATCGGCGGCGGCGAGGAGGCGGCGAACCGCGAGATCACGGATCTCGTGCTCGAGCACACGGGCGCGGATGCGTCGCTCGTCCGTCGGGTCGAGGACCGCGCCGGCCACGACCGGCGCTACTCGCTCGACACGACGAAGGCGCGCACCGAGCTCGGCTGGGCACCCGAGACCCCGCTTGCGCAGGGCTTCCCGCTCACGGCCGCCTGGTACGCCGCCAACCGTGATTGGTGGGAGCCGATCAAGCGCTCGGGCGGTTACCGGGAGTACTACGACAAGCAGTACGCAGCCAGGCTCGCCGGCTCCTAGTCGTCCCCCTCGTCGCCGCAGCTCCGCTCTGTCTCCTTCCGCAGGCGGCTGATCTCCTTCCGCTTGCCCTGCACCTGCTCAGAGCGGTCGAGCAGCTGGACGACTCCCTCGCACTGTCCGAGCGCACGGCGCGCGAAGGCGAGGTTGTAGTTCGCGTACGCCTCGGCGGTGTCGCCGCTGCCGGCGAGTCCCGCGACTGCGCTCTCGAGCAGCGGCAGCGCCTCCTCGTAGCGCCCGGCTTGGATCAGTTCGAAGCCGCGGTCGTTCGACTCGGACGGGCTCTCGGCCGGCGGCTCTTCTGCTGCGGTTGTCGTCGGCGGCGCCGGCTCGGGGGCCGTCGTGACCGTCTGGACGACTGTCGTTCCGGGCAGCGTCACCGTCTCCTTGACGGTTTGCGGCGCCGTCGTGCCGGCGGTCTCGCCGCCGTCGTCGCGGGCGAGGAGCGTCGCGGCGAGGACACCCGCGAGCAGCGCTCCGCCCAGGAGCAGCAACAGCAGCGGCAGGCGGCTGCGCTCGCGTGCCGGCGCAGCCGGAGGAAGCGCGCCGACGCGTGTTGTCCCGGCCGCTCGGTCGAGCGCGTCGCGCAGCGCACCGACGAACTCGGCAGCGGACGCGAACCGGTGCTCCGGGTCCTTCGCCAAACCCCGTGCGAGCACGTCGTCGACCTCCGGCGGCAACTCGGGGTTGGAGTCCGACGCCGGCGGGATCGGCGCGCTGACGTGCGCGATCGCCTCGGCGGTCGACGACTCGCGCTCGAACGGGCGCTTGCCGGTCAGGAGCTCGAAGGCGACGACCGTGAGCGCGTAGATGTCGCTCGCCGGCGTCGCGCGCTCGCCGCGCGCCTGCTCGGGCGCCAGGTATCCAGCCGTGCCGACGACCGTGCCGGCCTCGGTGAAGGAGCCGAGGTCGGCCGCGCTCGCCACGCCGAAATCGGCGACCTTGACGCGGTCGTCGCTGTCGAGCAGCAGGTTCGCCGGCTTGACATCGCGGTGGACGATCCCGTTCGCGTGCGCCGCGTCGAGCGCCGCCGCGGCCTGTCCGAGCCACTCGAGCGAACGGCCGACCGGCTGCGCTCCCTCGCGCTGGAGCCGGTCGGCGAGGGAGCCGCCGGGCAGGTACTCCATGACGATGTAGGGACGACCGCGATGCTCGCCGACGTCGAAGATCGTGACCGTGCTCGGCGCATGGGAGAGCCGCGCGACCGCCAGCGCCTCCCGCGTGAAGCGGCCGCGAATCGCGTCGTTGTCGGCGAAGCGGCCGGAGAGCAGCTTGACGGCGACGATCCGCGCCAGGTCGGCGTCCTCGGCGCGGTAGACCTCCCCCATCCCGCCGCGGGCGATCCGCTTCGGGTTTCGGTAGCGCTCTGGCAGGTGGCTCTCGTCCACCACGACGGCCTGCCCGAGGTGGCGCGGCCGAAAACGCGCGCGGGCGGCGGCGGCCGAGTTGAAGGTTCGGTAAGGAAGCCCTGGGTGCAGGGGTTCTTCCGCTAGCCTCGGCGGCAGGTCGACCATGCGGCGCCTGCTCTTCGCTCTCACCGGTCTCGGTCTCGCGCTCGCGGTTTCCGCGCCCGCAGGCGTCCGCGCACCCTCTCCGACCACGCCGGCGGCGGTGACCGCGACGACGTTCCTCGTCAGTGGCCGCGGCTGGGGACACGGCGTCGGCATGAGCCAGTACGGTGCGCTCGGCTACGCGCAGGAGGGCTGGACGCACGACCAGATCCTCGGTCACTTCTACACCGGTGCCGAGCTCGGGCCTTCGGCGGTCGCCCGCGTCCGTGTTCTCGTCGCAGAGAGCAAGGCGAGCGTGACGATCCGCTCCGCGGCGCCATTCCGCGTTCGCGACGTCTTCGGGAAGACGTATCCGTTGCCGGCGGGTGCGGTCCCACTCGGTCCCAAGCTCCGGGTGATCGTCAACGGTGCGCCGACCGAGCTCGCGGGCCCGATTCTCTTCCTGCCCGGCGCGGCTCCGCTCGAGGTCGACCGGCCCTACCGTGGCCAGGTCGCGGTCTCGGTGACGGGACAGAAGCTCGACGCGATCAACGTCGTCGGCCTCGAGCAGTACCTCCAGGGCGTCGTCGCGCAGGAGATGCCGAGCGCCTGGCCCGAAGAGGCGCTGAAGGCGCAGGCGGTCGCGGCCCGCTCCTACGCGCTCGCGCACCGGCTGAGCGGAAAAGCGTTCGACCTCTACGCCGACGTGCGCAGCCAGGTGTACGGCGGGATCGCCGGCGAGCACGTTCGCACCACGGCCGCGGTCCAGGCCACAAAGGGGCAAGTGCTCCTCTGGGAGGGTAAGCCGATCGACGCGCTCTTCCATTCGACCTCCGGCGGAGCGACGCTCGACGCGGTCGAGGTCTTCGGCAAGCCCGTGCCGTACCTCGTCGGTGTCGCCGACCCGCACAGCGCGCTCTCGCCGGTCCATCGCTGGGGGCCGACCCCCGTGGCGGAGACGTTGCTGCGGAAGGGGCTGAAGCTGCGGCTGCCGGTGACGTCGCTTCAACTCGCGCGGGCCCGGTCGGGCCGTGTCGCCACCGTCCAGGTTGGGACGTCGGCAGGGACGACCAGGATCAGCGGCGCCGCACTGCGCCTCGCGGGCGGCCTGCGCTCGACCTGGGTCACACAGCTCGTGTCCCTGTCGCTGACCCGTCCCGGCGGCGCGGTTCGGTACGGCAAGACGGTGGCGCTCACCGGCCGGGCGAAAGGGGTCAAGGGCGCGGTGCTGCAGCAGCGGGTGGACGGTGTCTGGACGAAGGTCGCAGGGCCGGCGTTGAAGGCGAAGGTGAAGCTGCTCGCACCGGCCAGCTTCCGGATCTCGGCGGGCAAGCTGGCGGGATCGGCCCTGAAGGTGCCGGTTGCGCCGCTCCTGACCGTGCGTCCATCCGGGCCCCTGGCCGTCGCGGGGACGGTCAAGCCGCTCGCGCCCGGATCGCCGGTCGAGCTCCAGCTGGAGAGCGAAGGGACGTGGTCGACGGTCGGGGCGACGACCACGGGCGTCGAGGGCGAGTACACATTGGCGGTCGCCCAGCCGGGGCGCTACCGCGCACGGGTCGCCCCCCTGCAGGGGTTCGCCGAGGGCCTCTCGGGCCAGATCGAGCTGCGATGACGCGCGTCGTGCTCGTGCTCGCCGCTGCGGCGCTGCTGGCGCCGCAGGCCGAGGCCGCCCGTTACGCCGTCGGAGCAGCGTCCGCGGCGGACCTGCCCCGTCTTCGCGCCGCGCTCCCCGATGCCGAGAGCCTGGCGCCGATCCCGGCGCTCGTCGTCGAGCGCGCGACGGCCCCTCGATTGCGCGATCTCCCCGGCGCCGTCTACGTCGAGCGGCTCGGCACGCGTCGTGCCGCGTACGTTCCGAACGACTCGCTCGCGCCGAAGCAATGGCACCTCGAGTTCAACCGCACCTTCGACTTCTGGGAAGCGCCGACGCCGCTGCCGGCCGTCCGGGTCGCCGTGATCGACTCCGGGATCGACGGCGACCACCCCGATCTCGCGGGTAGGATCGCCGACGCGAAGTCGTTCGTCGGCGGCTCCGCTCGTGTCGACGAGGAGGGTCACGGCACCTTCGTCGCCGGCCTGATCGCGGCCGGGGTCAACAACACGATCGGGATCGCGGGCTCTGCCTCGTCGGCCGAGCTCCTCGTCGCGAAGGTCGTCGACGGCAACGACCTGATCGACGTCGAGGCGGAGGTGAAGGCGATCAAGTGGGCGGTCGAGCGTGACGCTCGCGTGATCAACATGAGCCTCGGCGGCTTTCGCGACCCGCGCGACCCCGACCGGGACGCCTTCTCGCCGCTCGAGGCGCAGGCGATCGGCTGGGCGCACGGAAGGGGTGTCGTCATCGTCGCCGCGGTCGGCAACAACACCGACACGCCGCCACGGCCGTGGCCGTTCGCGAGCTACCCGGCGGCGCTGCCGCACGTGCTCGGTGTCAGCGCGCTGGCGCGGGACGGGTCGGTGCCCGTCTTCTCGCACCGGGACAAGATCTACAACGACATCGCTGCGCCGGGCGTCGGCATCCTCTCGACCTTTCCGCGCGCTCTGACCGCCGAGACGAAGGAGTGCGCGGAGCAGGGCTACTCGAGCTGCGCCCCCGACGACTTCCGCAAGGGGCAGGGCACGTCCTTCGCGGCGCCGCAGGTGAGCGCCGCCGCCGCCGTCCTGCTCGCGATCAGGCCCAACCTGCGGCCGGAGCAGGTGACGGAGCTCCTGACGCGGACATCGCACGACGTCAACGGCGCCACCGGCTGCCCCGGCTGCGGCACCCAGCGGGACGCGCTGACGGGCTGGGGCAGGCTCGACGTCAATGCCGCGCTGAAGCAGCTCCTGAGCGCCGGACCGCCGCCGCGCGACCGGCTCGAGCCCAACGACGACGCCGGCACGGACGCGGCCGCGATCTGGGGCCGAAGGAACCGGATCGAGGCCACCGTCGACTTCTGGGACGACCAGAACGACGTCTACGCGATCAAGCTCAAGCGGCGGCAGCGGGTCTTCATCAGCGTGCGCGGGCCGGCCGGTACCGACACGAACCTGATCCTTTGGCGGCCGCGAACGAAGCACGTCGACGACCTCGCCTCGCTCAACCTCGTCGCCCGCCAGTCGGCCCGACCAGGCCCGAGCGAATATCTCGGGTTCCGCGCGCCGAGGACTGGGACGTACTACGTCCAGGTGAAGCTCGGCTCCCGCGGCGCCGGCAAGTACCGGCTCGCGCTGGTCAAGAAGTGACGTCTACTCCACGAATGGGTTCTCGACCGCGACCCCCGCGATTGTCGAGCCGGCGGCGAGATCCTCGGTCAGGAGCACTCCGCAACCTCCGGCTCGGGCTGCCGCGACGATCAGGCCGTCCCAGAACGAAAGCTGCGCCTGTCGGCTGATCCTGATGCCGTCGAGCACGAGCTCTGCGTCGATTGCGACGATGGGTAGTCCGCTCAGCTCCTCGACGTAGCCGGCGCCATCGTCCTCCGACAGCGGCACGGCGAGCTTTCGCGTCGTCACGACATAGAGCTCCGCCAGCACCTGTGCGCTGAGCACGAGCAGATCGGCCCGCTCTGCGAGCACCGTACGCGCGATGCCTCGCTTGGCGGGTTCGCCCGTGTCGACGGCGTAGACGAGAACGTTGGTGTCGACGAACGCGCGGTCAGCGCTCATGCAGCTCGTCGCGCGTCCACGACCTGCCGTCCCGACCACTGGAGGCGGCCGACTCCGCCGATCGTTCGAGGAACGCGGTGACAGCCTCGCGCGCTCGCTCGCCTGCGAAGTGCTCCAGGTACGAGCGCACGAGGGCGTTCACCGATGTGCCCTGCTCGAGAGCCCGGACGCGAGCGGCCTTGAGCAGCCTGTCGTCGATTGTCAGGGTCAGATTTGCCACGGGATCAGTGTAGCACGGATTACGTGTACGGCGCCGTGAGCGCCGCGTGAGCGGCGTGTGAGCGTGCTCGCGTTCACTCGTGCAAAGGCGCACGATGTGCCTTGACAAGAGGGAGGTCCGCATGAAGAAGCGCACGCACGTTGCGCTCGGCCTGGCCGCAGCCGTCCTGATGGTCGCGGCGCCGACGGCGTGGGCGAGTTTCCCCGGCGAGAACGGCCGGATCGTGTTCCAGAGCAGCCGCACCGGCCCGCTTCCGCCCGAGCTCTACTCCATGAACGAGGACGCAACGGACATCCGGCGCCTGACGTGGAACGGTGTTTCCGACCAGGTTCCGCGCTTCTCGCCGGACGGCAGCCGGATCGTGTTCGCACGGACGGTGGCTGGGATCGACCAGGACATCTGGATCATGAACGCCGACGGCTCTGCGGAGCGGCAACTGACGTCGGGGTCGGCCCGGGACGACCAGCCCGTGTTCACGGCGGATGGCGAGCAGATCGTGTTCCAGCGCGTGGCCAACGCGAGTGCAGGTCCTTGTCCCTGCGAGCTCCGCATCGTCAGCGTCGACGGGCGGGTCGACCGTGTCCTCGACACTGGACCGGGGAACGCCGCAAATCCGGATGTCTCGAAGAACGGGAAGGTGGTGTTCGTCGGCGACCGAGACGGCACGCGCAGCATCTACGTGACGAATCTCAAGGGCGGTCCCGTCAAGCGCGTGACCAAAGGACCGGCCGCATTCGGCGACTTCCGGCCGCGCTGGTCTCCACGCGGTAACGACCTCGTCTTCATGCGCAACGAGCTCGGGTCGCTCGCGAGCATCGACATCTGGACTGTGCACCAGGACGGCTCCGACCTCCGTCGCCTGACGACGACCGCTCGCGTCGAGGAGTTCCCGCAGTGGTCGCCGGATGGGACTCGGATCGTGTTCGCGGTGCTGGAACCGGTGGCGCCGTTCGGTGGTCGGCTCCACACAATCGACGCCGGCGACGGAAGCGACGATCAGGTCCTGCCCCAGGCCGGCGAGATCGTGGACTCGTTCGAGCATGACGGGCTCGATTCCTCAAAGTGGTGGCAGTTCGTGAACGGCACCGGCGCGGGGGTGAGCGTTACCGGTGGTCGCGCTGAGATCTCGATTGCAGCAGACGCGATGGAGGATCACGCCACCCTGTCCATGGGAGCGACGTTCGGTAGCCAGTGCCGTGCGCTCGGCGACTTCGAGGCCAGCATTCGTTTCCAGTTGCTCGATTGGCCGTTCTCGAACGGCGTTCATGCGATCTTCGGTGACGCCGGCCTCACGGGCGGGATCGCCCGCCGAAGCGAGTCAGGGCTCGAGGACTACCTCGCGTTCTTCAATCCGGTGCCGGCATCCGCGCCGACGAGCGACGCGAGCGGACAACTCCGACTCGCCCGGGCGGGGTCGATTCTCACAGCCTCATATCGAAGTGGCAATGCATGGATCCCGCTGCTGAGCGGTCCCACGCTCACCGTCCCGGCCTCGGTGAACGTCAATCTCTACAGCCGAGACGAGATCTTCGGCGACCAGTTCGTGCGCGTGGCGTTCGATGACATCCGGATCGACGCCGGTGCGTTCGAGTGCCCGAACTGGTGGCGTGACAGTGCGCCAGACTGGGCTGCCGGCTAGGAGCTTTCGAGCAGTTCGTCGTCGGGGACCTCGCGCAGCACCCGCGCGGGGTTCCCGACGACGATCTTTCGCGGCGGCACGTCCTTCGTCACGACGGCGCCCGCGCCGACGAACGCTTCCTCGCCGATCTCGACGCCAGGGCAGAGGATCGCGCCGCCGCCGACGCGGGCGCCGCGCCGGATCGTCGGCCCTTTCAGCAGCGCGAGCCGCTTCTCGGTCCGGCCCATGTAGTTGTCGTTCGTCGTCACGACGCAGGGCGCGATGAAGACGTTGTCCTCGAGCGTCGAGTAGGCGGTGATGTATGCCTCGGCCTGGATCTTCGTCAGCGCGCCGACCGTGCTGTCGTTCTCGATGTAGGAGCCGCGTCCGAGGACGACGTCGTCGCCGACCTCGACGCGCTCACGCACGCACGACTGGTCGCCGAGGATGACGCGCGCGCCGATCGTGGAGCCGGCGAAGACGATCGCGCCGGTCGAGACGATCGTGCCGTCGCCGATCGTCGTCGGCGGCAGCGGCTCGCGCTTCGCGGTCGAGCGCGGCGACAGTGTCGGCTGCTTGCCGACGACCGCGCCCTCCAGCACCTGCACGCCCTCGCCGAGGACGGTTCCCTCGTACACCGTGGCAGTCGGGTGGATCTCAGCCACGCAGCGACCCAGATTTGAGAGATGCAGTGAGGCGGTCGAGCGCGCGGACGACGCGTGCCCCGTCCTCGGCGACCGCGCGCCGGTCACCGTCGCCGGCGATCAGGTCGAGGAACGCCTGGCATTCGAGCCGCAGCGGCTCGGACGTGTCGATCTTGGGGATGTGGATGTCGCCGGTGCGCGTCTGCCACTCGCCGTACCCCGCCGACTGCTTCCACGGTCCCTTCTCGTAGACCGTCACCTTGCGCTCCAGCTCCATGTCGTCGAAGACGGCCATCTTCTCGTTCCCGACGACCGTCATCTTCCGCATCTTGTGCGGGTCGAGCCAGGACAGGTGCATGTGGGCGATCTTGCCCGAGGGGAAGCGGAGGTAGCAGAAGACGACGTCCTCGACTCCCTCGTTGAGGAAGTCGCGGCCGCGCGCCGAGACCTCGGCCGGGTCCTCGCCGATCAGCCAGAGGATCACCGAGAGGTCGTGGACGCCGAGCGACCAGAGCGCGTTCTCGTTCGCGCGCACGATCCCGAGGTTCTGCCTGTTCGTGTAGACGCAGAGCACGTCGCCCAGCTCGCCCGAGTCGACGAGCTCCTTCAGCTTGCGCACGCCCGGGTGGTAGAGGAGCAGGTGGCCGGGCATCAGCACGAGATCGCGCTCCGAGGCCAGCGCGACGAGCTCGTCCATCTCCGCGCCCTTCATCGCCGGCGGCTTCTCGACGAGCACGTGCTTGCCGGCCTCGAGCGCTTGCTTCGCGAGCGCGTAGTGGGTCGGCACGGGTGTCGCGATCACGACCGCGTCGAGCTCCGGGTCGGCGAGCATCTCCTCGAAATCGGCCGTCACCCGGGCGCGCGGATAGCGCGCGTCGAAGGAGGCTCGAAGCTCTTCGTCGAAGTCGCAGAGCCAGGCGAGGTCGGCGAGGTGATCGAAGTTGCGAGCCAGGTTCGGCCCCCAGTAGCCGAGGCCCACGAGACCGACGGTGACGCGGCTCACAGCTTCCAGACGTTCTCGCTCGTGCGGCCCCGCTCGCCGGTCGCGTTCCGGAAGTCCACGATCACCGGACCGCTGTCGACGAGCGCCTCGTAGTCGATGCCGCGGTGGTCGGTCACGATCGCGATCGCGTCGAAGTTGCCCGGCTCGAGCGGCACCGAGCTCAGTCCGTACTCCGGCAGCTCGGCGACGTGCAGGTCGTGGTAGGAGACGTTGGCGCCGCCGGTCTCCAGGAGCTCGATCAGCTTCAGCGCCGGGCTCTCGCGCATGTCGCCGATGTTCGGCTTGTACGCGACGCCGAGCACGAGCACCTCCGAGCCCTTCAGCGACTTCTGCTTGCCGTGGTTCAGCGCCTGCGAGATCAGCGAGCGGCAGTGCCAGGGCATGTTCTCGTTCACCTTGCCCGCCAGCTCGATGAACTCGGTGTAGAAGTCGAACTCGCGCGCCTTCCAGGTCAGGTAGAACGGGTCGATCGGAATGCAGTGGCCGCCCAGACCGGGGCCGGGCTTGAAGCTCATGAACCCGAATGGCTTCGTGGCGGCGGCGTCGACGACCTCCCAGAAGTCGATCTTCATCCGCTCGCAGAGCTGCGCCATCTCGTTCACGAGCGCGATGTTGACCGACCGAAAGATGTTCTCGAGCAGCTTCGTCAGCTCCGCCGACTCGGGCGAGGTGACCCGGTGGACGGTGTCGACGGCGGAGCCGTACAGCTCGGCAGCGCGCTCGGTGCATGCGTCGGTGATCCCGCCGACGACCTTCGGCACGTTCTTCGTCGTCCAGTCCTCCCGTCCCGGGTCGACCCGCTCGGGTGAGAACGCGAGGTGGAAGTCCTCACCGACCTTCAGGCCGGTGGCCTCGAGCCGCGGCAGGATCTCCTCGCGCGTCGTGCCCGGGTACGTGGTCGACTCGAGCACGACGAGGTGGCCCTTGCGCAGCCGCTTCGCGATCTCCTCGGTCGCGCTGTTGACGATCGAGAGGTCCGGCTCGCGCTGCTTCGAGAGCGGGGTCGGCAGCGCGATCAGGATCGCGTCCGCCTCGCGCAGCTCGTCGTAGTCGGTCGTGGCACGGAGGTCGTGGTCGTCGACGAGGCGCTTGAGCACCTCCGAGGGCACGTCCTCGATGTAGCTTTCGCCGCGGTTCAGCTGCGCGACGCGGCCGGCGTCGCGGTCGACGAGGAGCACGCTGCGGCCTGCCTCGGCGAACACCTGGGCAAGCGGGACGCCGACGTAGCCGGCTCCGACGATGGCGACGTCGGTCATCGGCGCGGAATCGTACAGAGGCGGCCCGATCACGCGCCCACCCGTCCTGGGAGGATTGTCGCGAAGCCTGGCTACAATCCTTCGCCGCGGGCCGTTAGCTCAGCTGGTAGAGCAGGGGACTCTTAATCCCAAGGTCGTAGGTTCGATCCCTACACGGCCCATCGCGCAACGCTGCGTGACCATCGCCTTGGCACTCGGAGAGAACCAGGAGCAGGACTCGGGCGGCGACGGCGCCGCGTTCCCGGCGCGGGGCGTGGGGCTCGACGCCGTGCTCGGCAGCATCGGGGACGGGATCACGGCCCAGCGCGCAGACGGGTCGCTCGCGTACGCGAACGATGCCGCGGCGCGGCTGCTCGGGCTCGAGTCGGGTGACGAGCTGCTCGGGCTCTCCGGCGTCGAGCTGATGCAGCGCTTCCTCGTCATCGGCGAGGATCGCGAGTTGCTCCCCGCCGACAAGCTTCCGAACCGACGCGCGATCGCGTCGGGACGGCCGGAGGAGGGGCTCGTCGGCTACCGGCTGCTCCCGGACGGCGAGGAGCGCTGGTCGTTCGTCCGCTCGACGCCGATCGTCTCCACCGAAGGCGCCGTCGAGCACGTGATCAACGTCATCCAGGACGTCACGTCCGAGCGGGCGGCCCACGAGCGGGCGCGGCTCGTCGACGAGACCGGCGCCGTCTTCGCTGCCTCGATCGACATTGAGGCGACCTTCGACGCACTGGCTGAGCTGCTCGTGCCGCGCTTCGCCGACTACTGCATCGTCGACATGGTCGACGACGGTCGGCTGCGCCAGGTCGCGATCTCGCACCGCACGCCGGAGCGGGAGCAGTTGCTGCGGGAGCTGCGGGAGCGGTACCCGCCGGGCGCGAACCCTGCGCATCCGGTCTCCGAAGTACTGAGCACCGGCGAGCCGTACCTCGTCGAGGACGCGCGCGTTGAGGCGCTCTCCCACGCCGCCGTCGACGAGGAGCACCTCGCGCTCTATCGCCGGCTGGAGGCGATGTCGTACATCGTCGTGCCGCTCGAGGCACGGGGCCGGATGCTCGGCACGATCTCGCTCGGGACCGGTGAGTCCGGACGCCGCTTCGGCGAGCTCGACCTCGCGCTCGCGATCGAGCTCGCGCGGCGCGCGGCGCTCGCGATCGACAACGCGCTTCTCTTCGGCGCCGCGCAGCAGTCGTACGCGCAGCTGGACACGTTGCTCGTCTCGGCGCCGGTCGGGATCGGCTTCTGGGACCGCGACCTTCGTTTCGTCCGGGTCAACGACGCGCTCGCCACGATCAACGGGATCCCGCCCGAGGAGCACGTCGGCCGCGACCTCGCCGACGTGGTCGGTGAGCTCGGGCCTGTGCTCGTCCCGCTCTACCGGCGCGTGCTCGAGACGGGCGAACCGGTCGTGCACACCGAGTCGACCGACGACGCGGCCCTGCAGATGGGCGAGCGGCGCCACTGGCTCTCGAGCTACTACCCGGTGCGCACGCCCGACGGCGAGGTGATCGGGATCGGCGCGGTGATCATGGAGATCACGGACCGGAAGCGGGCCGACGATCGCCTGCGCCTGCTGGCGGAGGCCGGCGAGCTCTTCTCGACGTCGCTCGACCAGGACGAGATCGCATCGCGGATCGCGCATGTGGGCGTGCCACGGCTGGCCGACACGTGCAACATCTTCCTCCTCCGCGACGGCGTGCTCGCCCGGGTCGCGTGCGTCAGTGCCGACCCCGAGGTCCAGCCGCTGCTCGAGTCGCTGCCGACGACGTTCGCGCTCGCAGGCGACTCGGGGCGGATCGCCCGCGTCTTCCAGGCGTCCGAGCCGCTCCTGCTGCGCTCCCTTCCCGAGGAGTACCTCGACGAGCTCGAGCGGTTCGGCGCCGACAGGCCCACGTTCGAGCGGATCGGGACGCGCTCGCTGATGCTGGTTCCGATCGTCGCCCGCGGCCAGACCCTCGGCATCCTCACGCTCGGATCGCGGCTGCCCGAGCGCTTCGACGAGCACGATCTCGACCTCGCGCAGGAGCTCGCCGGCCGCGCCGGCGTCGCGATGGACAACGCGCGGTTGGTCGAGGAGCTCCGGCGGCGCGCCCAGTCCGCGCAGGCGCTCGAGTTCGTCGGCGACGGCGTCTTCCTCGTCGGGCGTGACGGCGTCGTCCTGCTCTGGAACCCGGCCGCCGCGCGCATCACCGGCCTGCCCGAGGAGCGGATCGTCGGTTCGCCCGCGTCTGACGCGCTGCTCGGCTGGCCGCTCGGCCAGGGCGAGCGGCCGCAGACGTTCCCGGTCGACGCGCCTCACGGGGAGCTGTGGCTGTCGCTGACCGCGGCCGAGTTCCCGCACGGCACCGTCTATGCGTTCCGTGACCTCACCGAGGAGCGTGCGGTCGAGCAGCTGAAGAGCGACTTCGTCTCGACTGTGTCGCACGAGCTGCGGACGCCGCTCGCCGCGATCTACGGCGCCGCGATGACGCTCCAGCGCAGCGACGTCGAGCTCAACGACGTCCAGGAGGCCGGGATGCTCGGGGTGATCTCGGGCGAGTCGGAGCGGCTCGCGCGGATCGTCAACGACATCCTGCTCGCGAGCCGGCTCGACTCCGGCGCCGCGACCGTCGAGATCAGCCGCACCGACGCGGGAGAGCTTGCCCGCGGCGTCCTCGCGGCCGCCGAGGCGCACCTGCCGGCGGACGTCGAGCTCGTGCTGAGTGTGCCCGAGCGGGGGCCGCAGGTCGCCGCCGACCCGGACGGGCTGCGGCAGGTGCTCGTCAACCTGGTCGAGAACGCGGTCAAGTACTCGCCGAACGGTGGGCGTGTCGAGGTCGAGCTGGAGCCGACCGACGGCCGCGTCCGCTTCGCCGTACGCGACCGCGGCCTCGGCATCCCCGCCTCCGAGCACGAGCGGATCTTCGAGAAGTTCTTCCGGCTCGACCCGAACCTGTCGCGCGGCGTCGGCGGCACCGGGCTCGGGCTCTACATCTCGCGCGAGATCGTGCGCCGGATGGGCGGCCGGATCCGTGTCGAATCGGAGCCGGGCCGCGGCTCGACGTTCTCGTTCGAGCTGCCGCTCGCCTAGCTGCAGAACGAGAAGAGGCGGCCTCGCCGACCGCCTCTCAGACTCGCCGGGCCGCGAAGCGGCCCCTTCAAGGGGCTGCGCGACCTGGGATCCGCTTTTCGCGGATCCCAGGTCATGCGACGGCTAATACCGCGGACCGTCCTCGACGTATGTCGTCCGGCGCCGCTCGCCGGCGAATCCGCCCCACGACGACCAGAAGATCATCGAGAGCACGAGGCCGAGAGCGCCGACGACCATGAGGATGACGCCGATCGTCTGCAGCTCGAGACCGGAGACCGAGGCGTTCACGGCCCAGGTCAGCATCGCTCCGACTGCGATGAGAAAGATGCTGACTCCGAGACCCATTCTTGTCCTCCTGTTGGCGGGGGATTGGCGCGATTCGTGTGCCCGGATGTCCGGGTCACCTATCGAACGTTCGAGGCGCCGGATCGGGTACGGGTTATGTAGGCTCGCCGCGGTGCGCAGGGGCTCGATTGTCCGCATCACGATCTACGGCGTCCTCGCGGGAATCCTCGCGTCGCTGGTCGCCGTCCTCGTCCCCTGGCTGCCCACCTCGGCCTCCGAGGAGATGGACCGGATCGAGTTCACATTCTGGTTCACGACCATCATCTGCATCGCCGTCTTCGCGGTCGTCGCGGCCGCGATCATGTACTCCGTCCTCAAGTTCCGCGTCCACCCCGAGGACGAGTCGGACGGGCCGCCGATCCACGGGCACACCGGCCTCGAGATCGTCTGGACGGCGATCCCGGCAGTGCTCGTGACCGCGATCTCGATCGTCAGCGCCGTCGTGCTGGCGCAGAACGACAACGCCGGGCCGAACCCGATCCGGATCGCGGTGACCGCACAGCAGTTTGCGTGGAAATTCGAATACCCGGGCGAGCCGAGGCTGACCGCCGGCGAGCTCGTCCTGCCAGTGGACAGGCCGGTCAAGTTGACGCTGCGCTCGCTCGACGTGATCCACTCGTTCTGGGTGCCCGAGTTCGGGCAGAAGTCGGATGCCGTGCCCGGGATCGAGACGACGCTCGTGATCACCCCGAACCGGACGGGCGAGTTCTCGATCATCTGCACCGAGCTCTGTGGGCTCGGCCACCCGACGATGCGCGCGCCGGTGCGTGTGGTCGATCAGGCCGCGTACGACGAGTTCCTGGCCGGCTCGGCCGGCTCGGGGGGACAGGACGACTCCGGCGAGGCGGTCTTCGAGACGGCCGGCTGCGGCGGCTGCCATGCCTTCGCGCCTGCGGGCACCGACGCGCAGGTTGGCCCCGGTCTGGATGCGATCGACCCCGGCGGACAGCCGCTCGAGGACTTCTTGCGCGAGTCGATCGTCGATCCGAACGCGGTGCTCGCGACCGGCTTCCAGCCTGACGTGATGCCGGCGACCTACGAGAGCTCGCTTAGTGACGAGCAACTCGACGCGCTCGTGCAGTATCTGGTTGAGGGGCAGCAATGACCGAGATCGTCGAGACACACCACGCCGCAGACCACCAGCCCGCGCCGCCACGGCGCGGCGCCGAGCACCTGACCAAGCCCGGATACATCCGGGCTGCGTGGACGACGCCGCTCTTCTGGGCGCTCGGCGCCGGCATCGTCGTCTTCTTCCGCTGGCTCGGCGGCTACGAGCCGACCTGGGATTGGACTGTGATCTCGGTCGTCGCCTTCATGACCGCGGCGCCGGTCGGGTTCCTCGCCGGGATTGGCTCCTTCGACTACTGGCTCTATTACATCTCCGGCCGCCCGACCCGCGAGGAGGACCACTCCGGCCACGGCGCCTACAGCTGGCGCGACTACTTCAAGGTCAACACCGACCACAAGGTGATCGGCGTCCAGTACCTCGTGACGACGTTCTTCTTCTTCATCTGCGGCGGGATGATGGCGATGATCTTCCGGGCCGAGCTCGCGAACCCGGACATGCAGTTCGTCGACACGCAGACCTTCAACGGGCTCGTGTCGGAGCACGCGGCGCTGATGATCTTCCTCTTCATCATCCCCGCCTTCGCCGGCCTCGCGAACTTCGCCGTGCCGCTGATGCTGGGCGCGCCGGACATGGCCTTCCCGCGCCTGAACGCGCTCTCGTACTGGCTGCTGCCGATCGCCGGGATTATGTTCCTGGCCGCGTTCCTCGCGCCGGGCGGCGCGTTCGGCGCCGGCTGGACGGGCTATGCACCGCTCGCGGTCGAGGGCACCGAGGGCAACATCTTCTTCCAGATGGGCGTCCAGTGGGCGGGTGCCTCGTCGATCATGACCGCGCTCAACTTCCTGGTCACGATCATCACCATGCGTGCGCCGGGGATGACGTTCTGGCGGATGCCGCTGCTCGTCTGGGCGAACTTCACGACCTCGCTGCTCGTCGTGATCGCGACCCCCTTCATCGCCGGCTCGCAGTTCTTCGCCCTCTTCGACCGGGTGATGCACACGAACTTCTTCAACGTCTCCGAGGGCGGCTACGTGCTCGGCTACCAGCACATCTTCTGGTTCTACTCGCACCCGGCCGTGTACATCATGATGCTGCCCGGCTTCGGGATCATCTCGGAGGTGATCGCGGTGATGAGCCGCAAGCCGGTGTTCGGCTACCGGCTGATGGCGCTCTCGCTGATGGCGATCCTCGTGCTCGGCTTCTCCGTCTGGGCGCACCACATGTTCGTGGCCGGGATGGCGCCGTGGCTGCGCGTGCCGATGATGGTGACCTCGATGATCATCGCGGTGCCGACGGGGATCAAGATCTTCTCCTGGCTCGCGACGATGTGGGAGGGGAAGCTCCACTTCCGGACGCCGATGCTGTTTGCGCTCGGTTTCATCTCGATGTTCGTGCTCGGCGGGCTCTCGGGCATCTTCCTCGCCTCGGTGCCGATCGACATCGCCGCCTCGGACACGTACTTCATCGTCGCGCACATCCACTACGTCCTCTTCGGCGGCTCCGTCTTCACGATCTTCGCCGGGATCTACTACTGGTTCCCGAAGATGACCGGCCGGATGTACAACGAACGGCTCGGCAAGCTCCATTTCTGGCTCACCTTCATCGGCTTCAACGGCACCTTCTTCCCGATGCACTGGGTCGGGCTGCAGGGAATGCCGCGCCGGGTCGCCGACTACGCGGAGCAGTTCGGCGACTGGAACATGGTCATCTCGATCTTCTCGTTCCTGCTCGGCGCCTCGACGCTCATCTTCTTCTACAACGTGATCGTCAGCTGGTCCCGCGGTGAGCCGGCGGGGTCGAATCCGTGGCGCGCGCTCACGCTCGAGTGGCAGGTCTCCTCGCCGCCGCCGGTCTTCAACTTCGACCAGATCCCGCAAGTGGTCGGCAGCCCGTACGAGTACGGCGTCCCCGGCGCGCGCCATGCCGTGCTGAACGGAGGCGCCCGCGTCGAGCTGCCCGACAAGGCGCACGAGGAGGAGACCGTGCGATGAGCGGCCCGCGCAAGATCCTCGTCGTCGCGAACGAGACGCTCACCGGCGACGAGCTGCTCGACGCGGTGCAGGCGAAGGTTCGGGACTCCGAGACGCTCGTGGTCGTGATCGCGCCGGTGAACGCACCGCGCGAGGGGTACGTCGTCTACGACAACACCCGTCGCGCAGCGGCCGGCCGGCGGCTCGACCGGACGCTCACGCGCTTTCGCGAGGCCGGCATCGCGGCCACCGGCCACGTCGTCGACAACGACCCGCTCGCCGCCGTGAAGGACGCGATCGCGATCGAGGAGCCCGACGAGCTGATCGTCTCGACGCACCCGGAGGCGACGTCCGGCTGGCGGCGGCGCAACCTGCTCGAGGAGATCCGCAAGGCGGCCGGCGCGCTCCCGGTCGAGCACGTCGTCTCCGACGTCGCCGCGCGGGTCGGCGCGCAGAACATCCTCGTCGTCGCGAACGAGACGGTGCTCGGCGAGCCGCTGCTCGAGCGCATCCGCGAGAAGGCGCGTGCCGGGCGCACGAGTTTCCTGATCATCTCGCCGCAGAGCGACCCGGAGCAGGGCTCGCACCCCGAGGCGGAGCGGCGGCTGCGCAAGGTGCTGACGCAGCTGCGTGCGGAAGGGATCGAGGTGCACGGCCAGGTCGCTCACCCCGATCCGTACACCGCCGCGATGCACGCCGTTCGCGACGAGCGGGTCGATGCGATCCTCGTCTCCACCTTCCCGGAGCAACGCGGCTCGTCGTGGCTTCGTCGCGATCTCGTCGGCAGGCTCACGAGCGAGGCGAAGGTGCCGGTCGAGCACGTCGTCGTCGAGCCCAGCAACGCCGAAGACGAGGTTCACGCATGAGCGCGCACGCCGAGCATCACCACGGCCCCCCGGTCGCGAACCAGAGCTCGCGCGTCAGCTCGACCGTGCTCGGGATGTTCCTCTTCATCGCGTCGGAGGCGATGCTCTTCGGCTCGTTCTTCACGGCCTACTTCTTCGCCCGCGTCGTCAATCCGGACGCGCAGCCGTGGCCGCTGCCGCCGTTCCATCTCCCCGTCTTCGTCGCCGGCGTCAACACGGCGGTGCTGCTGGCGTCGAGCTTCACGATGCACTGGGCGCTGCAGTCGATCAAGCGCGGCAATCGCGCCGGCATGAAGGCGGGTCTCGTGCTGACCCTGCTGATGGGGCTCGCGTTCCTGCTGACCCAGATGCTCGAGTACGCGCGAATCGGCTTCAACCCGAGCGATGGCGCGTTCGGATCGATCTTCTTCGGGCTCACCGGATTGCACGGGGCGCACGTCTTCGTCGGGCTGACGCTGCTCACGGTCGCGACCGTGCGCGCCTTCCGCGGCCACTTCACGCCGGAGCACCATCACGGCGTCGAGCTTCCGGGAATCTACTGGCACTTCGTCGACGTAATGTGGATCGTGGTGTACGCGACGATCTACCTTCTCTGAGGTACTGATGGCACGGAACCCGTTTCGCAGCGAGGCCGAGGCATACCGCTTCCTGCTGCTGACAGTCGGGTACTTCGCGCTGATCGTCGTCGGCGCCTCGATCGCGACGTGGCTCGGCGTCGTCGTCTTCGCCGTGCTGACCACGGCGGCGGTCGTGCTCTGGCTCCGCTCGCGCTCGAACGAGCCGGTGCTGCGGCCGGCGGTTCCGACACGGTCGGCGGCGGCAGACGAGCGGCGGATCCTCGTGATCGCAAACGAGACCGTCGGCGGGTCCGAGCTGCTGGCGATCCTACGCCGGAAGGCGGAAGGGGTGAACGAGCAGGTGCTCGTCGTCTGCCCGGCGCTCAATTCGCAGGTGCGGACGTGGGCGTCGGACGAGGACGGTGCGCGCGCGGCCGCTCAGCAGCGGCTGGACAAGAGCCTGGCGCGGTTGCGCCGGGACGGAGTACAGGCGCAGGGTGAGGTCGGCGACGGCGATCCGCTGCAGGCGATCGAGGACGCGCTGCGCACGTTCGGCGCGGACGAGATCGTGATCTCGACCCATCCCGAAGGCCGTTCCAACTGGCTCGAGCGAAACGTCGTCGGCTCCGCCCGTGACCGTTTCGACGTCCCGATCACGCACGTGGTCGTCGATCTCGAGGCGAGCGTCTCCTAGCCCGCCATCGTCTCTGCGGAGCCCCGGGTCTCACCCGGACCGTCTGTGAGTCCGGGGGTCAGGTCTTGAACCGCTGCGTTCGGCCACGGCTGGATCGGCCATGTCGTTCTGCTGGGAATCAAGACCTGACCCCCGGATCCGTTCGACCCCCGATCTGTTCGCGCTAGCCGCTGGTGCTGGCGACGACGTAGTCGGCCACCGCGTCGATCTGCTCCGGCGTGTACGAGTCCTTGAAAGCAGGCATCGCGCCCTGGCCGTTCGTGACGCGGTCGACCACGAGCTCCTTGGACGGCTTCGAGTCGTCGAGACTTGGCCCGACGCTGCCGCTCGCGTTCGCGGCCTCGAGCGCGTGGCAGCCGCCACAGCCCGCCTCGGCGAAGATCGCCTCGCCGTCCGCGGTCTCGCCGCCCTGCTCTTCCGGGCCGCCGCCGGTGGTCGTGCCGCCGCCGGTCTCGGTACCGCTGCCGCCGCTGGCTCGGACGGGCAACCCGGCGACCGAAGCGACGTACGCCGCGACAGCGTCCGCGTCGTCACCGGTGACGAGATCTGCCGGCATGCCGGGCGAACCCGTATTCGGCGTCTCGATCGGATAGGCGATCTGATCGCGGACGACCGCCCGGATCGTCCCCTCGCCGAGCCCGTCCTCGCGCGACTGCAGGAACGCGTTGTCGAGGTTCGGCCCGATCACGCCCTTCGTGCCCGCGTCGGCGAGCACGTGGCACGTGCCGCACCGCCCTTCGCCGGCGAAGAGCTCCTTGCCGCGGGCGGCGTCGCCGGCGTCGGTGAGCCCGCCCGAGCCGCAGCCCGTCGCGGCTAGGGCCGCGAGCAGGACCGCGCAGGCGCCGAGGAGCCCGCGCAGCCTCACCTAGCCGGTGGACCCCGTCGCGGCCGATCCCGCCCCGAGCGCCGCCTCACGCGTCGGATGGATCGTGAAGACACGGTCGAGGCCGGTGATCTCGAAGATCTTCGTGATGTTGCGGTCGCTGCAGACGAGCGACAACTGGCCCTCGTTCGTGCGAAGCCGCTTCACGCCGCCGACGAGCACGCCGAGCGTGGTCGAGTCGATGAAGGTCGTGTCGCTGAGGTCGACGACGACGTCGCGACCGCCCTGGTCGATCACCTCGAGCAGCTGCTGCTTGAACTCCGGCGCGGTGTACAGGTCGACCTCGCCCGCAAGGGAGATCACGTACTGGCCGTCGCCCAGTTTCTCGGTCTTGACGTCGAAATTCATGTGTTCGTGGCCCCCGGTCTCGCCGACAGAATGAGTGCGGTCTTCCCGGACGGAGAGGAGTCTAACCGGACGTCGCCGGCGCCTGCGCGGCCTTCAGTTGCGCGATCTGCTGCTTCACGATCGAGGCGCTGGGGTCGTCCGGCGCGAGCACGAGGAAGCGCTCGTAGGCCGTGATCGCCTTGGCGACGTTCCCACTTTGCTGGGCAGCCTGCGCCAGCTCCAGCTGGACGTTCGGATCGCGAGGCGCGACGGCCGCCAGCTTCTCGTAGGTCGCTTCCGCGCTCTGGTACGAGGCCTGAGCCCTCCCGTACGCGGCGCTGACCTCCTGTGAGGCCTGGGTCGAAATCGCCTCGTCGATCGGGTCGGTGCCGAGCGTGGCGCCGTCGCCGAGGTCGAGCGGGACGGAAAACGTCGAGCCGAAGGTGAGATAGCTGGCCCGGAGCTGCACGATCTGCGCGTCCTGGGCGAGCGCGTTCGCGCGGGCGAGATGGAGGCCCGCAAGCTCGCGGAGCGCATCCTCGTCCTTGGGGCTCTGCTCCACGTACTGGCTCAGCACCGTGATCGCCTCGTTCGTCTGGCCGTCTTCCTGCAGCGCGGTCGCGAGGTCGCGCTTTGCCTCCGCGCTCTTCGGATTCTCCTGCAGCTTGTCGCGCGCGTCGCCGACCGAGAGGTTGCCGCTCGTGCCGGCGTCGCCGCGGAACAGGTCGCCGAGCGAAGCGTTCTGGTTCGCGCCGATGCCGAAGCCGACGAAGCCGACCGCGAAGACGAGCGCGAGGAAGACGAACATCCACTTCGCGTGCTTGCGAAGCCGCGTGAAGAACATCGTGTCCTCCAGCGCTACGAGCTCGCTGTCGCGCTTGCGCGTGCCGGCAGCATGCGTCCGCGAGCTGCGGACGCCGCGTCGATCAGCTCGTGCCATTCGCTTCCTCCTCTCTCGTACCTCGTCTGGCCGTCGACCAGGGTAGCCGTGATCCGCTCGGGGGACCCCCCGTAGACCACTGCGGCCGCCGGATCCTCCCATGGTAGATACGGCGAGCCGGAAAGCGAGACGATCGTGATATCGGCGCGCTTGCCGGCGACGAGCGAGCCGGTTTCAGCGGCGAGCCCGAGCGCGGCGGCGCCACCGAGGGTGGCGAGCTCGAGCGCCGTCGTCGCGGAGAGCGCGTCGGCCCGCTCGGACCGCGCCCGCGCAAGCGCGATCACCGTACGCAGCTCCTCGAAGAAGTCGTGCGACGGGACGGAGGAGACGCCGTCAGTGCCGACGCCGACCCGGATGCCCGCCCCACGCAGCTCCTCGAGCGGCGCGATCCCGCAGCCGAGCAGCGCGTTCGAGCGCGGGCAGTGGGTGACGGCGACGCCGTGCCGGGCGAGCAGGCCGATCTCGTCCGGCTCGACCTTGACGCAGTGCGCCGCGGCGACGCGCTCGTCCAGTAGCCCTGCGGCGGCCAGGCTGCGGATCCCGCTCATGCCCACCGGTTCGACCAGCATCTCCGCGAGCGGCTGCCACGGGCCCTCGCCGCGCAGCAGCCAGTCGAGCTCGTCCTGGCTCTCGTTCAGGTGCGTGGCCACGGGCAGGTCGAGCCCCATGCACGCCGCGTAGACCTCGAGCGAGCACGTGTAGGGCGCATGTGGCGACACGCCGACACGGACCCGCTCCGAGAGCGACGAGGCGACGTAGGCCCGCTTCTCCTCGAAGCGGCGCAGCGCGTCCGCGCCGTCCTCGCCGAAGACCTCGAGGTAGACGATCGCGCGCAGCCCCCGTTCGGCACAGGCGTGCGCGCTCGCTCCGGTGAACGCGAGATCGCCGACCGTCGTGATTCCCGAGCGCAGGCACTCGGCGGCGCCGAGGCGGGCGATCGCCTCCATATCCACCCGTTGGAGCCGTTGCTTGCGCTCGACGTGCGTCGAGATCCAGGGGCCGAACGAGAGGCCGTCGCCGAAGCCCGCGTAGACGGCGTACTCGAGATGCGTGTGCGCGTTGACGAACCCCGGAACGATCGCCGAGTCGCTAAAGCGCTCGCCTTCGCCCAGCTCGCCTGCCGGACCGACCGCCGCGATGACGCCGTCCTCGATCGCAACGGCGCCGTTCTCGATCGGCTCGCCCTCCACCGGCAGCACCCAGTCGGCGGAGAGGACCCTCACTCGACCGCCCAGCGGGACTTCTGGTCGGCGATGTCCCAGCGTTTCTCCATCACGCCGGCGAGCTGGACCGAGAGCTCGAACAGGATGATCAGCGGGATCACCTCGAGCGCCAGCGACACGGGATCCACCGTCGGCAGCAGCACCGCGAAGACGAGCATCGACGCGAAGCCGATGCGCCGGTTTCGGCGCAGCCGCTCGGCGCTCAGGATGCGCAGACGCACGAGCGCGAGGATGAAGATCGGCATCTGGAAGGCGAGCCCGCTCGCGAGCAGGGTCAGCGTCACGAACGAGAAGTAGTAACTGGCACGGATCTCGACCTGGAAGAACTCCTCGCCGAAGGTGGTCAGAAATCCGAGCGCGCGTGGCAGGACGATGAAGTACGAGAACAGGACGCCGCCCGCGAACAGGATCGACGCCAGGGCGGTGAACACCGCCACGGTCCGCTGCTTCCCCTCCTCGATCGCCGGCGCGAGGAACGACCAGAGCTGGTAGAGCAGGATCGGCAGCGTCACTGCGACCGCAGCCGCGAGGCAGACCTTCACGGCAGTCGTGAACGGCTCGGTGACCCCGAGCGTGACGAGCTTCTTGTCGTCGGGAAGCGGCCGCGTCAGTACGTCGATCAGCGTCTCGTGGAAGACGAACGCGACGATGAAGGCGGGGACGATCGCGAGCAGCGCGATCATGATCCGGCTGCGCAGCTCGCCGAGGTGCTCGACGAGCGTCGCCTCCTCGCCGTGTTGCAGGCGTCGCGGCAGACGCTTCAGAGCCATGCGTCGCCGGGGCTAGGAGACTTCGCGCTCGCGCGCCTGCGCCTGTGCCTGCTGCTGCTCGACGGGATGCTCGTCGGCGGGCGGGAGCTCCTCCGCGAGCCGGTGGTGCACCGGCTCGTCGTCGTCCTTGCCCGAGATCGAGTCCTTGAACTCGCGCATGCCCTTGCCGAGCGAGCGGCCCATTTCGGGCAGGCGCTTGGGGCCGAAGATGACGAGCAGGGCGACAAGGAGGATGACGAGCTCAGTGACGCCGATTCCAAAGGGCATGGGCGGCACTGTACCACCGTTTGTGTGAGCCCAACCCCGGGGACGAGGGAGGGGTGAAGACGCCTCTTCGGGACCAGGTGCTCGTGATCTCGGGCGCGTCGAGCGGGATCGGCCGCGCGACCGCGCGGGCGGCCGGCGAGCGCGGAGCGAGAGTGGTCGTCTCCGCACGCAACGCGGAAGCCCTGGCCAACGCCGTCGTCGAGATCGAGGCGCGCGGCGGCGAGGCGCTGGCCGTTCAGGCGGACGCGACGAGCGAGGCCGACGCCGAGAATCTGTGCGCGCGGGCGGTCGAGCGCTTCGGCCGGATCGACACCTTCATCGCGACGGTGATGGTGACCGTGTACGCCGAGGTCGTCGAGCTCGAGGCCGACGAGCTGCGGCGCGTCCTCGACGTCAACTTCCTCGGCCGCGTCCACGCCTACCGGGCCGCGCTGCCGCACCTGCAGGCGAGCCGCGGCACCTTCGTCGACGTCAATTCCGGCCTCGCCTATCGCGGTATTCCGCTACAGGCCGCGTACTGCGCCTCGAAGGCCGCCGGCCGCGCCTACTTCGAGTCGGCGCGAGTCGAGCAGGAGAAGCACCGGACCGGCGTCGACATCAGCCTCGTCCTGCCGGGCGCCGTCAACACGCCCCAGTTCGACCGCGGCCGCCAGAAGCTCGGCCTGCAGCCGCAGCCGGTGCCGCCGATCTACCAGCCCGAGCTCGTTGCGGCAGCCGTCCTCCACTGCGCCGAGCGTCCCGAGCGCGAGCTGCCCGTCACCTGGGCCGCGCAGCGGCTCCTGTGGGGCCAGAAGCTCTCACCCCGCGCCGGCGACCTCCTCCTGCGCCGGAACGGCTGGAAGAGCCAGACCACCGGGGAGCCGAAGCCGGTCGACTCGCCCGACAACCTCTGGGCGCCGCTGCCCGGCGATCCGGGTGCGCACGGCCGCTTCGACGACGACGCGCGCACCGACAGCGCCTGGACCGCAGCCCGGCTTCGCCTCGGTAAGATCGGAGGAATCGCTCTGCTCGCGGCGCCTCTGGCGGCGGCGGCGATCGGCTACCATGGAGTCACGAAGCGGCGCTGAAAGCCGCACGAATCCTGGAAAAGAGGGATCACAAGCTTGGCGTTTCTGGAAATCAAGAATCTGCACGTCGCGCTCGAGGACGGCACCGAGATCGTCAAGGGCGTCGACCTCTCCGTCGACCTGAACGAGAAGCGCGCGATCATGGGCCCGAACGGCTCCGGCAAGTCGACGCTGGCTTACGCGCTGATGGGCCACCCGTCCTACGAGATCACCGAAGGGCAGATCCTCGTCGAAGGCGTCGACGTCTCCGAGCTCGGCGCCGACGTGCGCGCGCAGAAGGGCCTCTTCCTCGCCTTCCAGTACCCGCACGCGATCCCCGGCGTCACCGTGACCAACTTCCTCCGGAGCGCGATCAACGCGATCCGGAAGGCGAAGGCGGGCGGCAAGGACGATCCGATTCCGGTGAAGGAGTTCCGCACCCAGATCCTCGCCGCGATGGAGCGGCTGAAGGTGCCGCGCGAGCTCGCGTCGCGTTACCTGAACGACGGCTTCTCCGGCGGCGAGAAGAAGCGCGTCGAGATCCTCCAGATGGCGCTGCTGCAGCCGAAGATTGCGATCCTGGACGAGACCGACTCCGGCCTCGACATCGACGCGCTCCGGATCGTCGCGAACGGCGTCAACGAGCTCGTGACGGCCGAGATGGGCGCGCTCGTGATCACCCACTACCAGCGCATCCTCAACTACGTCACCCCCGACCACGTGCACGTCTTCGTCGGCGGCAAGATCGTCGAGAGCGGCGGGCCCGAGCTGGCCGAGCGCCTCGAGGCCGAGGGCTACGACGCCTGGCTCCCGAAGGCAGAGGAGGTGGCGGCGTGACCCGCGACGTAGGCTTGACGGAGTCGCGCGAGAGCGCAGGTACCGGCTTTGCCGGTGCCGGAGCGGAAACTGCGTCTGAGACCGACGTCGTCAAGGGGATCCGCTCCGAGTACCAGTACGGCTTCTCCAATTCGGACGAGGCCGAGAACTACTTCTTCAAGTCCGGCCGCGGCCTCTCGCACGAGCTCGTCGAGGCAATCTCCGAGCACAAGAACGAGCCCGACTGGATGCGCAAGTTCCGGCACAAGAGCCTGGACTACTTCCTCGCCCGGCCGCTGCCCACCTGGGGCGGCAACGTCGCCGAGATCGACTTCGACAACATCTACTACTACATCAAGCCGACCGAGAAGCAGGCCTCGAAGTGGGAGGACCTGCCGGCGGACATCCTCGACACCTGGGACAAGCTCGGGATCCCGGAGGCGGAGAAGAAGTACCTCGCCGGTGTCGGGGCGCAGTACGAGTCGGAGGTCGTCTACCACAAGCTCCAGGCCGACCTCGAGGCGCAGGGCGTGCTCTTCCTCGACATGGACTCGGGCCTGCGCGAGCACGAGGAGATCGTCAAGCAGTACTTCGGCACGATCATCCCGCAGAACGACAACAAGTTCGCGGCGCTCAACTCCGCGGTCTGGTCGGGCGGCTCGTTCATCTACGTCCCGCCCGGCGTCCGGATCGAGCTGCCGCTGCAGGCCTACTTCCGGATCAACGCCGAGAACATGGGCCAGTTCGAGCGGACGCTGATCATCGTCGACGAGGACGCCTACGTGCATTACGTCGAGGGCTGCACGGCGCCGATCTACTCCTCCGACTCGCTGCACAGCGCGGTCGTCGAGATCGTCGTCAAGCCGCGGGGCCGCTGCCGCTACACGACGATCCAGAACTGGTCGAACAACGTCTTCAACCTCGTCACCAAGCGCGCCGTCGCCTACGAGGACGCGACGATGGAGTGGGTCGACGGGAACCTCGGCTCGAAGCTGACGATGAAGTACCCGGCGATCTGGCTGATGGGCCCCCGCGCCCACGGCGAGGTGCTCTCGATCGCGTTCGCCGGCAAGGGCCAGCACCAGGACGCGGGCGGCAAGGTCGTCCACGTCGCGCCCAAGACGACGTCCGTGATCACCTCCAAGTCGATCTCGAAGAACGGCGGCCGCGCCGGCTACCGCGGCCTGCTCGAGGTCGCCAAGGGCGCCGTCGGCGCCAAGTCGAAGGTCGTCTGCGACGCGTTGATCCTCGACGACGAGTCTCGCTCCGACACGTACCCGTACATCCAGGTCGACGAGAACGACGTCGACCTCGGCCACGAGGCGACCGTCTCCAAGATCGGCGAGGAGCAGCTCTTCTACCTGATGAGCCGCGGCCTGACCGAGGCGGAGGCGAGCGCGATGATCGTGTCCGGCTTCGTCGAGCCGATCACGAAGGAGCTCCCGCTCGAGTACGCAGTCGAGATGAACCGGCTGATCCAGCTGCAGATGGAGGGAAGCGTTGGCTAAGGGCAGTGTTGGCTAGCCCGGTGACGGGCGTCGACTTCGTCGCCGTCCCGTCGACCGACTGGAAGCGAGCGCGGGCCTTCTACGTCGACACGCTGGGTCTCCGGCCCGACGACACCGGCGACTCCGAGTTCTGGGTCGGCGAGACGTGCTTCGGGATCTACGAGCCGACCACGTTCGGGCTGGAGTTCGCACCGCAGAAGACCGCGCACCTTGCGCTGCACGTCGAGGACGTGCCCGCTGCGCGGGCCGAGCTCGAGGCGAAGGGCGTCGAGTTCGCCGGTGAGACGTTCGACACCGGCGTCTGCTACATGGCCTTCTTCGAGGATCCCGACGGCAACGCCCTGATGCTGCACCACCGCTACTCCCCGCGCGAGCCGGGGAGCAGCGACTCATGATCGGCGTCGAGCGCACCGACTTCGTCGGCGTGCCCGTGACTGATCGCGAGCGGGCCGTGCGGTTCTACGGCGAGACGCTCGGCCTCAAGCGCAACCCGCTCGCGCACGACGAGTGGCCGGAGTTCGAGACCGGCAACGTCACGATCCTCCTGAACACGCCGGAGCAGACAGGTGTCCCGTTCAGCCCGAGCAACACGGCGATCGCGCTGCGCGTCCCCGACGTCGGCGCTGCGATGGAGCGCCTGAGCGCAGAAGGCATCGAGTTCTTCAACGAGGAGCCGTACGACTCGGGCGTCTGCCACATGGCGTTCTTCAAGGATCCGGACGGCAACTCGCTGATCCTGCACCACCGGCACGCGCCGTACACCGACGGCTCGACCCCGTAGCCGTGCACGTCGAGCACGTCGACTTCGTGTCGGTCCTGACGCAGGACCTCCAGCGGGCGAAGCAGTTCTACGTCGAGACGCTCGGGCTCGAGGTCGAGACCGAGGGCGAGAGCGACATGGAGCTCCGCTGCGGCCAAGTCACGCTCGACGTCTTCGACCCATCCAGCATCGGCCAGCCCTTCGCGCCCTCGCCGGCCGGGCTCGCGCTGCGCGTCGCCGACGTCGATGCCGCGCGGTCCGAGCTGGAAGCCCAGGGCGTCGCTTTCGACGGCGACACGATCGTCACGGGCGTCTGCAAGCAGGCCTGGTTCAAGGATCCGGACGGGAACGCGCTGATGCTCCATCGGCGGTTCGACGCATGACGAGGCCCGACCAGCTCGAGCGGTACCGGGCGCTGGCGCTGCCGACGACGAAGGACGAGTCGTGGCGCTTCACCGACCTGAAGGACTTCGATCCCGAGACGTTCGCGGCGAACGGCGCCACCGAGGTCGTTGCGGCCCCGGCGATGCTCGAGCTCGAGGCCGCCGGCGTCGTGCGGGTCTCCGAGGCGGGCCTCGAGATCGACCGAACGCCGGACGGGATCCGTTTCGAGCGCCTGGACGAGCACCCGCACCTCGGCGAGCTCGTCGGCTCGGACGAGAAGTTCGCCGCGCACAACGCGGCCGAGTGGCAGCACGGGCTGCTCGTCCACGTGCCCAAGGGGGTCGTGCTGGAGCAGCCGCTGCTCGTGCGGATCACGAACTCGGTCGAGGGGGGCTCGCTCTTCTGGCGGCTGCTGATCGTGGCCGAGCCGGGCAGCCGCGTCTCCGTGATCGAGGAGTATGCATCGACGACGTCGGAGCTCTCCGGCTACCTGAACGCCGCGGTCGAGATCTTCGTCGAGGACGGCGCCAAGGTCGAGTACGTCTCCGTGCAGAACGTCAGCCGCGAGACCTGGCACTTCGGCAGCCACCACGCTCGGATCGATCGCGACGCGGAGCTCGACTGGGTCGCCGGCGGCTTTGGCTCGAAGAAGGGCAAGATCCGGATCCAGAACGACCTCGCCGGTCCGGGCGCCACCTCGCGCGTCACCGGCGCTTACTTCGCCGACGGCGTCCAGCACCTCGACTACGACACCTTCCAGGAGCACATCGCGCCGAACACGACCTCGGACTTCGCCTTCAAGGGCGTGCTCAACGACGAGGCGAGCGCGGTCTGGCGCGGAATGATCCGCGTCGAGGAGCAGGCGCAGAAGACGAACGCCTACCAGGAGAACCGCAACCTGCTGCTCTCGAAGTCGGCCCACGCCGACTCGATTCCCGGGCTCGAGATCATGGCGAACGACGTTCGCTGCACCCACGGCGCAACGCTCGGCCAGGTCGATCGCGAGCAGCTCTTCTACCTGATGGCGCGCGGGCTCTCGCGCGCCGAGGCCGAGCGCCTGATCGTGCGCGGCTTCTTCCAGGACGTGCTCGACCGGATCGAGCTCGAGCCGGTGCGCGAGGCGCTGGGCGCCGCACTCGAAGCCCGGATCCCGCAGGCCTAGCGCGGCCGCTCGCCGCCCGGTATGACTGCGCCTGTGCGGGCGGCGGTACGGGGTATCGGTGTGATCGCGGCTCTCGCCGTCGTCGCCGCGGTGGCTCAACCGGAGCGGGCCGCGACGAAGACACCCTCCTGCTCGGCGCCGCGCGCGACGGCCGGTCACACGAGCCGGGTCGAGCGAGCGCTGCGCACGCGGCACGACGTCTGGGGAAATGCGCTCCTGAACGCGCCCGACGGCCCGAGCTATACGGCCGCGCGGCGCCTGCTGCCGCCGCTCCTCTATGCGCGTGCACCCGGCAAGCGTCCTCTGACCGAGTCCGGCGTCTACTACCTGCCCTTCGGCCAGCCGAACGGCGCACGCGGTGCAGGCGCGGTGGCGCTGCACGTCGCCGACGGCAGCCAGGTGATCGCCGAACGCGTCGGCGGCCGGCGACTGACCGTCCTTGTCGGCGCCAAGGGTGGGGAACGCTACGGCTCCTGTCTCGCGCGCCTCGGGCACGCCCGCCTCGCCTCCGGCTGGCAGCCGATCATGGCCACCACCTACACGGACGCGTCACGTGTGCGCTACCGGCAGGAGTCATTCGCGGCGCAAGCGTCCGAGACGGGCTCGCTGGTCAGCTTCATCCGGCTCGATGTCGACGCGAGGCGTTCCTCGGCGAAGTTCGTCCAGGTGAAGCTGAAGCCGTCGGTGCGGAAGCTTCGGCAGGTGCTCGCCTTCAGCCGCGGCGGCGCAGTCAAGCGGTCGGTGCTGACCTACCGCATCAGGCGCGGGACGACGCGGACGATCTATCTCGCCTGGATCAACTACCCGGGGCGGCGCACGCTCACCGTCGACGCAGCCCGCTACGACCGCGCCCGCCGCGCCGTCGCCGCGTACTGGAACGGGCGCCTGAAGGAGGGCACGGAGATCGTCGTCCCGGAGCGCCGGGTCAACGACGCCTATCGCAGTCTCCTCGTCCAGAACCTGCTCCTGACATGGCGTTACAGCATCGGGAACCCGTATGAGCAGTTTTCGTTCCCCGAGGGCGTCGACGTCGCCGAGGTGATGGGCGAGCTCGGGTACGCCGGCGTCGCGCGGTCGATCATGCGCACCTCGCTGACGCGGAAGGACGTGCCCTATCCGAACTGGAAGATGGGCAAGCGGCTCGTCGGCTCGGCGCTCCACTACCGGCTGACGCGCGACCAGGCCTATATCCAGGGTGCGAACCCGACACTGCGGCGCTACCTCGACGAGCTCGGTCGCCAGATCGCCGACGGCGGTGGCGGGTTGCTCGGCCGCGAGCGCTACTCCTCGGACATCGACGAGCCGGTGCTCGGGCTGCACTCGCAGGCGACGGTCTGGCAGGGGCTGCGGGCGATGAGCCGCGTGTGGGTGGAGACAGGCAACGCTGAGCTCGCTCGGCGCGCGGAAAATCTCGCCGACCTGCTGGAGCCTGCGCTGCGCCGCGCCGTCGCCTCCTCGCAGCGGCTGCTCGGCGACGGCTCGCTGTTCGTACCCGTGCGGCTGCTCGACCGCGAGCCCGCCTACGGGTCACTGACCGAGGCGCGGCTCGGCAGCTACTGGAACCTCGTCATGCCGTACGCGCTCGCGTCGGGGATCTTCGTCCCGGGCAGCCCCGAGGCGACCGGGATCCTCAAGTACATGCTCCGCCACGGCTCGCGCCTGCTCGGGGTCGTCCGCGCCGGCGCCTACGCGCTGTACGAGCGACCGGTCTATCCCGTCTCGGGCACCGACCAGGTTTACGGGATCAACGTCGCCCGCTTCCTCGCGGACGGCGACGCGGCCGATCAGCTGGTGCTCAGCCTCTACGGCTCGCTGGCGGTGGCGATGACGCCGAACACGTTCGTCTCCGGCGAGGCGGCGAGCGTCGCACCCCTCGCCGGCAGGCACTTCCGCTCGATGTACCTGCCGCCGAACGGGGCGAGCAACGCGGCGTTCCTGCAGACGCTCAGGTCCCTGCTCGTGCACGAGAGACGCGATGCCGAGGGAACGCCCACAGGCCTCGAGCTCGCGTTCGCGACGCCGCGGCCCTGGTTGCGCTCGGGCCGCCGGATCTCGGTTCGGCGCGCGCCGACGAGCTTCGGCCCGGTTACGTACTCGCTCGTCGCACGCAGCGACACGATTCAGGCGACCGTGGACGTGCCGAGCCGACCGGCTCCGAAGACGCTGAAGCTCCGCGTCCGGCTGCCGCGCGGCCAACGTGTCGAGGCCGTGACGGTGAACGGGAAGCCGCTCGAGCTTCCGGCCGGCGAGCGGCCGGGCGAGACCATCGACCTCAGCGGTCTGGCCGGCCGCCTCGAGGTGATCGTCCGCTACGGCAGCCGCCGCCCGGCGTCTGCGGCAGGCGTTACGGCGGTCAAGCGGTTGCGGATCCGCTATGTCGCGCACGACGGCCGCCCGAGCACGGCGCACGTGGTGCTGCCGGCCTGGTACGGCCCGGCAGCCAATCCACCGCTGCCGTTGATCATCTCGCCGCACGGCCGCGGCCTGAACGGGCGCGCGAACTCGATCCTTTGGGGCAATCTGCCCGGCCGCGGCTCCTTCGCCGTGATCAACCCCGACGCGCGCGGCAGGCGTGTCGCCGGCCACTCGTGGGGCTACGCCGGCCACGTCGAGGATCTCGCCCGGATGCCCGAGATCCTGCGGACGACGCTGCCCTGGGTGCGAATTGACCGGCGGAAGGTCTACGCGTTCGGCGGCAGCATGGGCGGCCAGGAGACGCTGCTGCTCCTCGCACGGCATCCGGGCCTGCTCGCCGGTGTTGCGGCCTTCTCCTCCGTCACCGACCTCGCGCTCCAGTACCGGAACTTCGACCGACTGCACTGCAAGAACAAATGCCGGACGCTGCTCGGGAAGGCGCGGCTGGGCTCGAGCCTGCGCAAGCTCGCACGCATCGAGATCGGCGGCGGCCCGGGCCGCTATCCGCGCGCCTACGCGTCGCGCAGCCCGATGACCCACGCGCGCGCGATCGCGAGCTCCTGCGTGCCGCTGCAGCTCTGGTGGAGCGTCGCCGACCAGATCGTCGTCGACCAGCAATCGCAGTCCGGCAGGCTCTTCTGGCACCTCCGCCGGCTCAACCCGAGGGCGAACGCCGAGGCGTTCGTCGGCTTCTGGATCCACTCTGCCGAGATGCGCGCGCGCACGGGGCTCCCGCTCGCACTCTCCCGCTTCGGGTTGCTCCACGGCGGGCGCGCATGGGAGAACGTCCGTCATGTCCGGACGCCCGCCGAAGGGGCGTGCACGCGCGGAGGCTAGGCCTCGATCGCGCCCCAGGCCTCCGGCGGCACGTCGCGCACGTGCGTCGAGAACATCCAGAGGTGGCCCTCGGCGTCGTAGGCGTCGTAGCGGCGGTCGCCGTAGGGCGTGTCCTCCGGCCCGCGCCGGATCTCCGCACCCGCCGCGCGGGCACGCTCGTAGTGCGCATCGACGTCGTCGACGTACACCTGGACCTGCGCCGGCCAGCCGCCTGAGCTCTTCGGGCTGCGGTAGTCGTCGCCCGGATCGCCCATCATGATCGAGCCGCCGCCGATCGCCATCTCGGCGTGTGTGACCGTTCCGTCCTCGTCCGCGAAGCGGAGCACCTCCTCGAACCCGAACGCCCGCGTGAGCCAGGCGAGCATCGACGCGCAGTCCTCGTAGAGGAGGTACGGGATCACCGTCTGCGCCACGACTCGATGGTACGCCTGAAGAGGTCGCTGGAGCTACCTTCGCCTTGACATGTCACGGGTCCAAGGTCGACACTCATGGCCGTGCTCCGCGCCCCGACCCGAGGAGGACAGGTCATGCGCCGACTGGCCCTGACGCTACTCGCCGCCGCGCTCTGTGCCGCGCTGGCGACCGTGCCCGCAAGCGCACGGTCCGACGTCCGCACCGTCGACTCGATCGACTATGCAACGTCGTTCGGGAACTTCGGCCGCGACGCCTATGTGTACGTCGCGATCGAGAAGGGCTACTTCCGGCAGGCCGACCTCGAGGTCAACGTCACCAGCGGCCCCGGCTCGGTCGACAACATGAAGTTCGTCGCGGCCGGGCGGCTCGACTACGCTCCGGTCGACATCGGCGCCCTCGTCGTCACGCGCGCGAACGAAAACGTGCCGGTGAAGGTGGTGAGCGTCGTCCACCAGAACACGATGTCGGCGATCCTGTCGCTGCAGGAGTCGGGCCTGCGGCGCCCGCAGGATCTCGTCGGCAAGACACTGGCGGACTCCCCGGCGTCGACCGTCCGTGTGCTCTTCCCGCTCTATGCGAAGAAGGCCGGGATCGATCCTGCGCGTGTGAGCTGGCGCGACGCGGCACCGCCCGCGCTGCCGGCGCTGCTGGCGTCGAAGCAGGTCGACGGGATCGGGCAGTTCGTCGTCGGCCGGCCTCTGATCGCCGCCGCCGCCGGCAAGCCCGTCGTCGCGCTCCGTTACTCGGATCACCTGCCGGGCCTGCTCGGAATCGGGATCATCGCCTCGGACACGAAGATCCGCTCGCGCCCGGGTGAGGTGCGGCGCTTCGTCCGGGCGATCAACCGCGGCCTCAAGTACGCACTCGACAACCCTGTCGAGGCCGGTCGGATCCTGAAGAAGCACCAGCCGCTCGTGAACGAGGAGGTCGCGGTGCGCGAGCTGAAGACGATGAAGTTCTTCGTCGAGACCCAGGGAGCGCGCCGGCACGGCATCGGCTACATCGACATCCAGAAGATGAAGTCGACCACCAGTGTCGTCGCGAGTGGCTTCCGGCTGCAGGCCAAGATCGGCTACCGAGACATCTACGCTCCGAACTTCGTCAAGACGGCGACGTACGTGCCGCCGAAGAAGTGAGGAGGGCGGCGGCCGCGCCGTGATCTCGATCGCAGGCGTCTCGAAGTCGTTCCCGGCCCGCGGGCGCGGTCAGTCGGCGTTGCGCGCGCTCGAGCGAATCGATCTCGAGGTCGATGAAGGTGAGCTCGTCACGCTGGTCGGCCGCTCGGGCTGCGGCAAGTCGACGCTGCTGCGGATCCTCGCGGGGCTGATCCCGCCGAGCGAGGGCCGGGTGACCATCGCCGGCAAGGAGGTGCGCGGGCCGAGCAGTGCCGTCGCCCTCGCCTTCCAACGGCCGGCGCTCCTGCCGTGGCGAAACGTGCTCCAGAACGTGCTCCTGCCGGTGGAGATCCTCGGCCTCGGTCGGCAGGCGCACCGGCGGAAGGCGGAGGAGCTGCTCGCGCTCGTCGGGCTCGCGGGCTTCGAGAGCAGCGCACCCTACGAGCTCTCCGGTGGCATGCAGCAGCGCGTCGCACTCTGCCGGTCGCTCATCTACGAGCCGCGCGTGCTGCTGATGGACGAGCCGTTCGCCGCCCTCGACGCGCTCACGCGCGAGGAGCTGTCCCTCGAGCTCCAGCGGATCCTGGCGGAGCGGGGAAAGACGATCGTCTTCGTCACGCACTCGATCTCGGAGGCCGTCCTGCTCGCCGACCGGGTCGTCGTGATGACGCCGCGGCCGGGGCGGATCGCCGAGATCGTCCCCGTCGAGGCGGAGCGGCCGCGCTCGCTCGGGATGGCGGGCTCCGAGCAGCTCGCGCACGCGAGCGCCCGCGTGCACGACCTGTTGTTCGCGCCGGACGCCGCGGCGGCATGAGCACGGTCGTGCAACCCACACCCCAGTCGCAGCGCCGGCGTCGGCTTCATCTGCGCGCCGTGGCCGGCGTCGTGCTGCCGCTGGCGACGCTTGCGCTGCTCGTCGTCGCGTGGGAGCTCGCGACGAGGATCTTCGACTGGCCGATCTGGCTCGTCCCAGGTCCGGGTGACGTCTGGAGCGCGCTCGTCGAGAATCGCTCGCTCCTGCCTCGGCACTTCCGCGTCACCCTCGTGGAGACGCTCGGGGGCTTCGCGCTCGCGATCTGCGTCGGCATCCCGCTCGCCGTCGCGATCGCCTCGTCGAGACTGCTGGAGCGCACGATCTACCCCGTCCTGCTCGGGCTGAACGCCGTCCCGAAGATCGCGATTGCGCCGATCCTCGTCCTCTGGATGGGCTTCGGCTACGGCCCGAAGATCGTCGTCACATTCCTGCTCTGCATCTTTCCGATCGTGATCTCGACCGCGACCGGTCTCAAATCGACGCCGCCGGAGCTCGTGGAGCTCGTGCGCTCGCTCGACGCCTCGCGTTTCGCACTCTTTCGGCGCGTGCGCTTCCCATCGGCGTTGCCGCACATCTTCGTCGGGCTGAAGGTCGCGATCTCGCTCGCGGTCATCGGCGCCGTGATCGGAGAGTTCGTCGGTGCCGAGGCCGGGCTCGGCCACGTGATCATCGCCTCGGGCAGCAACGTCGACACCTCGCTCGCGTTCGGCGCGATGGTGCTGCTCGGCGTCCTCAGCGTCGCGCTCTTCTATGCGCTCGTGGGGATCGAGCGCCTGCTCGTCCCCTGGGCCCGCCACGAGGAGCACTAGATCACCGGCGTCGCGTTCGATCCGCTCGACCCGGCGCAGCGCGAGGACCCGTTCCCGGTGCTCGACCGCGCGCGCGAGGAGCAACCGGTGTTCTACGCGCCCGAGTTCGACCTCTGGGTTGTGACCCGCTACGACGACGTCCTCGCAGTCGTCAAGGACCACGACACGTTCTCCTCCGCCGGCGCGCTGAAGTCGTCCCCAGAGCCGTTTCCGCCCGAGGTCGAGGCGGTGCTCGCGGAGGGCTGGCCGGCGATGCCGTACATCATCGAGATCGACCCGCCGCTGCACGACCGGATCCGCGGTCTCGTCACACGGGCGTTCACACCGAAGCGGATCGCCGAGCTGGAGCCGCGGATTCAGGCGATCGCGACCGAGTTCGTCGACGAGCTGGCCCCCCTTGGGCGGGCCGACGTGATCGAGAAGGTCGCCTGGCCGCTGCCGCTACGGGTGCTCGGCGAGCTGCTCGGGTTCCCGCGCGAAGACCTCGCGCAGCTGCACGAGTGGGGAACGGACTGGCTGCTCCTGCAGCAGCCCGGAACCGTCGAGGAGCGGGTGCGGCACGCGCACGGGCTCGTCGCGCTCCAGCGCTACATGTTCGCCGCGCTCGAGGAGCGCGAGCGGGAGCCGCGCGACGACCTCCTCGGCGCGCTGATGGCCGCACGCGCGGAGTCCGACGATCCGCTGCCGCTGGACGCCGTGGCCGGGCTGCCGCTCGACCTCGTCGTCGCCGGCCACGTCACCGTGACACGGGCGATCGGGAGTGCGCTCGCGCTCGTCTTCCGCCATCCGGCGCTGGGCGAGCACCTGCTCGACCCCGAGCTCGCGCCGCTTGCGATCGAGGAGATCCTTCGACTCGAGTCGCCCGCGCAGGGCCTCTTCCGCGTCACGACCCGAGCGACGGAGCTCGGCGGCGTCGAGCTGCCCGAGGGAGCCCGCGTGATGGCCCACTTCGGCTCGGCGAACCGCGACGAGTGTGTCTTCGCCGACGCCGGCCGCGTCGATCCGGAACGCGACGGCCTCGCCCGGCACCTCGCCTTCGGCAAGGGGATCCATTTCTGCATCGGCGCGCCGCTCGCGCGGCTCGAGCTGAGGATCGTGCTCCCGCTCCTCCTCCGGCGTCTCCCCGGACTGCGGCCGGTCGGCGACATGGCGCGCGAGCCCGTCTTCTTCGCGCGCGGCTTCCAGCGGCTGGTGATCGAATGGGACGTCTAGAGGCGGTCGACGACGCTCGCCCACTCGGGCGTGCGCGGGTCGATCAGCTCGAAGTGGCCCGCGCCCGGCAACTCCAGCAACTCGACGTCAGCGGCCTGTGCGAAGGCCCGGCTGTAGTCGAACGGGACGCGGTCGTCCTCGGTGCCGTGGGCGAGCAGCACGGGCACGGTCACGGGCAGCCGGCGCATTGGATCGGCGTGCGCCGGGGGCTCCGGACCCGCGAACTCGACCGCGGCGTTCGCGCCGATGCCCTCGCGGGCGGCGCGCGCGAGATCGGTCACGCCGGCGAGCGCAACCGCCTTCTCGACCTTCCCCGTGCCGGCTGCCCAGAGCACGAGGTGGCCTCCCGCGGAGTGGCCGATCGCAACGCCGGAACCGGTCACGTCGAGCGCCGCCGCGGTGTCGGCGAGCGTGTTCTCGAGGCCGGTGCGCCGGTACTCGACGTTCCACGTCGTCCAGCCGCGCAGCGTGAGGTCGACCGCGAGGGCGCGTGTGTTCGAACGGGTGAAAGCGGGACGCCAGAAGCCGCCGTGGACGAGGATTGCGCTGCGGTCCCCGCCGCGCCTGACGTCGACCACCTGGTCGGGGTCCTCGCCGTAGGCGACCGTCTCGAAGCCGGGCTCGCGCTCTTCCGCCCAGGCGGCGAGCTCGGCGAGGAGAGCGTCGAGATCCACCGGGCGAGTCTATGAGCCGCGAGGTCGCGATCGTCACCGGGGGGTCGCGCGGGCTCGGTCTCGCCTACGTCGGCGGGTTGAGGGAAGCGGGCTTCGACGTCGTCGTCGCCGACCTGAGTGAGAGCGACGCAGCCGATCTGTACGTGCACGTCGACGTCGCCGATCCAGAGTCGACGGAGGCGATGGCAAGCGCGGTCCTCGAGCGCTTCGGTCGCATCGACGTGCTGATCAACAACGCCGGCTATTTCACGCAGATCGTCAAGAAGCCCTTCGAGGACCTGACCGTCGAGGAGTGGGATCTCGCTTTCTCGGTCAACGTCCGCGGAACCTGGCTCTGCTGCCGCGCGGTCGCACCGACGATGAAGGCGCAGCGCTCGGGGAAGATCGTCAACACCTCGTCGATGACAGTGCCGAGCGGGATTCCCGGCTTTCTCCACTACGTCGCGTCGAAGTCCGCGATCGTCGGGCTCACCCGGGCACTCGCGCGCGAGCTCGGCGAGTGGGGGATCTGCGTCAACACGATCAGCCCTGACTACGTGCCGCACGACCCCGACTACGCCGGGCGCCAGCCCGAGATGGCCGCGGCTATCGCGAGCCAGCGCGCGTTCAAGCGCGACCAGGTGCCCGAGGACCTCGTCGGCACTGTCCTCTTCCTCGCGGGACACGGCTCCGACTTCGTCACCGGCCAGGATCTCTGGGTGAACGGCGGCCGGCTCTTCAACTAGCTAGCCAGGCTGTGGACCCGGTCGGCCGCGTCGGCTGTGATCGGGTCGCCGTGGCCGACGCCGACGATCGCTGCGTCGAGCCCGGCCATGCGGCGGATCGACTCGGCGTGCTGCTCTGGGTTGAGCGTGAACGCCGGCCAGCCCGCCTCGAAGCGCGGCCACGTCGCGATCGCGTCGCCCGAGAGCAGCAGCTTGTGCTCGGGCCAGGAGAAGGCGAGGTGACCGGGCGAGTGACCGGGCACGTGGAGCACGCGCAAAGGGCCGACCGCGTCGCCGTCGCCGACGCTCTCGTCGATCGGGACCGGCCGGTGCTTCGGCCGGTTGAGGAAGATCCCGACCTGGAACGGGTACGTGCGCAGCGGCGCCGTCGGCTTCAGCCCGACCGGCTGCGCCGGCCGGTCGCCGGAGATGATGTCGGCCTCCGACTCGTGTGCGAGCACGGTGGCGCCCGTCTCCCGCTTCAGCGCGGCCAGCCCGCCGAGGTGGGAGCGGTGTGCGTGCGTGAGCACGATCCGCCTCAGATCGCCGGGTTTGCGGCCGAGCCGCCTGATCGCGTCGAGGACGCCGCGGGCGTCGTTCTCGAAGAGCGTGTCGACGAGCGAGAGCTCGCCGTTCATGTCGACCAGATACGCACGGACGCGGCCGCCCTTCTTGGCGCCGAGCATGTGCACGCCGGGCGCGAGCTCCCTCACGCGGAGACCCTCTTCCACGGGGCGAAGGCATTGTCGACGCCGCGCAGCGCCGGCTCGAGCGCCGGATAGTGGCGCAGCAGCACGTCGCCCATGCTCGTCTCGTCGATCCAGTCGAGCCCTGTCTGCGTGTATGTCTCCGCGTTGTAGTCGCGGGTGAAGAAGCGGTCGCTCTTTAGCCGCCGCGACGCCATCAGGATGAAGACGCGAAAGGCGGTGTCGCTGAAGCCGAAGCCCTTCGGCAGCGGCTCCGCGTAGAGCCCGACCATCAGGTCGACCTTCTCGACGTCGCCGTAGACCTCACGCAGCTCCCGCGCCCACTCGGGATTGTCGGTCAGCTCCTCGAACGTCTCCGCGGGCTTGAGGTGGAAGAGGCGCCGGAACTCGTTGTAGCGGGGAACGCCGCGCTCGCGGATCCGGAGCACGTCGATCGCGGCGAGGTCGACGAGGGTGCCGTCCGGCTTGTGCAGCTCCTGCAGGAAGCGCGGATAGTTGTGCAGTGTGATCGCGCCCGGGTGTGCGATCCCGAACGAGTAGAGCGAGTCGACGAAGCCGACCTCGTCGAGGCGGGCGCGGACGTCGTTGACGCCGAGCTCACGGAACGTCCGCTCCTGCAGCACCTCGTCCGTCTCGATCGACCTGAAGGTGAAGTCATCGGGGAGGAGCGGGTGCATCCGGTAGACGGCGACGAACTCCTCGGTGAGCGAGTAGGGGACGCCATGGTGGTCGGTCGCCGAGCCGGGAATGCCGCCGAGCACCTCGTTCGAGCTTCGCTTCCCCAGCCGCTTGCCGAGGATGCCGTACCAGTTGGCGCGCATCGCGTACGTGGTCGTCGGGTGGGCGATGATCGCTGGTGTCCACTCGACGGTGTGGATCTTCGCCATCAGCGCCGCCGTGATCAGCCGCGCCGTTGCGAAGAGCCGGTCGTCCGTCCACTCGGGGTGCTCGGCCGCGAGCCGGCCGGCGATCGCGTTGTGCTCGTGGCTGAAGAGCGTGTGCAGGAGCGCGAGCCCGAGCCAGAAGTTGCCGGCGACGCCGGTCAGGTCGACCTTGGCGTCGAGGTCGCGCGGCAGCTGGCCGTCGGCGTCGAGCCGGAGGCGGCCGCCCGTTCCTTCGCGGAGCGCGCTCGTGATCGCCGGCTCGCTGCCGTAGATCTGCGAGCCGTCCCACCAGTGCGAGTCGGTCGTCACCCACGTCGCGGCGCCGCCGTTCGCGTCCGGGAACGGGTCGGTGCGCGTGCGCTCGATCCGCATCGGCCGCTCGCGCCACGGATCGTCGCCGTCGAGCTCGAGCTCGAACGGTTGCTCGGGCAGGTTCTTGCCGTGGCTGAACCAGTCGTGCACCTCGAACTGAAGCCACGCGCCGGCGAGCACGTTCACGATCGTGGCCGGCTTGAACTCGTCGCGCGTCAGCAGCCGCCGGCTGACGAGGCGCGGACTCGGGTCGAGCAGGCCCGGCAGCGTCTCGGGATGGGTGCTGCCGAGTGGGACGTTGCGCCCAAAGCGGGCGCCGATCATGCCCATCGCCGGGCTGTCGAGGTCGTTGAAGCTCCCGTCGACCGTGCGTGCGTTGGGGGGACCGCCGTTCGGAGCGGCCTTCGCACCGCCGGCGCCGGTGTCGTGCAGATTCTCCTCGCGCAGGCGCGTCCGCAGGCCGACGAGCGTCAGCACGCCGAGCGGCCGCGGCAGGCGATCCCAGCCGAAGCGCCGGTCGAGCGCGCCGGCGGTCGCGGTCAGCAGCTTCGAGAGAGGACGGAACACGGCCCGACCGATGAAAACATTGCCTGTTGGCGGCGTCAACCGAGCCAGCGGCGGCGCTTCGGGCGTGCGTCGGTGCTCTCGCCGAGCACGCGCGCCGCCTCGAGCAGGTCGTCGGCCTCGAGCGTCGTCACCTCGTCGAGGCGGAGCTCCTCCAGCGCCCGGCCTTCGACCTGGGCAAGCCGCAGCGCCTGGCGGTTGAGCGCCTGCTCGAAGATCGTGCGCGCGTAGCGGGCGTTGCCGAAGCCCTCGCCGCGGGCGGCGCCGGCGAAGATGCGCTCGAGGGCGTCGTCGGCACCCGGCCCGAGCTCGTACTCGTGCTCGGCCGCCAGCCGGCGCGTAATCTCGAGCAGGTCGCCGGTCGAGTAGTCCGGGAACGAGATCTCGCGGGCGAAGCGCGAGCGCAGGCCCGGATTGGAGTCGAGCAAGGCGCGCATCAGCCGCGGATAGCCGGCGACGATGACGACGAGGCGATGGCGGTGGTCCTCCATTCGCTTCAGCAGCGTCTCGACCGCCTCGGCGCCGAAGTCGAGCCGCCCGTCGCCTCCGCCCGGTGTCAGCGCGTAGGCCTCGTCGATGAAGAGGACACCGTCGAGCGCGCGGCGGATCGCCCGGTCGGTCTTGATCGCCGTCTGGCCGACGTACTGGCCGACCAGTGACGCGCGATCGACCTCGACGAGATGGCCCTTCTCGAGTAGCCCCATCGCGCCGTACATCTCGGCGAGCAGGCGCGCCACCGTCGTCTTGCCGGTGCCGGGGTTGCCGAGGAAGACGAGGTGCTGGCTCGTCGCCACTTCGGGCAGGTCGTGCTCCTTGCGGCGGGCCTGTACCTGCAGGAACGCGAGCAGAGCGTGTACCTGCTCCTTGACCGTCTCGAGCCCGACGAGACCGTCGAGCTCCGCCTGCAGCTCCGTCAGCGGCCGCGGCGGCGTCGCCCTCGGCCCGAGGCCGAGCAGGTCCTCGAGCTCGGGACCGGCGGTTCGGCGCAGCTGGTCGCCGATCTGGCGCGCGGCGCCGCGGAGATTCTCGATCGGATTCGGAGGCATGAGCCGGGTGTACCCGCGGTCAGCGTTCCTCTAGCGCCCGCCGCAGCTCGGACACCTGTTGCTCGAGCCGGGCGACTCGCTGCTCGAGGGACGGGGAAGCTTGTGTCTGATAGACACTTTCGACGTTTGACGAACGTTCCGGCTCGGGCGGCACCGGCGCGTCCTCGCCGCCGAGGAGCTGGCGCCACCGGTCCTGGCTCTGGCCGGCGCGGCGCGGGAGCTTCTCGGCGAGCTCGGCCGCAGCCAGCGCGTCGAGCGCCTGCTCGACGTCCTCGATCGATCCGTACGGATAGAGCCGCTCGACGCGCTGCTTCAGCTCGCCGGGCGTCTGCGCGCCACGGAGCATCAGCACGGCGAGCAGTGCGATCTGGGAGGGGACACGGCCGAGCGCGTCGTCGAGCAGATGGCGGTACTTGGCCACGCGGCTCCCCGGCCCGCTCGCGAGCCGCACCCAGCCGCGCCGCGAGAGGCGGTCGAGTGCCGCGCGGATCTCCGTTTCGTCGTAGTCGGCGACCGGATCGCGGTTGGTCGCCTGATTGCAGGCGAGCCGAAGCGCGTTCAGCGAGAGCGGGTACTGATCGGGCGTCGTCCGCTGCTTCTCGACCAGGCAGCCGAGTACCCGAATCTCAACGGCGTCCGCGTCCACGGGCGAAACCGTAGCGCCGCAGCGCGGTCAGCTGAGCGGGCTGTGCCGCGGTCCCCGCGGCGTCGTGCTGCGCCGGCCCCACTCCTCGATCGACCTGCCGGCGGCGCGGATGCCGCCGCACCAGGCGAAGCCGAAGAGCACGAGGAGATAGAGGACGAGGATGACGATCCAGTCGCGCATCGAACCTCCTTCGGCCTCATTGTCGCACGGGAGCCTCTGGTCCGCATTCGCGAAACCCCCGCGGGGGCCGCTGAGCGGCCCCCTTCAGGGATCTTCGCGCTGAGCGTCCGCCTGAGGCGGATGCTCAGCTTGCGGGCGGAACAGGATGGTTCGAGCGGATTAGATCCGTCGGGTCGACGATCGCCTTGATCCGGCGCAGGCGGTGGTAGCTCGCGCTCGAGAAGAGCGAGGCCGCCTTCCGCCGGGACTCGGCGAAGTTGAGGTAGGTGTGGTCTGCCTCCCACGGCTCGAGCGTTCCGCGCAGCCGCGCGACGGCGCCGTTGACGGCCTCACGGGCCTCGGGCGTCGGGGCGATCCCGATCGCGAACATCACGTACGGAGCCTCCCAGGCGTCGACGGCGCCGTGGCGGGAATCGCGCCGTGCGACCGCGCCGCCGAGGTGCCGGAGCTCTGCCGAGAGAATCGGCGAGCCGACGACCTGTTCGACGAAGAGGTCGATCAGGTGGCCGTCTACGTCGTCCAGCATGCCACCGTCACCGGTGCCGGGTGCGGGCCCCTCGGGATCCATGTGCAGCCGGCTCAGCTCCTCGACCGGGATCGTCATCACCGTGTCCATCACCGGCCCGAGCGCGCGAAGCGGCTCCAGCCACGCTGCGCCCTCGGCCGGCTCGCCCGACCAGATCGCCTGGACGACCACGAACGACTGGCCGCGGACGGGCTCCGGGATCTCCGGGATCGGTGGGAACTGGAGGATCCGGCCGACCGACGTCATCTCGTCCGGCAGGTCGTCGGTCCACGCGCGCCACGCCTTCAGGATCTCGGCCGCGCGGTCGACGGGATACCAGAGGATGCCCGCGTAGACCTGCGAGATCGGGAAGAGGTTGAACTCGATCGCGGTCACGATCCCGAAGGAACCGCCGCCGCCGCGAAGTGCCCAGAACAGGTCGGGCTCGTTGGCCCAGTCGGTGCGGACGACGTCGCCGGAGGCCGTGACGACCTCGATCGCGGTCACCTGGTTGGCGCCGATGCCATGGTTGCGCGCGAGCCAGGACAGGCCGCCGCCGAGCGTGTAGCCGACGACACCGACATCGGGCGAGGAGCCCGCGAGGGCGGCGAGACCGTGCTCGGCCGCAGCCTCGACAACCTCGATCCAGATCACGCCCGCCTCGGCGCGTGCGATCCGGTTCTCCGGGTCGACCGTGACGCCGCGCATCCGCTCGGTCTTGAGCAGGATCGTGTCGGACATGTCGCCCATCGCCGCGGCGCCGTGGCCGGTGCCCTGGGGGGCGATCCGGAGGCCGTGGGCCTTGGCGAACGCGACCGTGGCGGCGACGTCGGCAGCCGACTCGGGCAGCACGACGGCCGCCGGGTTCTGGTCGACGGTCAGGTTCCAGGCGAGGCGGGCCTCGTCCCACTCGACGTCGCCGGGTGCGACCGCGTCGCCGTCCAGCAGGTTCCGCAGCGGGCCGACGTCGAGCCCGGTCTCACGCCTTGTCAGGATTTCGGTCATACGTGGTCACCTCCGTAGCAGTGATCACATGCTGCGGTCCGGCAGGGGTCGGGCGCATCGGCCCGCGGACGGAACTCGCGTCAGCCCTGAGGACGAACCGGGCTCGTCCGGGCGGACGACGCCGGCGCCTGCGGCACGGCGGCTTCCAGCCGCCGCAGCGGCCGCGAGCCGATCGAGACGGCGATCGCGGCGGCGACGAGCGCGGTGACGGCGCTGAGCGCGAAGGTGATCGTGAACGCCGACTCGGCCGGTACCGAGGAGTCGCCGATCGTGCGTGCCGTCAGCAGGGCGGCGCCGACCTGGCCGCCGACGACGCCGCCGATCATCCGGACGACGGTGTTCATTCCGCCCGCCACGCCCATCTCGCGTGGGTCGACGTTGTCGGCGATCAGCCCGGCCATCGCCGCGAACGCGGCCCCGACACCGAGGCCGAGCAGGGCGCTCGCAAGCAGGACCGGGCCAGGCTCGTCGTGCATGGCGGCGAACAGCAGTGCGGCGACGCTGACGACCAGCATCCCGATCGCCAGCGGCCACTTCGAGCCGTAGCGCCGCCCGAGCGCTCCCGCGAGCGGGCCGGCGACGAGCATCGCCAGCGAGCTCGGGAGCAGGTAGAGCCCCGCTTTCGTGGCGCTCGCGCTGAAGCCGTAGCCGTTGCTCGCGTCGGTTTCGACGAACGCCGGGACGAGGACGAAGCAGCTGAAGAGCGCGAACCCGGAGATCAGCGTGGCGATGTTGGTGAGCAGGATCGGGCGGTGCGCGAGCATGCGCAGGTCGACCATCGGCGAGCTCGAGCGCGACTCGACGACACCCCAGAGGACGAACGAACCTGCCGCGAGCGCGAGCACGCCGAGCAGAAGCGGCGAGCCCCAGCCCCAGTGCTCGCCCTCGGTCAGCGCGAGCATCAGCGAGATCAGCCCGCTGGAGAGGAGCAGCGCGCCCGGCACGTCGACCCGGGACGGGGAGCGGATCGGCGACTCGGGCACGTAGCGGGCGACGAGCACGAGCGAGAGGGCGACAGGAATCGAGCCGAGCAGGAAGAGCAGCCGCCAGGAGAAGTTGTCGACGATCAGCCCCGAGAGCACGATCCCGAAGCCGCCGCCGACACCCCAGACGGCCGAGAGCAGGCCGATCCCGACCTTGACCTTGTCGGCCGGGAACTCGTCGCGGATGATCGCGAAGCTGAGCGGGAAGAGGGCGCCGCCCGCGCCGGAGACGATGCGGAAGGCGATCAGCGACCAGAGGTTCCAGGCGAAGGCGGCTCCGAGGCAGCCGGCGAGGAAGAGCCCGAGGCTGATCAGCAGCAGCCGCTCCTTGCCGAACTGGTCGCCGAGGCGGCCGAGGATCGGCGTCAGCACCGCGCCCGAGACGAGGAAGCCGGTCAGCACCCACGTCGTCCAGGCGGTGCTCGAGCCGAACTCCTCCTGAAACGTCCGCAGGGCGGGGAAGACCATCGTCTGCTGGAGCGAAAACGCGGCGCCCGCCAGCGTCAGGATCGCGAGCGTGACGTTGTGGTGCTGGCGCTCGTGATCCATCGCCCCACGCTAGCCGCTGCGTCCCGACCTCCGCGTGAGTGGACGGATTTCCACCCCTGAGGTGTGGTACGGTCGCGCCGGCTCCTGTCCGCCGGGGGGTGGCAGGGGACATTCGACCCCGGCGGCGCCGCGCGTCCGGGGAAAGGGAGGGGCCAGATGAGAGAGAAGTCTCGACACCGGGGAGCCCGTCGCTTCGCCGTGCTCGTGCTCTTCGCCGTGACCGCCTCGATCGCCTCGTCGGCGAGCGCGGAGATCCCGCCGGACGCCGCGAACCACCCGCTGCTCCAGCCGATCGACGCGCAGAACTGGGTCGATCAGGGGGAGCTGACATGGGACGCCTACACGCAGGCCCGGCCGGACTCCTGGAACGACACGACGGGCTCGGATGGCTCCGTCAGCCAGTACCGGACGGCCGTCATCCTGCTCGAGTTTCAGGACCAGCCGATGCTGATCACGCAGCCGGCCGGCGCGCATCCGTTCGGCAATCCGCAGTCGGGTTGGGAGCCGGTTCCGCGTGAGGACGTCGCGGATTGGTACTACGACTACTACGCCGTGCCGAACCAGTACAACGGCGGCCAGACGCTGCACGGGTACTGGATGGAGGACAGCCACGGCCAGATCGGCGTCGACGTCGAGGTGTTCGGGCCGTACACGCTGCCCGGCAAGCTGCACGAGTACGGCATCCCCGACGGAGGCTTCAACGCCCCACGCGAGGCGTACTGCCCGCAGGGAGACAGCTGCACCAAGAACTTGCGCACCGACGGAGGCGCGCTCTGGCGGGCCGACATCGGCTGCCCGTCGGGCCTCTGCGGTTTCGACAACGGCTTCTACGTCAGCGCCGGCCACGACGAGTCGTCGACGTGGCAGGAGTTCGGCGAGATGATGTTCCAGACGCGCGACGACATTCCGGACGCTTTCGGGCCGCCGCGCAATCCCGACGGGAGCGCGCCGCTGAACCAGCTCGGGCAGCCGATGCCGAACTGGGCGGACACCCGCTACGTCGACTGGACGTCGTGGAGGGCGGCCGCCAACCACTGGCCGAACGCCGGCGGCGGCACGTCGACGCAGGCCGAGAGCTCGGGGCTCAGCGTCTTCGCCCACGAGTTCAGTCACCTCCGCGGCCTGCCTGACAACTACAACAACCCGTTCGCCGACAACGAGCGCAACTTCACCGGCTACTGGGAGATGATGAGCCGAGGCACGTTCAACGGCCCGGGCGGGACGCACAACCGCTGGCAGGTCCCGAACCAGGGCGGCTCCGGGCTCGGTCCGCACCACCTGCTCCATTTCAAGAACCAGCTCGGCGTACTCACGCCCGCCGACCAGGTCACGCTGCAGCGGGACACGCTGGCGGGCCAGGGAATCGCGGTCGTCGACCTGAAAGCGCGCGAGTCCGTGCCCGACGGCGACCTCGTCGGCCTGACGGTCGGCCTCGGATCGGGTGATCTCGCCGGGACGTGCGCGAACCAGGGCTACACGGGCGCGGACGTCTTCTATTGCCCGAACCGCACGGGGCCGAACTACCTCCACTACCGGCTGGAGGTCGTCGACCGGGTCGGGAACGACTCGTTCATCCCCGGGCACGGGGTGCTGCTCACGAAGAGCCGCAACAGCGGCACGCCGCGCGTCTGGATGATCGACCCGAATCCGCAGGACATCGGGATGATCGACTTCTACCGGCCGGACGGAACGCCGGTTGCGGTCGTCCGCGGTGACCCGCGGCAGCTGAACGACGCCACGTTCCACGCGGGCACCCGCTCCGGGAGCGCCTACGAGTACGTGGACACGTTCAACAACCTGCACTTCTACGTGCTCGCAGCGCGCAGGAGCGCCGACGGCGTCCTCAACTACGACGTCGGCGTCCGCCGCGTCGGCCAGGGCGATCCGTTCGCACGGGGAACGGCGGTCGGGAACCCGGCGAAGAAGGGGCAGCGGCCGGGCTTCCTCGCGACCTGCACGTTCCCACTCACGAACACCGGGACGGCCGGGACCGGCGTGTTCGACTCCGACATCTACCGGCTGTCGGCGAGCTCGAGCAGCCCCGACTGGAAGGTGACGCTGCCGAACGCGCTCGCGGCGGCGAAGGCCGGTGAGACCGTGAGTGTCCCCGTGCACGTGCTCCGGGACCCGCTCACGGACGATGGGGACGCGCGCACAACGGTGACGCTCAGCGCGGCCTCCGAATCGGACGCGTCCAAGACCGCGACGCGGACGTGCAACGTGCACGTGCGCGACACGACGCCGGGCGCGAAGTAGACCCATGGTGGGCGGGTGCGGGGCGCAAGCCTCGCCCCGCCCGCCTCTACTCTGCGGACGATGAGACGCCTCGCATCGCTCGCCGCGCTGTTCGTGCTCGCCTCGTGCGGCGGCGGCGAGGAGACTGCCGGCGGCGCCGCCGACCTTCCGGGGCCCGTTCCCGACGGCGTCGAGTTCGTGACGCCTCCCGCTTCCGCGCTCGCGGCGCCGGATTTCTCGGCGGAGCTGATCGATGGGACGCCGGTGACCGCGAGCGACCTCTGGCGCGATAGGCCGGTCGTGCTCGTCTTCACGGCCAGCTACTGCGACCGCTGCAAGGAGATCCACCGCACCGCGGCCGAGGCGGTGGACGCACACGACGGGGCGATCGGCCTGCTCGGCGTCGTCGGGGAGGACGATGTCGACGGCGGGCGCGACTACGCGGACGAGCTCGACCTCGGCCATCCGCTCGCCGTGGCCGGCGAGCGGGTCTGGCTCGACTATGCCGCGCGCGAGCCGGGCCTGGTGGTGCTCGTGGCCCGCCGGGGAAAGGTGCTGCGCGGCTGGCCCGGCGGCGCCTCGGCAGTGCAGCTCAGGGCGCGGCTCGACGAGCTCATCGCGCGGTGAAGCTCGGCGCGTGCTGTCTGCTCGCGCTCCTGCTCGCGGGCTGCTCGGCCGGCGGCGAGGACACGTCGACCGCACAGGTCCGGGTCGTGATCCCCGACAACAACATCCGCGAGGAAGGCGTCGAGTGCGCCGGCGCGAGGCCGTTCCGTCAGATCCGTCGTGGGACCACGTTCACGGTCGAAGCGGCGGAGGGCGAGGTCGTCGCCGAGGGCGAGCTCCCGGCCGGGCGGGCGGAGAACGCCGACCCGAACATCGACTGGGGCGTCGAGCGGATCCCTACCGTCTGCGTGATGGAGCTCGAGCTCGACCTACCGGAGCGCCCGCGTTACCGCTTCGTCCTGCCCGACGCGGTTCCGCTCGAGTTCGACCGGGCACTGCTGGACGGGGACGAGCCCCTTGAGCTGGTGCTGAGCGGCTAGGCGCGGACGAGCGGCTTGTACCTGATCCGGTGCGGCTCGAGCGCGTCGGCGCCACGCGTCTCCTTGACCCAGTCGGCGTACTCCTCGTAGCTGCCCTCGAACCACGTCACCTGGCTGTCGCCCTCGAAGGCGAGGATGTGAGTCGCGATCCGGTCGAGGAACCAGCGATCGTGGGAGATCACCACCGCGCAGCCGGCGAAGTCGAGCAGCGCCTCCTCGAGCGCGCGCAGGGTGTCGACGTCGAGGTCGTTCGTCGGCTCGTCGAGCAGGAGCACGTTGCCGCCGCTGCGCAGCAGCTTCGCGAGATGGACGCGGTTTCGCTCGCCGCCGGAGAGGTCGCTGACGCGCTTCTGCTGGTCGGAGCCGCGGAAGTTGAACCAGGAGACGTACTGGCGCGAGTTCACTTCCTTCTTGCCCAGCTCGATCACGTCCTGGTTGCCGGAGATCTCCTTCCAGACCGTGTTCTCCGGGGTCAGGTCGGCGCGCGCCTGATCGACGTAGGCGAGCTCGACGGTGTCGCCGACCTTCAGCGCTCCCGCGTCCGGGCTCTCCTCGCCGGCGATCATCCGGAAGAGCGTCGTCTTGCCGGCGCCGTTCGGACCGATCACGCCGACGATGCCGCCGGGCGGGAGCGAGAAGGTCATGTCCTCGACGAGCAGGCGGTCGCCGAAGCCCTTGCTGACGCCCTCGGCGTCGACGACGACGTCGCCGAGCCGCGGCCCGGCCGGAATGTGGATCTCGACCTTGTCGAGCTTGACGTTCTGGTCGTCGGCGAGCAGCTTCTCGTACTGCGTCAGCCGCGCCTTCGCCTTCGCATGGCGCGCCTTCGGGCTCGCGCGCACCCACTCGAGCTCGCGGGCGAGCGTGCGTCGCCGCGCCGACTCCTGCTTCTCCTCGACGGCGAGTCGCGCCTGCTTCTGCTCCAGCCAGGACGAGTAGTTGCCCTCGAACGGCAGTCCCTTGCCGCGGTCGAGCTCGAGGATCCAGCCGGCGACGTTGTCGAGGAAGTAGCGATCGTGGGTGACGGCGACGACGGTGCCCTTGTACTGCTCGAGGAACCGTTCCAGCCAGGCGACCGACTCGGCGTCGAGGTGGTTCGTCGGCTCGTCCAGGAGGAGCAGCTCGGGTGAGGAGAGGAGCAGCCGCGCCAGCGCGACCCGGCGGCGTTCGCCGCCCGAGAGCGTCGTCACGTCGCGGTCGCCGTCGGGCAGCCGCAGCGCGTCCATTGCCCGGTCGAGCGTCGCATCGAGGCTCCAGGCGTCAGCGCGATCGATCTGCTCCTGCACCTTCGCCTGCTCTTCCAGCAGCGCGTCGAAGTCGGCGTCCGCCTCGGCGAACTGCGCCGAGATCCGGTTGAAGCGGTCGAGCAGGTCGCGCAGCTCGCGCACGCCGTCCTCGACGTTCTCGCGCACGTTCTTGGCGGCGTCCAGCTCGGGCTCCTGGGCGAGCATGCCGACGCTCGCGCCCGGCGCCAGCTCGGCGACGCCGCTCGACGGCTCCTCCAGCCCGGCCATGATCCGCAGCAGCGTCGACTTGCCGGCCCCGTTCGGGCCGAGCACGCCGATCTTGGCGCCCGGCAGGAAGCTGAGCGAGATGTTCGCCAGCACCTGCCGGTCGGGGCCGTAGAACTTGTCGGCCCGGTACATCGTGAAGACGTAGTCGCTCACCGTCCGGGCACGATAGCCATAGGCTCCGCCCATGCCCGGACACACCTTCGAGGACTTCCATCCCGGTCAGCTGCTCGAGCTCGGCAGCCGCACGATCACCGAGGAGGAGATCGTCGCGTTTGCGCGCCAGTTCGACCCGCAGCCGTTCCACGTCGACCCGGAGGCGGCTGCGGAATCGGTTTTCGGCGGCCTGATCGCGAGCGGCTGGCACACGGGCGCTCTGTGGATGCGCCTGTACGTCGACTCGATGCTCGGGAACGCGGACGCGCGCGGCTCCCCGGGGATCGAGGAGCTGCGATGGCTCGCGCCGGTCCGGCCAGGGGACACGCTCTCCGGCCGCCTGACCGTGCTCGAGACGACGCCCTCGGCGACCCGGCCCGACCGGGGCACTGTTCGCATCCGCGGCGAGATGGTGAACCAGGACGGCGTCGCGGTGATGGTGCTGACGTCGCGGGGTCACTTCGGCCGGCGGCCGGCGTGACGGGCTGCTGCGCCCGCCATGGGCAGGAGGAGTTCTTCGGCGAGAAGACGGCGGCCCACGACGCGCGCAAGTACCGGCGCAAAGGCGCTGATCCGATGGCGCGATCGCTGGCGCGCCGGGCGGCGGCGAGCGGCGTGGAGGGCGCCAGCGTGCTCGAGATCGGCGGCGGGATCGGCCAGGTCGCGCTCGAACTGCTGAAGGCCGGAGCCGCGTCGGCCGAGGTGGTGGAGCTCCTGCCCGCCTACGAGCCGTTCGTGCGCGAGCTGGCGTCCGAGGCGGGCGTCGCCGAGCGGATGTCGTTCAGGACGGATGATCTCGTCGCCGATCCCGCGTCGGCGGCTCCGGTCGATCTCGTCGTCATGAACAAGGTTGTCTGCTGCACGCCCGACGGGATCGCCCTCGCCGGGATCGGAGCGTCCCTGGCCCGCAAGGCGCTCGTGCTCAGCTTCCCGCGCCAGGTCTGGTGGGCTCGGGCCGGCCTCGGGACGGTGAACCTCTACCTGCGGCTGCGCGGGCGCCGTTTCCGTGTCTTCGTCCATCCGCAGTCCGCGATCGAGGGTGCCGTCGAGGCCCACGGCTTCAGTCGCGCCTCGGAGCGGAACGGCCCGCTCTTCCGGATCGCCGCGTTCGAACGCATCTAGGCTTCGGCGATGAGCGAGCTCGGCCTCTTCCCACTCGGGATCGTGCTGCTGCCCACCGAGCAGATCCCGCTGCACATCTTCGAGGACCGCTACCAGGAGCTGATCGGCGAGTGCATGGAGGAGGAGCGCGAGTTCGGGCTCGTCTACGCCGACGAGGACGGGCTGCGCGAGATCGGCACGCGCGCTGGGGTCACGGAAGTGCTCGACAAGTTCGACGACGGGCGCCTGAACATCGTCGCCGAGGGCCGTGACCGCTTCCGCCTCGTCGAGCTGACCGGCGGGCGTTCTTTTCAGACCGGGATCGTCGAGGAGCTCGTCGACGTGCCCGACACCGCAGATCCGGCCGACACCGAGCACGCGCTCGAGCTCTACCACCGCCTCGTCGAGCTGACGGGCGCGGAGGTCGAGGAGCCCCGGCTCGACGTGGTCCAGCTCTCGTTCGAGCTCGCCGGCCGCTTCGAGTTCGCGCCCGAGCTGAAGCAGCGGCTGCTGCAGCTGACCTCGGAGCGGAGCCGGATGAAGCTGCTCGCAGAGCTGCTTACCGGCGCGGCCACCGCCGTCGAACGTGAGCGCGAGATCGCCGAGCGCGCACACGGCAACGGCAAGGTCGACCCCCGCTAGCGCGCCAGTACCATGGAGCCCATGGCCGTAACCGCCGACGCCAAGCTCGACGTCCAGCGCATCCGCTCCGACTTTCCCTACCTCGAGGAGCTCTCGAACGGCAAGCCCGTCGCCTTCCTCGACTCGGCCGCGTCCACCCAGAAGCCGCGGCAGGTCCTCGACGCGATGCACGACTTCTACTCGCACCGGTACGCGAACGTGCACCGCGGCGTCTACCGGCTCGCGGAGCGGGCCACCGAGGGCTACGAAGGCGCCCGCGAGAAGGTGCGCGCGTTCGTCAACGCGCCCTCGACGCGCGAGATCGTCTTCGTCCGCAGCGCCACCGAGGGGCTCAACCTGGTCGCCTATGCCTGGGGTCTCGAGAATCTCGGCCCGGGAGACGTGGTGGTCATCACCGAGCTCGAGCACCACTCGAACTTCGTCCCGTGGCAGTTCGTCGCCAACCGCACCGGCGCCGGCTTCAGGCACATCCCGATCGACGACGCGGGCGAGTTGCAGCTGGACGCGCTCGACGAGATCGCGGCGTCGGGAAAGGTGAAGGTCGTCGCCAACAACCTCGTCTCGAACTCGCTCGGCACGATCAACCCGGTCGAGAAGCTGGCCGCGTGGGCGCACGAGCAGGGCGCGATCATGGTCGTCGACGCGGCGCAGGCGGCGCCGCACCGGCCGATCGACGTCCAGGCACTCGGCTGCGACTTCCTCGCGATCTCCTCGCACAAGCTCTGCGGACCGAGCGGCGTCGGCGCGCTCTGGGGCAAGGCCGAGCTGCTCGAGCAGATGTCGCCGTTCAATCTCGGCGGTGAGATGATCCGCTCGGTCGCGCTCGACCGGACGAGCTGGAACGAGCTGCCGTACAAGTTCGAGGCGGGTACGCCCGCGATCGCCGAGGCATACGGCTTCGGCGTTGCAATCGATTACCTCTCCGAGATCGGGCTCGACGCAATCGAGCGCCATGAGCACGAGCTGACCGAGTACGCACTCGGAAAGCTCGCGGAGCTCGACTTCGTGCGCGTCTTCGGGCCCCCGGTCGAACGCCGGGCGGGAATCATCTCTTTCGACGTCGCGGGGATCCA
>DATMEO010000088.1:0-16967 GCA_035556515.1 Gaiellaceae bacterium
CGAGCCGGTTCGCGATCTGCGCCTCGCCCGCCCCGGAGGCGCGCCCGACCTGCGCCGTCGTCCCGTACTGGAGGAAGTTGAAGATCCCGAAGAGCCCGCCCAGGGCCGTCGCCGCGACCGCGAGCGCAGCCAGCTGCGGGCGGCCGAGATGGCCGACGATGGCCGTGTCGACGAGGAGGTAGAGCGGCTCGGCGGCGAGCGCGCCCAGCGCCGGGACGGCGAGCTTGAGGATCTCGCCGTCGTACTGACTTCTAAGCTTCACTCCTCGCGGAGGATGCGTGCGCCGCTCGACTGCGCGAGCGCGGTGACGACGATCTCGTCGACGTTCACGTTCGCCGGCCGTGTCAGCGCAAAGACGACGCAGTCGGCGACGTCATCAGGTCGCACGGGACCGCCCAGCGCGACGTCGGCGTAGACGGCGCTCGCCTTGGCCTCATCGCCGCGGAAGCGCACCTTCGAGAAATCTGTCTCGACAAGGCCGGGCGCGACGTTCGTGATCCGGATCGGCCGGCCGAGCAGGTCCTCCCGGAGCGCCTGCGTGAAGCCGTGGACGGCGAACTTGGAGGTGACGTAGAGGGAGCCGTTCGGATACGCCGCCTTCCCGGCGACCGAGCCCATGTTGACGATGTGTCCGCCGTCGCGGAGGTGCGGCAGCACGAGCCGTGTCATCCGGATCAGGCCGTGCACGTTCGTCTCGAGCACGACCTCCTCGTCGGCCTCGGTCGAGTCGTCGAAGGGGTCGCGGCCGAGCGCGAGGCCGGCGTTGTTGACGAGGACGTCGATGCCGCCGAGCTGCTCGACTGCCGCCGCGACGAAGCGCTCAGCGGAGGCGGGATCGGTGACGTCGAGCTCGAGTGCGACGTCCGTCTCGAGCTGGTCGACCCGGCGTGCGCCGCCGGCGACGCGCGCACCCTCGGCCCGCAGCGCCCGCGCGATCGCGGCGCCAATGCCGCTGGAGGCGCCGGTGACGATCGCCGTCTTGCCCTCGAGCTTCACGTCGCGAGGGTAAACGTTTTGCTCCGCCCGTCCGTCTAACAGCTGATGGGGTCGAGATCGCTTTCGCTTCGCGCGCTCGAGCAGCTCTATCGCGACCGCCGGCGCCTGGCCGGATCGGCTACTGGACGAGCTCCGAGCGGACGCTCTTCCGTCGTCTGTCGAGCACCGGCCGCGTCTTCGAGATTGAGCCGGCGATGGTCTTCTAGCGCGCCAGCTTGATCAGGCCGGGAGCGTGCTCGACCTGCAGTGTCGTGTGCGTCAGCTGGAAGCGCTCGCTCAAGAGCTCCTCGAGCTCGCGGCGGATCGCGTGGCAGTCGGCGCCGGCCGAGACGAGCACGTGCGCGGAGAGCGCCGGGAAGCCGGACGTGATCGTCCAGAGGTGCAGGTCGTGGACGCCGACGACTCCCGGCGTCGAGGCGATCGCGGCTCCCACCTCGCGGGCGTCCATCCCCGCGGGCGCCCCCTCGAGCAGCACGCCGATCGTCTCGCGGAGGACGCCGAAGGTGCTGAGGACGACGAGGATGCCGATCAGGAGGCCGGCGATCGGGTCGGCGTAGGCCCACCCGGTCGTGAGCACGACCAGGCCCGCCACGACGACTCCGGCCGAGGAGGCGAGGTCGGCGAGCACGTGCAGCATCGCCGCTCGGACGTTCAGGCCCGAGCCGGCGCCGTGGAGGACGCGTGCGGCGACGAGGTTGACGACGAGGCCGGCGGCCCCCGCCGCGAGCACCCAGCCGCCGGCCACGCCCGGAGGATCGGAGAGCCTCCCGATCGCGGCCCAGACGATCCAGCCGCCGAGCAGGACGAGCACGAGCGCGTTCGCGAGCGCCGCGAGCACCTCAGCGCGGCGCCAGCCGAAGCTCCGCTCCGGTGTCGCGGGCCGCTGCGCGAGCCAGGCGGCGAAGAGCGCCAGCCCGAGCGCGAGCGAGTCGGAGAGCATGTGCGCCGCGTCGGCGAGGAGAGCCAGCGAGTCTGCCGCGATGCCGGCGACCGCCTCGACGCCGGCGAAGCCGGCAACCAGGGCGAGCGCGATCGCGAGCGCGCGCTTTTCTCCACCATGCGAATGCACGCTGCCACCGTAACGCGCCGCATTTCCAACCTGTCTATGATCGCGTCGTGGCGGGGGTCACATTCCAGGGAGTGTCGAAGATCTACCCCGATGGAACCCGGGCGGTCAACGACTTCAACCTGGACATCGACGACGGCGAGTTCATGGTCCTCGTCGGCCCGTCCGGTTGCGGCAAGACGACGGCGTTGCGGATGGTCGCCGGCCTCGAGGACATCTCCGAGGGACAGCTCAGGATCGGCGAGCGAGTCGTCAACCACGTGCCGCCGCGCGACCGCGACATCGCCATGGTCTTCCAGAGCTATGCGCTCTACCCCCACCTCTCCGTCTACGACAACATCGCGTTCGGCCTGAAGCTGAAGAAGATGCCGAAGGCCGAGATCGACAAGCGCGTCCAGGACGCAGCGCTCGTTCTCGGGCTCGAAGGCTTCCTCGACAAGAAGCCTCGCGCGCTCTCCGGCGGCCAGCGCCAGCGCGTGGCCATGGGCCGCGCGATCGTGCGCGAGCCGGCCGCGTTCCTGATGGACGAACCGCTTTCGAACCTCGACGCAAAGTTGCGCGTGCAGATGCGGGCGGAGATCGCGAAGCTCCAGAGCGACCTGGGCACGACGACCGTCTACGTCACCCACGACCAGGTCGAAGCGATGACCATGGGTGACCGGGTCGCGGTGATGCGCAAGGGCGAGCTGCAGCAGGTTGCTGCACCCCAGGAGCTCTACGATCGCCCCCTGAACCTCTTCGTCGGCGGCTTCATCGGCAGCCCGGCGATGAATCTCCTCGAGGCGACGCTCGAGCGCGCCAACGGCGGTCTGACGGCCGTCGCGGGCAGTCAGAGAGTGGCGCTCGGCCAGGAGACGGAGTCTGCGCGTCCCGCCCTGAGGAGCTTCGACGGCCGGCCCGTGATCCTCGGCATCCGGCCCGAAGACCTCGAGGACGCCGAGCTCGCCGACGCGCCCGCCGAGCGCACCCTGAGCGGCAAGGTCCAGCTGACCGAAGCGCTCGGCTCAGAGGTGATGGTGCACTTCCTCGTCGACGCCAAACCGGCGATCACGGACGAGGTGCGAGAGCTCCAGAAGGACGCGGGGACGACGGAGATGGGCGGCGCCGAGCAGGCCGATGGCGCCGGCACGACTCTGGTCGGCCGCTTCGGCGCCCGCTCGAAGGCACGCAAGGGCGAGCCGATCAAGGTCGCCGTGGATACGCGCGCACTGCACTTCTTCGACCCGGAGACGGGACTCGGCATCTATGACGGAACGAAAGGAGACGCATGAAGCGCCAGCGCTTGACCCTCCTCGGACTGATGCTCGCCCTCCTGCTCCTCGTCGGAGCATGCGGCAGCGACGATGACAGCGACGCCGGGGGAACGACCGCCGGGGAGACGACGGCGGAGGAAACCGTCTCCGGCTCGATTGCGTTCACCGGCGTGTGGACCGGTGACGAGCAGAAGTTCTTCCAGGCGGTGATCGACGCATTCGAGGAGGAGAACCCGGATGCCACGGTCACCTACACGGCCGGCGGCGACAACATCGTCACCGTCCTCTCGACCGCGGTCGAGGGCGGCAACCCGCCGGAGATGGCAAGCCTGGCGCAGCCGGGTGTCGTGGCCGACTTCGCCGAACGGGGAGCGTTGCAGTCGCTCGAATTCGTCTCGGACTCGATCACCGAGAACTTCGGCGAATCGATCCTCGACGTCGGCTCCGTCGACGGCACGCCGTACGGCCTGCTCTTCAAGGCGGCCAACAAGTCGACCGTCTGGTACAACGTCGCCGCCTTCGAGGAGGCGGGCATCGATCCGCCGGAGAGCTGGGACGACCTGCTCGACGCGGCCGACACGATCAACCAGTCGGGGCTGCCCGCGTACTCGATCGGAGGCGCGGACGGCTGGACGCTCACCGACCTCTTCGAGAACATCTACCTCCGCACGGCGGGGGCCGAGAAGTACGACCAGCTGACGGCGCACGAGATCCCCTGGACCGACCAGTCGGTCAAGGACGCCCTCACCGAGATGGCGAAGGTCGTAGGCGACGTCGACAACATCGCAGGCGGCCAGGCCGGCGCTCTGCAGACGGACTTCCCGACCTCGGTCTCGAACGTCTTCTCGGAGACGCCGAAGGCCGCGATGGTCATCGAAGGCGACTTCGTGCCCGGCGTCGCGGGCGAGGCCAACCCGCTCGAGCCCGAAACCGGGTTCAACGTGTTCGACTTCCCCTCGATCAACGACTCCGAGCCGGCCGTGGTCGGCGGCGGTGACCTCGTCGTCATGTTCGAGGACAACCCGGTCGCGCGCGCGTTCATGGAGTTCCTGACGACCCCCGAGGCCGGAGAGATCCGGGCCAAGCTCGGAGGCTATTCGTCCGCGAACAAGAACGTCGACGAGTCCGCGTATCCCGACGCGATCCAGCGGGAGACCGCCGCGGGCCTCGCGAGCGCGGAGATCTTCCGCTTCGACCTGTCGGATCTGCAGCCGTCCGAGTTCGGCGGCACCGTCGGCCAGGGACTCTTCAAGCTGTTCCAGGACTTCCTGAAGAACCCCGACGACGTCGACGGGATCACGACGCAGATGGAGGCGGCGGCGGCGAAGGCCTTCGGCTAAGCCGCATGAGCGGCGGAGGAAGCATCGCGGGGGAGCCGCCCATTGTGGCGGCTCCCCCGCCTGATCAACGACCGAGCAACTGGCGTCAGTACGCGCTGACGGCCGGCTTCCTGGCTCCCGCAGCCGTCCTCCTCCTGGTCTGGATCGTCTATCCGGCGTTCTCGACGATCAAGCGCAGCTTCTACGACAGGACCGGCGAGGACTTCGTCTGGTTCGACAACTACGAGAACCTGTTCACCAACGATCGCACGATCACCGCGATCAAGAACAACTTCCTCTGGCTTTTGATCGTGCCGGCCCTCGTGACCGCGATCGGTCTCGTCTTTGCCGTGCTCACCGAGCGTGTTCGCTGGGCGGTCGCCTTCAAGACGGCGGTCTTCATGCCGATGGCGATCTCCGCGTTCGCAGCCGCCGTCATCTGGCGCGTGATGGACCAGAAGGATCCGGACATCGGCGCCACCAACGCGATCATCCGCGTCGCCCACGACTACGTGAAACCCCCTGGAGTGCTGTCCGCCGCCCGGCCCTCCACAGACGATCTGGCCGGCTCACGCGGCGGCGCGCTGACCCTGCAGGACTCGATCCAGCCCGGCGACGTCGCTCTGCTCGGACTGACCGGCATCCGTACCACCGACGTCCCCGAGGACGCCGTGCAGGCGGTCAGGCCCGAGCCGCTGCAGGGCGGAATCAACGGCGTCGTCTGGAGAGACTTCAGCCCCGACAGCGAGACGCCCGGCGAGGTCGAGCCACAGGAGCTCGGGCTCCCCGGCGTCACTGTCGAGCTGCTGGACGGCGACGGCACGCAGGTGGAGAGCGCCTCGACGAGCGAGGACGGCGCGTTCTCGTTCGAGGACGTCGAGGCGGGCGAGTACCGCCTCGCGATCGGGGAAGAGACGTTCGCGCAGCCGTTCGAGGGCGTCTCGTGGCTCGGTGAAAAGCTGATCACACCCGCGATCATGTTCGCCTACATCTGGATCTGGGCCGGCTTCGCGATGGTCGTGATCGCCGCCGGGCTGGCGTCGATCCCGCGCGACACGCTCGAGGCTGCACGCACCGACGGGGCGACCGAGTGGCAGGTCTTCCGCCGGATCACGGTGCCGCTGCTGGCGCCGGTGCTGAGCGTCGTCTTCATCACGATGCTGATCAACGTGCTCAAGGTGTTCGACATCGTGATCGCGCTCGCGCCCGGCTCGGTCCAGGACGATGCCAATGTGATCGCGCTCGACATGTGGCGAACCTCGTTCGGCGGCATCGCCGACTTCGGCTACGGCTCCGCGATCGCCGTCTTCCTCTTCGCGCTCGTGATCCCGATCCTCGCCCTCAACATCCGCCGCTTCCGGAGGGAGGTCTAGACCGTGGCCACCGTCGCCGACGAGCTCCCGCGCGAGGACGAGACCACCGCGCAGCGGATCCTCCGCTTCATCGCGAGGGCCCCGGTGCACATCATCCTGATCGCAGTCGGAGTCTTCTGGCTGATCCCGACGCTCGGCCTCTTCTTCACGTCCCTGCTCTCGCCGGATCAGTTCACGGAGCAAGGGTGGTGGAACATCATCTCGGAGCCGAGCCTGGCGACGCTCGACAACTACGACCGAGTCTTCAACAATGAGGCGATCACGGGCGCGCTCTGGACGACCATCCTCGTCTCTGTCGGCGGCACCGTCCTCCCGATCCTCGTTGCCGCGATGGCCGGCTACGCATTCGCCTGGCTTGAGTTCCCCGGCCGCGACTGGCTCTTCATCGGCGTGATTGCGATGCTCGTCGTCCCGATCCAGATGGCCCTGATCCCGATCTTCTCGCTCTACTCCGACCTCGGGCTCTTCGACACCGTGCTCGGTCTGGTGCTCTTCCACACCGCCTTCGGCCTTCCGTTCGCGATCTTCCTGCTGCGGAACTTCTTCATCGGGATCCCAAAGGACCTGATGGAGGCGGCTCGGATCGACGGCGCCTCGGAGATCCGCATCTTCCTGCGGCTGATCCTGCCGCTCGGGCTGCCCGCGATCGCGTCGCTCGCGATCTTCCAGTTCCTCTGGACGTGGAACGACCTGCTTGTCGGGCTCACGTTCGGGCGCGACACGCAGCCGATCACGGTCGCGATCTTCACGCAGCTGCGCCAGTTCGGCTCCAACATCGAGCTGATCGCCCCGGCCGCCTTCGTCTCGCTCGCCCTGCCGCTCGCCGTTTTCTTCGCCTTCCAGCGCTACTTCGTCCAGGGCCTGCTCGCCGGCTCGGTTAAATAAGTCCCGTGACAGCGCGTGTCGCGATCGTCGGCTCCGGGCTCGGCGGGTTCGTCGCCTACGCGACGCTGCGCCACAGTGGGCTCGAGCCGGCGGAGATCGCTGTGCTCGGCGTCGACCCCGACCCCGCGGGCGCCTGGCGGCCACGGGCGGAGGCGATTCGGCAGAAGCTGATGCGGTCGGAGAGCAACGGCCACTGCTGGCCGACCTCGTTCCCCGGCTTCGCCGCGCGCGAAGCGGCCCGTCGACGCGACCTGGCGCCGCTCCTGCTCAGCGTCTGCGACCGCTACCGGCCGACGGTGGATGCGTTCCTGCATCACGTCGACGAGCTGCGCGCACGGAGCCGCTGGGACGAGAGCTTCCGCCACGCTCGCGTGGAGCGGGTGCTGGCGGCCGGCGATGGCTTCGAGTTCGACGGCCACGGCTCCTTTCGCCACGTTTTGCTCGCGCCCGGCCATCCAGGGCTCGCCCGGCCGCCCGCGCTCGAGCACGACCCCCGCGCCGTCCACGCCTACGAGCCGCACGAGTACGCCGCGCGCGTGACTGTGGTCGGCGCCGGGATGGCTGCCGCGACGGAGTGGCTGAACGCGCTCGACGCCGGCGCCGAGGTCGTCTCGGTGCGCCGGCGCGAGCCCGCTCGGCGCGCGCTGAACGTCGCCAGGCCGCTCTTCACGAAGCGGGGACTTGGCCCCTTCCACGCAACCGACCGCGGCGTGCGGGCGGCGTTGCTGCGCCGCTTCGGCGAGCCGTCCTATCCGCCGGGCCGCACCTGGGACGCGCCGCTCGCGGCGGCTGCGCGCGAGGGCCGTTTCCGGATCGAGCCGGAGCTGAACGGGATGGACCAGGTGATCTGCGCAACCGGGTTCCGGCGAGGGTTCGAGCACGATCGGCTCTTGGCCCGGCTCGTCGCCGAGCACGGGCTCGAGACCGAGGAGGGCTGGATCGTCCTCGCGGACGACTCCACCGTTCCCGCGCTGACCGACCGGAAACGGACGCTCTCACTCGCCGGCACCCCCGCCCAGTGGGCGTACCCGGCGGCGGACACGCTCGTCGGGATGAAGTACGCGGCCCGGCGCTTCGCGAGACGGGTGACGATGTGTCCTACACGCTGAGAGGGCGTCTCGAAACACGGCTCGCAGCAGCGCTGGCGCCGTTCCTCGTCGCGGCGGCGCTCTCGCCGATCCTCCACGTCTGGTGGCCGCTCGAGCTCGTCGGGGTGATGCTGGCGATCGGCCTCGCCCTCGATGTCGCGCTCTACCACCGCCTGCTTCCGTATCAACCCGGGTGGGCGGCGCTGCCGCTGGGCCTGCTCGAGCTCGGCCTGACGATGGCCGCGGCGCGCGCGCTCGAGCTGAACGCGCCGCTCTGGCCGGCGGTCGCCCTCTTCGCCGGCTCGTGGCTCGTCCTGCAGGTGCTCGCGCATGCGGGCCTGCCGCTCCTGCGGCTGACGTGGCCGGAGGACGGCGGTGAGCTCGGGCGCACCGGCCGCGTCATCTCGGCCACGGCACCGGCGGCGCTGCTCGTGATCGTCGGCACGGCCTGGGCGGTCGAGCCGCCGACCGTCCGGCTCGCAGCCGGTGTCCATCAGGGCCCGCTCGTCCTCGACCATGCCCAGACGGTGATCGGGCGGCCGGGGACGGTGATCCGCGGCGGCATCCTGATCACGGCTGACGACGTCACCGTCCGCGACCTCACCGTTCGCGGCGGTGAGTACGGAATCGAGGTGGACGGAGCCGAGAGCGTCGAACTCGAGGACGTCGTCGTCGAGGGCGCGGAGCTCGACGGGATCAACGTGCGCCGCGGCCAGGTCGAGATCCGCGACTGCATGATCCGCTCGCTTCCCGCCGCCTTCACGCAGGGAATCGACATCTCGTTCGGCTTCGACCTGAAGCCGAGCCTCGTCGAGCGCTGCACGGTCGTGGGCGGGCTCGAAGGGATCGTGACTCACTTTGCGAAGGTGATGATCCGCGACAACCACGTCAGTAACACGGAGCTGCGCGCGATCACGATGACCGAGATGTCGATGGGGTCGATCGAGGACAACGAGGTCGACGGCGCGCTTGGTGTCGGGATTTTCTGCGGCGACTTCTCCCACTGCGAGATCGAGGACAACGCGGTCTCGGACGTCGAGCCCGACCACGAGTCCGGCGACCGCACGCGCCTGGGCGTCGCGATCCAGGCGCACTACGGCGCCGAGGCCGAGCTGCAGGGCAACGAGATCCTTCGCAGCCCGGGCGGCGTCGCTGCCTACGTGGACGCGACCATCGACCACGAGTGAGCCCGGCACGCCTGCAGCTGATCGCTCGCACCGGCCACCCGGACTTCCTCGACCTGCCCTGGGAGGAGCCGCTGGCGGAGTGGAAGTCGGAGCGTCTCGTCGAGGTCGTGCGCGGGATCCACCGCCACGTCGTTCGCTTCGTCGAGTACGACGGAACGCTCGGGCCGAAGCTGTATGCACTCAAGGAGCTGCCCGTCGAGCTCGCCCAGCGCGAGTACCGGCTGCTCCGCGCGCTCGCGGCCGACGAGATGCCGGTGGTCGAAGCCGTCGGCGTCGTCTCCGAGCGCGGCGTCGACCTCGACGCGATCCTGATCACGCGTCACCTCGACTACTCGCTTCCATTCCGGACCCTCTTCGCGCGCGGCAGCGTCCCCGACCTGCGCCGGCGGCTGCTCGACGCAGGCGCGGAGCTCCTCGTCCGCCTCCACCTCGGCGGCTTCTTCTGGGGCGACTGCTCGCTTTCGAACACGCTCTTCCGCCGCGACGCGGGCGCGCTCGCGGCCTATCTCGTCGATGCCGAGACGGGCGAGCTGCACCCACGCCTCTCGGACGGGCAGCGGAACCACGACCTCGTGATCGCAGAGGAGAACGTGGCCGGCGAGCTCGCGGACGTCGAGGCGGAGCTCGACCGCGACGGCGAGCTGAAGCCCGAGGAGACGGCCGGCGAGCTGGTCGCGCGCTACGAGTCGCTCTGGGACGAGCTGATGCGCGACGAGCTCTTCGCCGACGACACGCGCTACAAGATCGACGAGCGACTGCACCGGCTGAACGAGCTCGGCTTCGACGTCGACGAGCTCGAGCTCGTCGCGAGCGACGACGGCTACCGGCTGCGACTCAACCCCCGCGTCGTCGAGCCGGGCCATCACCGGCGGCGGCTGCACGCGCTCACCGGGCTGAACGCGCAGGAGAACCAGGCACGCCGCCTCCTCAACGACCTCGCCCGCTATCGCGCCGAGCTCGACCGCAAGGAGGGCCGGCCTGTGCCCGAGACGGTTGCGGTGCACCGCTGGCTCTCCGAGGTGTTCGAGCCCGCCGTCGCCGCGATCCCCACCGATCTCTGGGGCAAGCGCGATGCGGCCGAGGTCTTCCACGAGGCGCTCGAGCACCGCTGGTTCCTCTCCCAGGAGCAGGACGAGGACATCGGCCTGATGCCCGCCGTCGAGGCCTACGTGGCCGACGTCCTCCGCCATGCCCCGGACGAGCGCGCCGTGCTCGAGCCCGGCACCGCGGCGGAGGACGACGAGACTTAGTTGCTGACAGCAACTACGTCAGCTCGTTCCAGCGCGTCTGCGGTGCGAGGAGACTTAGTTGCTGACAGCAACTAAGTCAGCTCGACGCGATCGATCGTGACCGGCGTCTTGGGCTTGTCGCGGCCGTCGCGGTCGACCTTCGAGATCGTGTCGGCGACGTCCTGGCCGCTCGACACCTTCCCGAAGACGGTGTGCTTGCCGTCGAGCCACGGCGCCGCCTCGGTCGTGACGATGAAGAACTGGCTCCCGTTCGTGTTCGGGCCCGAGTTCGCCATCGCAAGCGCGCCGCGCTCGACCTTATGCGCGTTGAACTCGTCCTCGAACTGGTAGCCGGGCCCGCCCGTGCCGCTGCCCTCGGGACAGCCGCCCTGGATCATGAAGTCGGGGATGACGCGGTGGAAGATCAGCCCGTCGTAGAACCCCTCGCCGGCGAGCTTGGTGAAGTTCTCCACCGTCTTCGGCGCCTCGTCCGGGAAGAGCTCGACCTCGATCGGTCCTTCGCTGGTGTGCAATGTGGCTTTGGTCATGCGGGCACGGTAATCGACCCCGCCGCGCGTCGCGCCGCTTCCAGCCGCTCCGGCACGGTCGGGTGCGAGAAGAGCCAGAGATAGGCGAGCCGCGGCGGCTCCGGGTCGGCCAGGTTCGCCTCGGAGAGGCGGCCGAACGCCGACTCGAACGCGCTCAGGTCGCCGGTCTGCTCGACGGCGAAGCGGTCGCATGCGTACTCCCAGCTGCGCGACAGCGCTGCCTGCGGCGGCGCGAGCAGGAGCCCGAGCAGCGAGCCGAGGAGCAGGACGAACGGCGCGACGCGCGCGTCACCGGCACCGGTCGCGTCGATCGCGTCCTTGACGCCGTCGTCCTGGAGCAGCGCCCACAGGACGAGCACGAAGCCGGCCGATCCCACCATCGCGATCGCCGTGCCGAGCGCGACGTGGCGGTAGCGGCGGTGCCCGAGCTCGTGTGCGACCACCGTCAGCACCTCGGGCGTGGTCGCCGTCTCGACGAGCGTGTCGTAGAGGACGACACGCCGCGTTGCCCCGAGCCCCGAGACGTAGGCGTTCAGCTTCGTCGTCCGCTTGCTCGCGTCGGCGACGAGCACCTCGCGCACCGGCACCCCCGCGTCGGCGGCGAGGCGCATGACCGCGGTGCGCAGCTCCGAGTCCTCGAGCGGCCGGAACTTGTTGAAGACGGGCTCGAGCACGACAGGCGCGACGAAGCTGAGCAGCAGGACGACCAGGGCCGCCCCGACCGCAGCGACGACCGGCCACGACGACGGGAAGAGGACGGCCGCGCCGACGAGCGCGGCCATGCCGGCGCCGGTCAGAGCCGCGCCGATCCCGACCGCCTTCACGCGGTCGAGCACGTACTCCCTCCCCGACTGGCGCGAGAAGCCGAACGCGCGCTCGTGCGTGAGCCCGAGCCAGATCGAGAGCGGCAGCCGCACGAGCGCCGAGAGGACGACCAGGAGCGCGCCGAGCAGGAGCGCGCCGAGCGCCTCCGGCAAGCGGTCGACGACGCCCGAGAGCGCCTGGCCAGCCGGCGTCAGCGCGACGACGACAAGAAGTGCCAGCCCGACCACGAGGTCGGCGAGGATCGCGCGGTAGCGCGGATCGTGGTAACGGCGGGCGATGTCCGAGTCCGGCACGGGCGGGGTTGTAGCAACGATCGCTTAATCTGCCGCTAACAACCATCCGCATTCGATTGGGTCTAATCAGTCATGGCGACCGCGGAACCGACGATCGGCCCGACGCCGATCGCACGCGACCAGGCCCCGTCGACCGAGCTCGCCGACCAGTGGCGCACCCTCACCCGCGCAGCCACGATCGTCGCGGTTCTGACGAGCCCCGCCCTCTTCGTCTGGTTCAAGGAGTACAACGGCTGGGCGTGGCACTGGGCCCTGCTGGCGACGCTCGGCGTGGTGATCGTCTTCCGCGGCTTCTCCGACCTGCTCTTCCGCCGCCTGATCCCCTGGCCGAGCCTGTTCGGCGCCGACAGCCAGCAGTTGCGCGACGAGGACGTGATGGGGCGGCGGCGCGCCTGGTACTGGCGGAAGAAGCTGCGGCTCGCGATCATCATCGTCGTCCTCAACACGACCATCTGGCTCGCGCGCGGCGAGGGCACCTGGTGGGGCAACTTCGGCTTCATCTTCGAGAAGATCGGCGAGATCATCACGACGCCGGCGCTCTGGGTCCAGGTCGTCTTCGTCTTCTTCCTCTTCATCGCCAACTTCGCGATCTTCATGGGCCCGATGCTGATCATGGGCATCTCGCAGATCCGCGGCTTCGAGCCAGGCGACGCGCAGTGGGGCGTGAAGCTGGCGGACGTCCGCGGCCAGGTCGAAGCGAAGGAGGAAGTCCGGCGCGTCGTCACGCTCTGGCAGTCGGGCGAGGCGTTCGAGCGCGCCGGCGGCAAGCGGGAGCGGGGCCTGCTCTTCGTCGGCGCACCCGGCACGGGCAAGACGATGCTTGCGAAGGCGATCGCGACGGGCTTCAACTCACCCTTCGTCTCGATTCCCGGCTCCGGCTTCGCGCAGACGTTCATCGGGATCGACGCGATCATCGTCCGCTTCCTCGCCTGGAAGGCGAAGCGGCTCGCCCGGAAATGGGGCGGCCAGTGCATCGTCTTCATCGACGAGATCGACGCCGTCGGGATGCGCCGGCAGGCGCTCGGGGGCGGCGCGCCGGCAGGGGGCTTCGCGCCGACCGACATCAGCGACCACCTCTTCTTCGGCCCGCACGGAGCGCTGAACCCGAGCGGCGACCTGATCCTGGAGACGCGCCGCTGGCGCGAGCGGATGTTCGAGCACCGGGCGCCGGACCGGCCCGCTCCGTCGGGGCTGCACACCCGGCTCTCGAGCCTGCTCAACTTCACCTTCCCCGGCATGGGCGGGATGGGCCAGCTGGCGCTGAACCAGTTGCTCGTCGTCATGGACGGGATCGACAACCCGCCGTTCACGAAGCGGGTGCTGACGAGCCGCTTCAACACCTTCCTCGACGCCACCTACATCGTCCCGCGCCGACTCGGCAAGATCCCGCTGCGACTGGCGCCGCCGGGCCCGCGCGGCGACCAGATCTACTTCATCGGCGCCACGAACGTCCCGCTCGACCGGCTCGATCCGGCGCTGATCCGTCCCGGCCGGATGGGCCGTCACGTCTGGTTCCGGACGCCGACGAAGCAGGACCGGCTCGACGTCTTCGACCTCTACATCACGAGGGTCGCGCACGATCCCGACCTCGACACGCCGAAGCGGCGCGACGAGATCGCCCGGATCACGAACGGGTACTCGCCGGCGATGATCGACCAGGTCTGCTCGATGGCGCTGACGCTCGCGCACCACGACGGACGCGACCGCTTCTCCTGGAGCGACCTCGTCGAGGCGATGACGACGATCGAGTCCGGAACCGCGATCGGGATTGAGTACATCGCCTCCGAGACGAAGGCCGTCGCAATCCACGAGGCAGGCCACGCTGCGGCCGGACACGTCTTCATGCAGGGCGCCGAGTCGACGCGGCTCTCGATCCGGATGCGCGGGGGCTCGCTCGGCCACCATCAGGCGCTCGAGAAGGAGGAGCGCTTCAGCCGCTTCCGCAGCGACGAGATGGCGCGGCTCGTCTGGGCGCTCGGTGCGATGGCGGCGGAGCGCGTCTTCTACGGCGAGAACTCGAACGGCGTCGGCGGCGACGTCCAGTCGGCGACGGCGCAGGCCGCCTGGATGGTGGGCGCGTCGGCGATGGGCCCGGAGCCGTTCACGGTGACGCCGCTCGACGACGAGAGCCAGGAGGACGCGCGCGCCCGGGTGCTGCGGCGCTTCGAGTCGATCGGATTGCAGATCATGAACCGAACGACGGGCGGCGGCCCCTTCACCGAGAACCCGATCGCCGGCGTGCTCTCGGACCGTGACAAGCGCGCGCTCGCGGCCCAGATCCTCGGGCAGGCCTACGTCTCGGCCTACAACCTCGTCGTGCACAACAAGGACGCGGTCGAGCGGATCGCCGACGAGCTCGTCGCGCGCCGCGAGGTCTTCGGCGACGAGCTGGTCGAGATCCTCGACGGCGCCAAGCTGAAGATGCCGGAGCTCGACTACGCGAACGAGGACGCATGGCCGACGATGTGACTCCCGGCGCAGCGCCGGCTCAACCCGGCCCGGCCCAGCGCGAGCTGCCGCTCGTCCCCGATCGCCGCGAACGGGCGAGACGGAGCTCCTACCGCTTCCGCTTCGGACTCATCTACGTCATGCTCGCCGCCGTGGTCGGTGCGGGCGTCGGCTCGTTCATCGTCCTCGCCGGCGGCTCGGACGAGCCCGAGGCGCCCGCCTGGTCGGCCTGGCAGCCGACGGGGAGCAAGCTCGCGAAGGTACGCCAGATCGCCGATCGGATTCCGAAGTCGTACCGGGCCGAGAACGGCTCGCAGCTGACCGTCAGCCTCGTCAGCTCACTGGCGGTGCCGACGGCGCAGGGCGACGTGCCCGTGCGCGCGGTTTTCGTCCGCCCGGACACGTCGAAGGGACTCGCGGAGGAGGACGACATCGCTCGCTACGACGGTGGCCAGGTCGTCTCGTTCGGGCTCTGCGGCGCGACGTCCAAGGAGCAGTGCGAGCTCGCGTCACTTTCGGCCGAACGGTTCACGCTGCTGCGTCGCCAGGCACTCGAGCTCTCGCTCTACACACTCAAGTACGTCGACGACGTCGAGTCGGTGGTCGTCTTCATGCCGCCGACGCCGAAGGGCGAGAGCAACGGCACCGTCTTCCTGCGGCGAAGCGACGTCGCCGACGAGCTCGACCGGCCGATCAACTCCCTCCTCCCGACGGGAAAGCCCCAGGTCGGAGCGCTGAACTCGCTCGAGGAAGGGCAGATCCTGCGGCTGACCCAGCCACGGACGTACGCGGCGCAGGTGCAGCCCTCGCCGGACGGCAGCTACATCCTCGTCCTGACGCCTCCCGGCGAAGCTGCCTGACCCAACCTCTCCGGAGGTGCCACGCAGAATTCTCGTCACCGGCGCAGGAAGCGGCATCGGCCGCGCGATCATGGCGCGGCTGGAACCACGGCCTGCTCGGGCTCGTGAAGGTGCTCGCGCTCGAGGAGAAGCTTGTGTCTATCAGTCACAAGCACCCCTCATCGCGTGCAACCATGCGGTTGGGCGAAAGCTTGTGTCTATCAGACACAAGCTTTTTCAGCGCTCGAGCTCGTCGCGGCTGACGGCCGCGAGCAGGCCCTCGACGAGGTCTTCCGGGACGACCGCATCGCGCCGCCGCAGCGCCACGATCGGCCGCCGCACCGGCTCGTACCCCTCGATCGCCACCTCCCGCAGCGCCCCCGAGGCGAGCTCCTCGCGCACAGCCGTGTAGGGCAGAAACGCGATCCCGAGGCCGTGCTCGACCATCTTCTTCGTCGCGTCGACGTTGTCGAGCTCCATGACGCCGCGCGGCACGACGCCCGCCTCGCGGAAGAAGGCGCTGGTGAGGATGAAGTAGCTCGACGTCCGGTCGAAGAGAATCAGCCGCTCGGCGCCGAGCTCGTGCACGACGATCGACGACTCGTCGGCGAAGCGGTGGCCGGGGTGGACGACGAGCACGATCTCGTCCTCGTACAGCGGCGAGCTGACAACGGCCGGGTGGGGCAGCTCGCGCACGAGCCCGATCTGCACCTGCTCGCGCAGGACGAGCTCGAGCACCTCCTCGGAGTGGCCGGTGCGGACGATCAGGTGGACGTTCGGGAAGCTCGCCTGGAAGCGGCGGAGGACGAGCGGGAGCACATAGGTCGAGATCGCAGGCGCGGCGCCCACGATCAGCTCCCCCACCCCGCCCTCGCGCAGCTCGCGCAGCAGCTCGCGTCCGCTCGCGAGCGACTGCAGCGCGCGTTGGGCGTGCGGACGGAAGGCGCGCCCCTCCGCGGTCAGGCGCATGCCGCGGGCGGTGCGGACGAAGAGCTCGATCCCGAGCTCCCGTTCGAGCTTCTTGATCCGCGTCGTCAGGGCCGGCTGCGTCACGTAGAGGACGGCAGCCGCGGCGGACACGGACCGGCGCTCGGCGACGGTCAGGAACGCCTCGATCTGGGCGAGCAGCACCGCCCGATATTAGCGTGGTTTATCGGATGGATCGAAAGGTTCAATTTGTCGTATACCTACGCTGCGGGCACGGTGAGAGCAGAAACCGTGCTCACGACCGGAGGGAACGCCGACATGAACGCCACTGCTGCGAGGGACGCCATCGATCTCGGCCGCGAATGGGCCGAGGCAGACCGCTGGAACGGAATCGACCGCGACTACACGCCCGAGGACGTGATCCGGCTGCGCGGCTCGCTGCGGATCGAGCACACGCTCGCGCGCCACGGCGCCGAGAAGCTCTGGCGGCTGCTCGCGGAGGAGGACTACCTCGCGGCACTCGGCGCTCTCACCGGCGGTCAGGCGGTGCAGATGGCGAAGGCGGGGCTGAAGGCGATCTACCTCTCCGGCTGGCAGGTCGCCGCGGACGGCAACCTCGCCGGCGACGTCTATCCCGACCAGAGCCTCTACCCCGCCAACAGCGTCCCGGCGATGGTGAAGCGGTTGAACA
>DATMEO010000089.1:0-18994 GCA_035556515.1 Gaiellaceae bacterium
CTGATGGGCAACACCGTCATCTGGAAGCCGGCATCGACGGCCGCGCTCTCGGCCCACTACACGCTGCAGATCCTGCGCGAGGCGGGGCTGCCGGACGGCGTCATCAACATCGTCTACGGCTCCGGCGCCACGATCGGCGACGCCGCGCTCGCCAGCCCGGAGCTCGCCGGGATCCACTTCACCGGCTCGACGCCGGTCTTCCAGTCGATGTGGAAGACGGTCGGCGACAACATCGCGAGCTACCGCAACTACCCGCGTATCGTCGGCGAGACGGGCGGCAAGGACTTCATCGTCGCCCACCCGAGCGCTGACGTCGCCGAGGTCGCGACCGCGATCGTGCGCGGCTCGTTCGAGTACCAGGGCCAGAAGTGCTCGGCCGCGTCGCGCGTCTACGCGCCCAAGAGCATGTGGCCGGAGCTGCGCGAGCGGCTCGAGGCTCAGGTCGCCGAGCTGCGGATGGGCGACGTCTCCGACTTCTCCAACTTCATGGGCGCCGTCATCGACGGCGGCTCGTTCAAGACGCAGAAGGACGCGATCGACGAGGCGCGCGCCTCCGGCAAGGCGGAGATCGTCGCCGGCGGCGACTACGACGACAGCGAGGGCTATTTCGTCTCGCCGACCGTGATCCAGACCGAGGACCCTGGCTACCGGACGATGAACGAGGAGCTCTTCGGCCCTGTCGTCACCACGTACGTCTACGACGACAAGCGCTGGAGCGACACGCTCGAGCTCGTCGACCAGGGCGCGCCGTACGGCCTCACGGGCGCCGTCTTCGCCGACGACCGCTTCGCCGTCGAGGAGGCGCACCAGAAGCTGCGCTACGCCGCCGGCAACTTCTACGTCAACGACAAGCCGACCGGCGCCGTCGTCGGCCAGCAGCCGTTCGGCGGCTCGCGCGCGTCGGGCACGAACGACAAGGCCGGCTCGATGTGGAACCTGATCCGCTGGGTCAGCCCGCGCACGATCAAGGAGACCTTCGTGCCGCCGACCGATTACCGCTACCCGTTTATGGGCTCGGACGGAGCGGACCGGCCGTAGCGGGTTAACGTGATCGCGTGGGAGAAGTCCTTCACGCGATCCGGGTCTTCTTCGAGCAGCTCGCCGCGGTCGAGTTCACGGCGCTCGCGCTCGCGATCGTCACGCACATCCTGAAGACGATGTGCACGAGCCGCGCGTGGCGGAACACGATCGCCGCGGCGTATCCGGACGAGCCGGTGCCCTGGCGGCCGATCTACGCCGCGTACCTGGCGGGCGTCGGCGTCAACGCGATCGTGCCGGCCCGCGCGGGCGATGCCGTCCGCCTCTACCTGACCCATCGCGCCGTGCCGGGCTCGAGCTACACGACACTCGCCTCGACGATGCTCGTGCTCTCGTTCTTCGACATGGGCATGGCGTTGCTGATCTTCGCCTACGCGCTCACGCTCGGCGTCCTCCCCGCGATCGGCGCGCTCGGCAGCCTCCCCGGCTTCGACTTCGGCTTCTTCGCCGCGCATCCCGAGTTCTCGTTCGTGCTGCTCGTCGCGCTCGCGATCTTCGGCGTGTTCGGCTTCTTTTGGATCCGCTTCCGGATCGCCGAGTTCAAGCTGCGCGTCCGCCAGGGCTTCGCGGTGCTGAGTGACCGGACGCGTTACCTGCGTGAGGTGGCGCTCTGGCAAGCCGGCGACTGGCTGCTCCGCTTCGTCGCGATCTGGTTCTTTCTCGACGCGTTCGGGATCGAGCAGTCGATCCGGAACGTCCTGCTCGTCCAGGTGACACAGAGCCTCGCGACGCTCGTCCCGATCAGCCCCGGCGGGATCGGCACCGAGCAGGCGTTCATCGTCTACGTCTTCAACGGCACCGGGATCGGCCGCGCGACCCTGCTCGCGTTCAGCGTCGGGATGAAGCTGACGCTGATCACGACCAACGTGATCATCGGCTTCACCGCACTCTTCCTCACGCTCGGCCACACGGACTGGCGCTCGCTAACGGGCAAGCGCGCGGCCCCGGACACGTAAAGCTCAAAGCCTTCCGCTTGGACTCTCGGCTCGGCAGAGCGCGATTCGTAGCGACAACCTGAGTTGTCAGGGACTGTCCCTGGCAACCGCGGTTGTTCTCGGCCGGCGTCACGGTCGAGCCCACGGACGCGTCGAGCCCGGAGCGACCGGACGGCTAGCCCGGGCTGCCGGTCCTGTGCAGCTGGGCGTAGATCGCGCGCGCGGTCTTCGCCGGCACGCCGGGGACGCCTTCGAGCTCCTCCTGGCTCGCCGCGATCACGCCCTCCGTCGAGCCGAAGTGCTGCAGCAGCGCGCGCCGCCGCGCCGGCCCGACGCCCTCGAGCGTGTCGAAGAGCGATTCGCGCGCCCGCGCCGAGCGCCGCTGGCGGTGGAAGCCGAGCGCGAAGCGGTGCGCCTCGTCCCGAACACGTTGGAGCAATTGCAAGCCAGCGCTGTAGGGGTCGAGCAGGATCGGGTCGGATTGCTGCGGAACGAACACCTCCTCGACCCGCTTCGCCAGCGAGATCACCGCCACGCGCGGCAGCTCGTACGCCTGCATCGCCGCCAGCGCCGCAGAGAGCTGCCCCTTGCCGCCGTCGATGACGACGAGGTTCGGCGCCGTTGCGAAGCCCGCGTCGTACTCGGCCTCCGTGCCCGTGCGCAGGCGGGCGAAGCGGCGCGAGACGACCTCGGCCATCGCGGCGAAGTCGTCCTGCCCGTCGAGCCCGCGCACGCCGAACTTGCGGTAGTGCGCCTTCTTCGCGATCCCGTCCTGGAAGACGACCATCGAGCCGACGATCTCCTGCCCCTGGATGTTCGAGATGTCGAAGCACTCGATCCGCAGCGGCAGGCTCTCGAGATTGAGCGCCTCGCGCAGCTCCTCGAGCGCGTGCACGCGCCGCAGCTGCTTCTGCTCGGAGACGAGCAGCTCCGAGTCGAGCGCGAGCCGCGCGTTCTGGCCGGCCAGCTCGGCCAGCCGCCGCTTCTCGCCGCGCGCGGGGACGCGCACGTCGACGCGCGAGCCGCGCAGCTCCGAGAGGAACTCCTGCAGCGCCTCGAGCCCGGTCGCGTCCGGCGGCACCACGATCTGCGGCGGGATCGAGGGAGCATTGCCGTAGTACTCGAGCGCGAACGCCTCGAGCACGGTCGTGACGTCTTGGCCCTCGACGTTCTCGAGGTGGAAGCCGTGCCGGTCGATCATCTTGCCGCCGCGGAGCGGGAACACCTGCACCGCGGCACGGTCGCCCTCGGCGGCGACGCCGAGCACGTCGATCGAGCCGGTCTCGCGCCGGTCCGCGCCCTGCCGCTCGGCCAGGTTCTCGATCGCGAAGAGCCGGTTGCGGTAGCGCGCCGCGTCCTCGAAGCGCTCGTCGGCGGCGGCGTCCCGCATCTGCCGCTGCAGCTCGCGCACGATCGTCTTCGTGTCGCCGGAGAGGAAGTTGATCACGCCCTCGACGATCTCCCGGTAGGCACCCTTCGAGATGTAGTCGACGCACGGCGCGTGGCAGCGCTCGATGTGGAAGTCGAGGCACGGGATTCCCGAGTGGCGGCCCGGCTTCGGGCCCTCGCACGGCCGGAACTGGAAGACGCGGTTGAGCACGTCGAGCGTCTCCCGCACCTTCTTCGCGTTCGCGTACGGGCCGAAGTAGAGGACGCCGCGACGATGGCGCTCGCGCGTGAACATCACCCGCGGGTACTCGTCCTCGATCGTGACGGCGATGTACGGGAACGACTTGTCGTCGCGGAGGCGGACGTTGAACGGCGGTCGGTGCCGCTTGACCAGGTTTTGCTCGAGGTGGAGCGCCTCGACCTCGCTGCCGGTGACAATCACCTCGAGGTCGGCGATCCGCGGCACGAGCCGCGGGATCGAGGCGCGGTTGTCGCCGCGTCCCTCCTGAAAGTACGAGCGCACGCGCGGCCGCAGCGACTTCGCTTTGCCGATGTAGAGCACGTCGCCGCGCTCGTCCCGGAACAGATAAACGCCCGGACGGGCCGGGAGCGACTTCAGCTTGTCCTCGACGTCTGGCACCTCGGCTACCTTAGCCAGGGCGTGAAGCGGGTCTTGGCAGCATTTGCGGCGGCACTCGTGCTCCCTGCGGCGGCGCACGGGGGCGGGTCGTCGGTCGTCTTCGGTGCGGCGGAGGACCGCGTTCGCAGTGCGATGGCAGCCGAGTCCGAGCTCGAGATGGGGCTGCTGCGACTCGCCGGCTTCAAGGCCGTCCGGGTGACGAGCTTCTGGACTCCCGGGCTCTCGGAGCCGACCCCGCACGAGGCGATGGTCCTGGCCAACGTCGGCCTGGCGGCGGCGGTGCACGGCGTCCGCGTGTACGTGTCGGTCTACAACGAGGGCTCGCGGACGACGCCGCTGACCCTCACCGCCCGCAAGCAGTTCGCCAGCTATGCGGCTGCGATCGTGCGCGACAACCCGGCCTTCCGCGACGTGATCGTCGGCAACGAGCCGAACCTGAACCGCTTCTGGCTGCCGCAGTTCGATCTGCGCGGGCGGAGCGCCTCCGCCCCTGCCTACCTCCGTCTCCTCGCCGCCAGCTACGACGCCCTCAAGGCTGCGGCTCCCGACGTCCGCATCTGGGGCGGCGCCCTGGCGCCGCGTGGCGTCGACCGGCCGAACACCGGGCGCGACACGATCTCCCCCACTCGCTTCCTGCGCGAGCTCGGCCAGGCGTACCGCAAGAGCGGCCGGGCGCTGCCGGTCATGGACGGCTTCTCCTTCCATCCCTACCCGCTCAACTCGAGCGTCGCCGTCGATGCGCTGCCGGCCGATCCGGATCATCTCGGGCTGATCGACCAGGACGTGCTCGTGCGGCTCCTCGGCAGGGCCTTCGACGGCACGGCGCAGGTCGGCAGGGGCATGCCGATCCTCTACGACGAGTTCGGGATCGAGTCGGCGATCCCGGCGGAGAAGCGCGAGCTCTACGGCGGCTTCGAGCCCGCGACGACGCGTCCGATCTCCGAGACGGCGCAGGCGGCCGCGTACCGGCGTGCGATTCAGCTCGCCTACTGCCAGTCGAACGTCGCCGGGATGCTGCTCTTCCACACGCACGACGAGGTCGGGCGGCCGGGCTGGCAGTCGGGGCTCGTCTATGCGGACGGGACGCCGAAGACGTCGCTCGAGCCGGTGCGGCGGGCGATGGAGTCGGCCGGAACGGGCTCGCTCGGGGCCTGCCCCGTCACCGCCAAGGTGTCGGCCGCTTTCACCACCGGCCGACGTACGATCTCGCTCCGATGCGAGCGCGCGTGTACCTACCGAGCCCGCCTCCTGCGCCTGCCGCGCCGGACGGCGGTGGCGACGACGAACGGCCGTGCCGCGGCCGGCCGGCGCGTCCGGACGGTGCTCAAGCCGGCGGCGACCACGCCCGGCTGGTACCAGCTCTCCGTCTCGTTCGTCGACGCGGCGCTGCCGGGGCGCCCCGTCGAGCGGGTCAGCACGCCCTTCGTGGTGCGTGTCTCCTCGCCGCCGCGCTACTTGCCGGCTGCGGAGGCGACGGCTCGGATGGCACCGCGCTTCTGGTTGGAGCAGTAGACGACGCGGTCCGGCACGAGGGCCCGGCCCTCGAGCAGCTGCAGGACGCCGGCTTCGGGGCGGTCGGGATCACGAGCCTCTGGCAGCCCGGACTGTCGGCACCCGCCGAGGAGGAGATCGCCGTCCTCCGCAGCGTCATCGAGCGCGCCGGCGACACGCGCGTCTTCCTCGGTGTCTACCACCCCGGCTCCGCGACGACGCCGCTGACACCTGAGGCCCGGCAGCAGTTCGCCGACTACGTGACGGCGATCATGCGCGACACGCCCGAGATCCGGGACGTGATCGTCGGCAACGAGCCGAACCTGAACCGTTTCTGGCTGCCGCAGTTCGACGCCGCCGGCGCCAACGTCGCCGCTCCGGCCTACCTGGCGCTCCTGATCGAGGTCTACGACGCCGTCAAGCAGGCCGACCCGGAAATGCGCGTCTGGGGCGGCGCGCTCGCCCCCCGCGGGGTCGACCGGCCCGGAACCGGCCGCGACACCCACTCCCCGACGACGTTCATCCGCGACCTCGGCGCCGCCTACCGTGCCAGCGGGCTGACGAAGCCGCCGCTCGACGGCTTCGCGTACCACCCCTATCCCGCGAGCTCGAGCGTCCCGCCCGACCGGCCTACCGATCCCAAGTCGAAGTCGATCCTGATGGCCGACTACGAGGAGAAGCTGCGGCCTCTCCTCGACGAGGCGTTCGGCCCCGGCCTGCCCGTGCTCTACAGCGAGCTCGGCGTCGAGACGCGGGTCCCGGCCGCGAAGGCGTCGCTCTACGAAGGCGAGGAGCCGGGAGCGCCGGTCGACGAGCAGACGCAGGCCGACTTCTACCGCCGCGCGATCGAGCTCGCCGCCTGCCAGGAGAACATCGCAGGCCTGCTGCTCTTCCACTCCCACGACGAGCCGGCGTTGACCGGATTCCAGTCCGGCGTCTACTACGTCGACGGCACCGCGAAGTCCAGCCTGGAGCCGGTGCGCGACGCCCTGGAACGTACGATGTGCCCGTGAGCAGCGACCCCCAGACCGGCCAGTACGTCGCCTACACCTTCTTCAAAGCCGACCCGGCGTGGCGGCGGCTCCCGCTCGAGGAGCGGGCCGCGACGAAGGACGCGTTCGCCGAGGTGGTCGAGAGCTGGAGCGACCGCTTCGAGCACCTGCGCGCCTACTCGACCGCAGGCGTCCGCCCCGACGTCGACTTCTTCCTCTGGAAGATCACCGAGCGCTACGCCGACCTCGGCGAGCTCGGCGCGGCTTTGAACGGGACGCCGCTCGCCGGCTGGCTCGAGACGCCGTACAACTACCTCGCGACGACGAAGGCCTCGCCGTACACGCAGGCCCGCCGCCCCCGGAAGATCGTCCCGAAGGGCTCGCCCTACCTCGTCGTCTACCCGTTCGTGAAGGTGCGGCCGTGGTACGCGCTCTCGCTCGACGACCGGCAGCGCGCGATGGACGAACACATCCGCGTCGGGCGCGAGTTCGAGACGATCCACAACCACACGACGTACTCGTTCGGGATCGACGACCAGGAGTTCATGACCGCGTTCGAGTGCGACGAGCCGTCCGACTTCATGCACCTGATGCTGACCCTGCGCGAGAGCGAGGCGTCCGCCTATACCGAGCGCGACACGCCGATCTTCGTCGGTGAGGGGATGACGATCCGGGCAACGTTGGACGCGCTCGACGGCGCCTCGGCACGGGTGCGTGCGTAGGGCACTCCTCCTCCTCGTGCTGCTGGCCGTGGCCGGCTGCGGCGGCGACGACCCGCAGCCGCTGTCGAACGCCCAGCCGCGGGCGGACGTCACGGAGCTGGACAACGTGCTCGCACTCCGCTCCGACTTCGAGGCGGACGCGGGCAAGGCGCGCGTGATCCTGCTCTTCTCGCCGACCTGAGGCACCTGCCTCGCCGGTGCCCGTGAGGTACGCGACAAGATCCTCGACCAGGAGCCATCGCAGGACCTGCGCGTCTACGCCGTCTGGCTCAATCAGCGCGTCACCGACGAGCGCGGCGCGATCGACGAGTCGATCCTTAACGACCCGCGTGTGACGCAGTACTGGGACGCGGAGGGGATCACGGGGACGTACTTCGCCGACGCAGATCTCGGCGAGCTCGGGGCGTCAGGGTTCATCTACGACGTCTACTACGTCTTCGGCGGCGACGCCGGGTGGCAGGACGAGCCGGCGCCGCTCGAGGACGCCGCCGTGCCGGTGATCTCGTACGTCGACCGGCTGCTCGAGGAGATCCGCGCTCTGCTCTAGAGATTGCGGCGGCGCAGGACGAGAGCCAGCGGGAACGCCGCCGCGAGCGTCGCATACGGCATCAACGCGAGCAGGTCTCGTTGGGCACGCGGCCGCGTCGGCCCGCTGCCGAGCTCCGTCCGCGCCCGCTCGACGGCAGCCGAAAGCTCGTCCTCGGAGAACGCGGCGCCTGCGACGGCTGCCGCGAACTGCCTCACGGTCTCGCGGCTCGACGGGTCCGGCCGGTACTCGCGCTCCGCGCGCGCCGTCAGGAAGATCGCCTCGCGGGGGCGCCAGACGTGGACGAGGATCGTCCGGATCCCGGCCCTGCGGAGCGCGACCGGCAGCCCCACTCTGACCTTCTCGCTCTCGCCGTCGGTGAGGACGACCAGCACACGCTTCGCCGTTCCGGGCGAGAAGTAGCTTTGCCGCCCGACGGCGGTCAGCGCGTTGAGATCCGTGGCGAGTCGCGCGTAGCTCGACGGCGGCGGGCGCTCGATCGCGATCGAGCGGGCGAGCGTCGACCGGAACGTGGAACCGTCGACCGTTGGAAAGAGGTGCGGAAGCGTCCGGTCGGTCAGCGACGCGACGCCTGCGCGAACCTGCGGCACAGCTGCTCGAACCTCGTTCGCGATCCGCCGGGCGCGATCGAATCGAGTGGGCTCCCGCACTCCGGCAGACGCGTACATCGAGCGGCTCGTGTCGAAGACGAACACGATCTCGGCGTCGGTACGCTCCTGCCGCGCTTCCGCCCGGTCGAGGACGGGCTGCGCTGCGGCGAGTCCGGTGAGGAGAGGTATGGCCACGAGCGCCGCGAGCAGCGTTCGATCCGACGCTGGAACGGGAGCGGGCAGGCGAAGCGCGGCCCGCACGGTCCGTGCGCGGCGCTCCCTCCGCAGATGGACGGCGAGCGGCAGGAGCCCGGCGAGTGTGGCGAGCGCCGCAACCGGAGTCAGGAACGAGAGCGACATGCTCAGTAGCCGCTGCCGGCCTGCCCGAGGCCGGCGCGCTCTCCCCGGTTGCGGCCGCCCGAGGGTGCGTCACCGCTGATGCTCGCCGCCTTCGCGATCCGGAGCGCCTGCTCCAGGTTGAGCTTCGCGTCCGAGTTTCCAGGGTCGAGCTCGACGGCACTTCGGAAGGAGCCGATCGCACCCCTGATCAGGTCGGCGAGCGCGGCCGGGTCGCTCGGAGCCAAGCGTTCGTCGAGCGCGAGCACCCCGGTCATGTTGGCCGCGCGGGAGCGCCGCGCCGCGTCCGGATCCGTGCGGCTGAGGCTGGCAAGGCCGACCTGCGTCTCGGCGCGGAGTGTCTGAACGCGCTGGACATCGACGAACGTGCCCGGCCGCACCCGAGCGTACGCCTGCAGCTGGCGGCGGAAGGCGAGGTCGTCGCTCGCCGCGAGCGCTGTCTCCGCGGCATCGAACGGAAGGAGCGCGTCGGGCTCGGAGAAGCGCGACTGCCCCGGTGAAGCGAGAAAGCGCACATCCTGGGCGGCGAGCGAGCTGTGCCAGCGGAGCACGTCGACGGCGAACACGACCAGGATGGCGGCGACCGCCACGAGTGCGGCGGCGCCAACGGCGCGTGCGCGCCTCACGACCGTGCCCTCGCAGGCGTCGGCAGCCGGAGGCGGCCGCACGCTCGCTCGTTGGCGGCGAGGAGAAGAGCAAGCGTGATCGCCAGCGCGACGAAGAGCCACGGCATGTTCTCCTCCGCCAACTGGACCGCGCCGTCCGCGCGGCCGGCGGCGATCGTCGCCCCCTCGTCGAGCTCGATGAAGATGTCGGCTCCAACGGTGGCCGCGAAGAAGCGCTTCTGCTCTTCGCGTGCTCCGAGCGGCAGGATCCTCAGCTCGGTCCCTTTGCTTCTCAGCTCCGCGAGCGCGGCCGTCAGCCGTGAGCCGTCGTCGGAGAAGACCTCCAGGTCGCTCGCGAGCAGGATCGTTCCCCGCTCGACCCGATCACGCTCGAGCACGTTCTGCGCCAGCTCGAGACCAACGGCGAGATTCGTGCCCGTCTGGAAGCTCTCCCAGGGGTTGGCGACGCCGTCGGCCGAGAAGAAGCGGATCATCGGCGCCAGATCCTTGCCGGGCGTCCCGGGTGGGACGAGCTCGTAGGCGTGGTCGGAGAAGACGATCACACCTGTCGGCTCATTCGCGGCCACGATCCGCCGCAGCAGCTCTCCGTACTCCGGCTGCAGGCCGGCGCTCGCGGACAGGTCGAGGACGATCATGCCGGTCGTACCGACGGGCAGGAGCGGATTGGGCTGCGCGTCCCGGCTCCTTGCGATCGCGAGGGCGGCGACGAGAGCCGCCGCGAGCCCCAGCCCGAGCAGCAGCCGGAAGGCCGTCGTTCGCACGAGCGGCCACCGGAGTGCCGCCAGCTCCCCGTAGGGAAGCCCCGGCCGGCGCCGTTCAGGAAGCACGGCCATCGTCTCTTCCAGCGAGGCTGCGGCGCGCCTCGGTGCCGGCGGCGCCGGTCTGCTCGCCCGCGGGAGACGGCTCGGCCCAGGCGAGCGCGCGCGTCGTGCCCGCAAGGCTGCCCGCGCCGTCGTCCTCGAGCACGACGGCGAGCGCCTCGAGCGCCTTGCGCCGGTCCTCGGCATCGTCGCGGCGCGCGGTCCAGTCGACCAGCACGAGCGCCCGTTCGAGCGGGGAGAGCGGCCGGTGCGGGCGCGCGGCGCGCCAGCGCTCCCGGAGCGCGCGACCGACGAGGACGGCCGGGGGAAGCACGAGCAGGAACGCAACGCCGAGCGCGAGCACGCCGAGCACGACCGGCCGGACGCGATAGGTGCGGTCGGGCGGCTCGAGACCGGCAACGAACGCGCCCTCCGAGCCGGGGCGAGCGTCCGGATCCAGGCCCTGGAGCCGGGCCGTGTTGATGCGGGAGACGACCTCCGCGACCGGAAACTGCTTGGTCAGCAGCACGGGCGTGCGGCCGTCGTCCTCCTCGTAGCGGAGCGCGACCGGAGGCAGCGTGATCGAATGCCGCTCCGCCCGCCCCTCCTCCTGCGTGCCGAGGTTTGTCTCGAAGCGCGGAGCGATGCAGCCGAGGTGGAGGCAGCGGAGCGTCGCCTCGTAGCGGAGGTGGACGAGATCCCCTACCACCCGCCGCGTCCGCTCGACCCTGCCGACCGGCTCGTAGGGCGCGAAGCTCAGGCGGACGTCGAGGCGATCCGGATCGAACTGAGCCGGATCGAGCACGACGTCCAACCGCGCCACGACCGGATCGGCGAACAGGTGCGTGCTCGGCGACAGCGAGGTGATGGCAACGAGTCCGCGGCCGCCGGGCAAGGGTCCCTCCTGCGCCGCCGTGCTCGAGGGAAGCACGAGTGCGGCGAGGCACGCGAGCAGAGCGCGGCCTACCACGAACGGCTCCGACCGCGACGTCGGCGATCGGCCCAGCGGAGGAACGCGTCGAAGACGGTGCGCGCCTCGCTCGTCTCGACCAGCACGGGTTCCAGATCGAAGCCGCGAAACGTGTGCAGCAGGTCAGCCCGCCGCTGCTCGTGCAGCCGCCGCCGTTCCGTCGTCTCCGCGCGCGTGAGCTCGAGATGGCTCGTCTTTCCCGTCATCGGATCGGCGAACGGGACGACGATCCCGCCGACGTCGGGGAAGCTCTGCTCCCAGACGGGATCCTGGAGGACGACGGGAATGACGTCCCACCGGCGGGCCAGGACCCGCAGCCAGAGCGCGCGCGGAAGAGCATCGAGGAAGTCCGAGACGACAAAGACGAACGTTCCGGGAGGCACGTCGCGGCGGTGCCGGATCAACTCCTCGAGCCCGCGCTCGAGCGCATCGGGCGGCGCTCGGAAGGGTCGATCCGACTCGAGCTCAGCGAGGGCTGGCCGGCGTTGGGGCGGCTGCCAGAGCGGCTCTCCCGAACCGTGGTCGAGGTATCCCGTGTACCCCTGGACCGCGCGTGCGCTGGCGCCGATCAGGCGCAGGATCGCGTCGATCGCGCGAGGCTTCTCGAGCCAGGGCCAACCCGACGGGTAAAGCGACATCGAGGGCCGGCGGTCGCAGTGGACCACGATCCGCGGCGCCTCGTCCGCGTAGTGCTCGCGAACGACGAACTCGTCCAGCCCGCGCGCCCGCGAGAGCTTCGCGGAGGCCGGCCAGTCGATCGCCTTGACGTCGTCGCCGCGCCGGTAGGGCCGCGAGCCTGCAACGTCGGATCCGGTTCCTCGTCTCGCGCTGTGGATCGCGCCGTAGGCGAGGCCCACCAGCCGCCGCTTCGGCTTCAGCGGAAAGATGAGCTGAGGCTGACGCACTAGCGCAGCGCCGCGGCGGCGACGCGCACGTCGAGATCGTCGCCCGGACGCGGCGCTCGCTCGAGGCACTGTTCGCGCAGCGACTCCATCGCGTCGGCCCACCGCTGCTCGCGTGCCTCGGCGACGAAGCTCGGCGTGAAGACGATGCGGTGGACGACGACCGGCAGGAACAAATGCTCGACGTCGGCCGGGGTGACGTAGTCCCGCCCCTCGAGGAGAGCCCACGCCCGGGCGACGCGCTCGAGCGCGAGGCTGCCGCGGACGGAGGCGCCGACGTCCACTCCTGCCAGCGTCCGCGTTGCGCGGACGAGCCGAACGATCCAGCGCCGGAGCACCGGATCGACGTAGACGCGCGTCGCGGCAGCTCGAAGCTGGTCGGCCTCGGCGAGCGTCAGCACCGTTTCGAGGCCGGCCAGGGGATGACGCGCGACCTGCTCCTCGAGAATCAGAATCTCGTCCGCTTCACCGGGGTAGCCGAGCGCGGTCTTGAGGAAGAAGCGGTCGAGCTGCGCCTCGGGCAGCGGGAACGTCCCCTCCTGCTCGATCGGGTTCTCGGTCGCGATCAAGACGAAAGGATCCGGCAGCGGACGGGTCGTGCCGTCGGCGGTGACCTGGCTCTCGGCCATCGCCTCGAGGAGCGCGGACTGCGTCTTCGGCATTGCTCGGTTGATCTCGTCGACGAGCACGACGTTCGCGAAGATCGGCCCGGGCCGGAACTCGAACTCGCGCTCTCGAGGGTCGTAGACCGCGAGTCCCGTCACGTCGGTCGGCTGGAGGTCGGGGGTGCATTGGATCCGCGAGGTCGTCGCGCCCTCGATCGAGCCTCCGATCGCCCGCGCCAGCACGGTTTTCGCCGTTCCGGGCACGTCCTCGAGCAGCACGTGACCGCCGGCCAGCAGCGCTGCGAGCACGAGCTTCACCTCCTCGCGCTTCCCGTGCACGACCGTCTCGACGTTGTCGAGGAGGCGCAGCGCGAGCGCGGAGCTCTGGTCGAACGCCGCCGGTCCGCTCAAGTCCGCAGCTGGTTGCTGTAGCCGGCGAGATAGCAGGGCCGCGCCTGCGAGAGCGGGAACTCGACCCGGATGACCGTCCCCTTCGGGACGGCGACCCGGAACTCCGCGGACGACCAGACAAACGTCGACCCGGGCGCGGCACCGGTCTCCGTCAGAACGACCTTCTTGACGTTCGTCCAGCGGCCGAGCCGGCGCTCGAAGCGCTGCACGACGACGTAGCGTCGCCAGAACTGCAGCTGCGACCGGACCGCGACCTCGAAGCCGTAGCCCTTCGCCGACCGCGGTCGCGTGCTGAGCTGAACCCATGCGCGGTCCTGCACCGTCACCGGAGCACTCCTCGCCCTTTTCCAGACGGCTCGGAGCGTCGTCGTGATCGTCGGCCCGTACTGCGCCGTCCAACCGCCGCCGGCGTGCGTGTGCGCACCGCCGACGGCCGTCCACCGCGTCTCGCCGCACTCCTTGCCCTCGATCGTGATGTCCTCGTTCGCTCGGCCGCTGTCGACCGACCCGAAGAGGGAGATGATCTGGTTGCGGTTGTGGATCGTCGGACGCGCGACCAGCGTGACCTGCTCGGTGCCGACGACGAGCCGGTTCAGCTGGCTCTGCGCGACCGAGAGCTGCGCCGGCGAGGGTGCCGCGGTGCCGAAGTAGATGCGCGCGTCGACGTTGTAGCGCCCGACCGCGGCGCGGAGCCGGTACCGGGCGAGGTTGCGCGTGAGCGGGAGGGGATCCAGCCTCGCGGGCACCGCCTCCGCTGCTGACATGCGCAGCGGGAGACTGCGGTCTGGGAACGCCGCGTCCGCGGCAGGGTCGCCGCGGGCGGTGAAGCTCGTCGAGATGAGGACACCGCGGGACGGCATCGTCTCGAGCGTCGCGATCGGTGCGTCGCGCAGGTCGTCGTCCGAGTCGAGCGGGACGTTGGCGGCGATTGCCGTCGGTGCTCCGTTCTCACCGAGCCTGCCGTCCTGCACGACCGTCCATCCCTTCGCGGGGAGGAAGCCGACACCGGTGAGGCTCGTACCGGCGACGCTGCTCTCGGTGCTCCACGCGCCGAGTCCGAAGCCGAAGCCGACAGCGAGCACGATCGCCGCCGTCGCGGCGACGGCCCAGCGCGCGGATCCAGGCGACCGCCTCGAGGCGACCGAAACGCGCGGAGCCGCGGCGATCGACCGCGCCAGCTCGCGCAGCTCTTCCTCCGACGGCGCGGGCGTGCGCTCGGCGAGCTCCGCGAGCATCGTCTCGATCCGCAGGTCGTCCCTGTGCCGCCGCAGCCTCATCGGAGCAGCTCCCCGAGCGCGGCCCGAGCGCGGTTCGTCCTCGACTTGAGCGTGCCGAGACGGATCCCGAGCGCGGCGGCCGTCTCCTCCTCCGAGCAGTCGAGCACGTAACGGAGGAGAAGGACGTCGCGGAATTTCGGCGGCAGGGCGAGGATCGCCTCGCGCAGCTCGAGCAGGGTGTCGTCCTCGCGGCCGTGCGGCTCGAGCCCGTGCACGGCGGACGGCAGCCGCCGCCGGGCCGCGTCCGCTGCCTTGTTCGCCGCGATCCCGAGCAGCCACGCGCGGAGCTTCGACGGATCCTCGAGCCGGGGCAGCCCCTGCCAGGCGGCGGTCAGGGTCTCCTGCAGCGCATCCCGCGTCTCGCCGTCGTTGCCCAGCCGATACGAGAGGAAGCGGTGGATGGCGGGACCGAATGAGACGACGAGCTGCTCGAAGGCAGCCGCGCTTCCGAGCTGAGCCCGGCGCACCAGTTCGACGTCGGGCGGCTCAGCCGAGGGCCGAGACGTCCCCGGCTCGACGGAAAGGTGCACGACGGTCATCGACCACATAGTCGCCGCTCGGCCGCGAAAAGTTCCATCCCGCTTCCGCGGCTGCTGATCTTGGGCTACGAGTAGGTGTGCTCGTTGCGCCAGACGCGGAAGATCGCGTAGGCGCAGGCGCCGAGCACGAGGAAGAACGCGAGCGCGTCCGGCCCCGACGCGCCGAGCCCGATCAGGGCGCCGATGTCGACCACGGCGAGCACGATCGCTGCGTAGAAGACGTTCCGGCTCCGGTCCTGCCACGACTCGATGTCGCCCCGCTTCTCGCGCCAGAGCAGGAAGAGGAAGAACGCGATCGCGAGGAAGAAGGCGATCCGGAGCAGGCCGCCGACGGTGCTGAGCACCGACTCGAGCGAGAGCACGACGACGACAGCGGCGATCAGCGCGATGATCAGGAACCCGCGCAGGGTCGCGTTCATCTCGGTGAAGAAGCGCTTCACCCCGTCATCATGGCGCGAATCGCCAGCGCCGCGGCGAGAAAGGAGGTGCCGGCGAACCAGAGCAGTCGCTTCGGCCCTTCCGCGGGCGCGTACATCCAGGGCGCCAGGATCGCAGCCAGCGAGAGTGAGCCGTACGCGTAATGGAGCTCGTCGACGGCGCGGCGGTCGTCGGAGAGGAGCAGCAGCCCGAGCGCAACCTGGGCGACGAGCAGCGTCTGCGCGAGCGCGAGCAGGTTCGCGAGCCAGCGCCCGGCACCGCGCCGGCGCCAGTAGACGAGCCCGCCGGCGAGCGCCGCCAGCGCCGGGACGCCGACGACGAGGAAGGCCAGCAGGCCGTGGGCGTCGAGCACCCGCGGAGCCTAGCCTCAGCGGATCGCGCGCTCCACGCCGAGGCGGCGGTCGGTCCGGTCGAGCCTGGCGCGGTCGAAGCCCGGGCCGCCGCTGACGCTCTCGCGCCGCGTGTCGCGTGCGAGGAGGAGGTCGTCTCCGTGCTCGCCGAGGAACGTGTCGATGCCGGGCCCGCCGACGAAGTAGTCGCCGTTGCGTCCGCCCGCGAGCCGATCATCGCCCGGGCCGCCGAAGAGCCGATCCCGCTGCCAGCCGCCGGCGAGCCGGTCGTTCCCCTCGCCGCCGTCGAGCAGGTCGTAGCCGTCGTAGTTGAGCGGCAGCCCGCTCGTGAGGCCGCCGAAGAGGACGTCGTCGCCCTGGTTGCCCTGGAGCGCGTCGTCACCGCGGTTGCCCGTGACGCGGTCGGCGCCGGTGCCTCCGAACAGGACGTCGGGGCCTTTGTTCCCGCTGAGCACGTCGTTGCCGGCGGCGCCTTCGATTCGGTCGGCCGCGACCCCGCCGGTGACGAAGTCGTTGCCGGCCCCGCCGTCGACGGTCTGCGGGAACGCGGCCGACTGCCCCTGGTAGAAGCCGGCGATCGCGTTGACGTGGTCGTTTCCCGGGCCGGCGAGGACGGTGTTGGCACCAAGCTCCAGGATGACGAGGTCGTCGCCGTCCCCGCTCTCGATCCGGTTGACGCCCGTCCCCGAGTAGACGACGTCGTTGCCGCCGAGGCCGCGGACGAGGTCGTCGCCGCCGAGGTCGTAGAGGACATCGTTGTGCTCGCTACCGACGAGCTCGTCATTCCCGTCGGTCCCGACGATCGCGCAGGGGATGTCGGTCCCGGCTGCTCCGACCGCCGTCCCCGTCTGCCACGCCGGCTGGCGTTCGCGCGGCGGGCTGCGCGTCACGTTGACCAGCTCTCCACTGGAGGCGGTCATCGTCCAGATGTCGCCGTCGCGCTCGAAGGCGATCCGCGTCCCGTCCGGCGACCAGGCCGGCTCCGCCGTGCCGCCGGTGACGAGGGTGCGGAGGTCGGTGCCGTCGGGCCGGATCGAGACGATCGCGCCGCCGGCGGCGAGGACGATCCGCGAGCCGTCGGGCGCCCAGTCGGGCGCGGAGATAGCGGGCGTCGAGAGGATCACGCGCTCCGCGCCGCTGCCGAGGTCACGAAGGACGAGCTCGTCCGCGGTCAGCTGGCCCGGGCCACGCGCGAACGCGAGCGTGCTGCCGTCGGGTGACACGGCCGGCGCCTGGTCGAAGCGGGAACCGGTCGTGACCGTGCGCGGATCGGACCCGTCGCGCCGCACCGAGCGAACGTCGCCCTCGGCCGTGAAGTAGATGCGCGTGCCGTCGGCGGTCCAAGCAGGGGACGTCCCGAACGCGACTCCCCCTCCCCCCGTGCCGTCGGGGGCGACGACAAAGATCGTCCCCGCACGCGAGAAGGCGACGGCGTCGCCTGCGGCCGTTACGGCGGGGTGCTCGATCGTCTGCCCCAGCAGCGCCGTCGCGATCTTCGTCGGCCGGACGCCCGTCGGCGTCGTTGCGCAGACCTCGGCGGTCGGCGGCACGTTGCGATGGAAGCTCTGCCGCTCCTGCGTGAAGAGCAGCCGGCCGTTCGTGCCGGGGAACGCGGCCGTTCCCGCCGCGGGGAGCGCGAGCATCAGGACCGCGAGCAGTGCGAGCTTGCGCATGGTCGAACCGTACGACCGACCTGTACGCGTCCCGTTAGGCTCGGTTCAAATCTTCGAAAGGAGCGCATGTGGTTCAGGAAGGCAAGCCGGCGCCGGAGTTCGAGCTCACCAGCGACGCGGGCGAGACCGTCAAGCTCTCCGACCTCCGCGGCAAGCCGGTCGTTCTCTACTTCTACCCCAAGGACGACACACCGGGCTGCACCGCGCAGGCCTGCGGGATCCGTGACGCCTGGGGCGAGTTCGAGCGTGCCGGCGCGGTCGTGCTGGGCGTCAGCCCCGACGACGAGCGCTCCCACGTCAAGTTCAAGGAGAAGTACGAGCTGCCGTTCGCGCTCCTCGCCGACACCGATCATGCGACGGCCGAGGACTACGGCGTCTGGAAGGAGAAGACGTTCGCCGGCAAGACGTACATGGGCGTCGAGCGCTCCACCTTCGTGATCGACGCGGACGGCAACGTTGCGAAGGAGCTGCGCCGGGTGAAGCCGGACACGCACGTTGACGACGTCCTGGCGGCCCTGGGATCCTGAGCGCGCTGCCGCCGCAGCTGGCGGAGGGGATCGAGCGACTCGTCGCGCGCGCGGGCAGATCGGTGGCCGGCGAGGTCGAGCTCCTCTCGGCGGCGTATCGCGGCGAGAGCAGATCCCGGGCGGCGCGGACGCCGGCACAGGTGGCGGCGTATCTGGCGTATCGCGCTCCCGCGACGTTCGCCGCAGCTGCGGCCGCGTTCCGTCACGTGACCGTGCAGCGGCCGGTGTGGGAACCGCGGTCGCTGCTCGATGTCGGTGCTGGGCCGGGCGTGGCCGCGTGGGCTGCGGTCGCGCAGTGGCCATCGTTGGATGAGCTAACGCTCGTCGAGGTCGAGCCGGCGATGATCGCGGCGGGCCGCGAGCTGCTTCCGGGAGCGACCTGGGTCGAAAGCGACATCGCCGGCACGCGCGGCCCGGCCGATCTCGTCGTGGCGTCGTATCTCCTTGGTGAGCTCGCGGCCGGCGCCGCAGCGGCCGTCCGTCTCTGGGAGCAGACGGCCGACACGATCGTGTTCGTCGAGCCGGGCACTCCGACCGGGTACCGCCGTGTGCTCGACGCCAGGGCCGCGGTCGTCGCTGCAGGCGGTTACACGGTCGCACCGTGCCCGCACGACCGCCCCTGCCCACTGCCGGCGGGCGACTGGTGCCACTTCGCCGTCCGGCTCCCGCGTTCGAAGCTGCACCGGCAAGCGAAGGGCGTCGAGCTCGGCTACGAGGACGAAAAGTTCTCCTACGCCGCCCTGAGCCGAGAGCCGGCGGCGAAGGCAGCGGCGCGGATCATCCGGCAGCCGCAGATCCGCTCCGGCCACGTCAACCTCGTCACCTGCGAGCCCGACGGCATCCATCAGCGCACGATCAGCCGCAAGCAGGGCCAGCTCTACAAGGAAGCCAAAGGCGCCGCCTGGGGCGACGCCCTGACGACAACCGATTGATCACTGCGGACACTTCGGCCTCTGGCGTCGCCGCCGGAGGGCGGCTCCGCCGCCCAGAGGCGGCGGCCAGTGGCCGAAGTGCGGATGAGAGGACTTGAACCTCCACGCCCCGAAGGGCACACGGACCTGAACCGTGCGCGTCTACCAATTCCGCCACATCCGCGCGGAGCGACAGTGTAGCCGCGCGGATTCAGGGCGCCACGGCGGCCGAGCGAACGGCGGCGCTCCAGGCTAGCGTTCCGC
>DATMEO010000090.1:0-33488 GCA_035556515.1 Gaiellaceae bacterium
TCCCAGAGCACGTCGCCGCAGGTGACGCGTGCGCCGGTGAGCCGCAGCCGCTCGAGGTTCTCCGAGATCGTCCGGCACGCCGCCTTATCGCTCTCGACGAAGGTGACGCTCGCCGCCCCGCGTGAGAGCGCCTCGATCCCCATCGCCCCGGAGCCTGCGAAAAGGTCGAGCACGCTGGCGCCGTCGACAGGGCCGATCAGGTTGAACGCAGCCTCGCGGACACGGTCGCCCGTTGGCCGGGTCGCGAGCCCCTTCGGGGCGGCGATCCGGGCGCCGCGGTGGGTGCCGGCGATGACTCTCATGCCGTGGCTCTACCACACGCGCGGTGCGAGACTCCCGGGCAACCGTGGTCGAGCAGATCGAGATCCGCCGCCTCGCTCCCTCCGAGCTGCCCGAGCAGCTCGACGGGCTCGCCGCCGTCCTTTACGACTGCGTCGCCGGAGGTGCCTCCGTCAGCTACATGGCACCGTTCTCCAACGCGGACGCGCGGAGCGCCTTCGCGGGCTTCGCCGCCGAGGCCGCGCACGGTCGCCGCCTGATCCTGGCGGCGTTCGCGGGGGACGATCTGGTCGGGACGGTGCAGCTGATCCTCGCGCTGCCGCCGAACCAGCCGCACCGAGGTGAGATCGCGAAGCTGCTCGTGCACCGCTCGGCCCGCGGGCGCGGGATCGCCCGGCAGCTGATGGAGCGTGCCGAAGCCGAGGCGCGGGCGGAGGGAAAGACCCTGCTCGTGCTCGACGCCGTCACCGGCGGTGAGGCAGCGCGCCTCTACGAGCGCATGGGCTGGACGACGGTCGGCGTCGTCCCCGGCTTCGCCCTCTATCCGGACGGGCGACCCTGCGACACGACCTACTTCTGGAAGGCGCTCTAGCGCGAGATCAACAGCTGGCGCGCGGGAACGAGCGCCGGCCGGGCGAGCTGGACCCCGTCCCGCCAGACGCGCACGCGGAACGCCGGTTTGCCCGCGACGCGCTCGGCGTGCAGGAGGTAGCGCTTGGCGCCGTCGGTGCCGTTCAGCCAGAAGGCGCGCGCATCCGTGCGCAGCCCGAGCGCGGTCAGCCGGACTGACCGGGCAGGCCCGCGGCCGCGCAGCGTCAGCGTGCCTCTCACCTTCTTCAGGTCCGAGCGAACCGAGAGCTGAGCCTTCAGCCCGCCGCCCAGACGGAGTGCTCCGACGGAACTGACCCGAGCCTTCGAGTTGACGACCCGCACCCCGACACGTAGCCCGGAGGCGAGGTTGACGGCGTCGCCGGCGAAGCGGACGGCAACGCGGTAGCGGCCCGGCTTCGGCGGCGGCATCGGCTTGACGGCCGCCGAGCCCACCTTGTTCGTCACCCCGACGTATGCCGTCGAGCCGAGCAGGAACTGCAGCTGCTTCCCGGCGAGCCCGTTCGAGCTCACCGTCCGCCCGCGCGTCAGTTGCGCGCGCGGCTGCAGGAAGCCGTACGGGACGAGCTTGCCGCCGCGATAGGTGATCTTCGTCAGCGAGCGGGTGGCCTTCGGCGTCGCCGCCGTCTTGGCCGTTCCGCTCGCGCCCCCAGGCACGCCCGGCGCAGCCTTGAGCTTGTTGCAGTCGACGCGCCGCTCGTTCACCTCACGGACGACCGAGCGGAAGGCGTCGTAGGAGTCCTTCGGCGACCCGTCGGCCCAGAGCAGCCCGGACTGCCATCCCGCCAAGTTCGCCTCGTCGCGGATCAGGAAGTTGAAGACCGCGGCGATATGGGGCTGGCAGTAGGTCATCCGCAAGCTGTCTGCAAGCTGCGTCGCCTGGTCCGGAGCGGGGCTCGCGTCCGGAGGCCTCGCCTGCGGGGCCGGCGGCCCCACATCAGGCAGCGAGCCGGGCCAGTTCTCGACACCTGTGTAGAGACCCTGCTTCGCATCGTCGATCTGCGTCTGGTAGCCGGTCTCCAGGTACCAGATCGGGACGCCGTTGTCGGGGGTCGGTTGCCCCGTCCCACCGAACGCCTCCCGGAGCCGCACGAGTAACCGGTCGAAGTCGCCCAGAGACACGATCGCTTCGTCGCTGTGCGCGGTCCAGGGCCGCTCGTTCGAGCTGGTCGGATACGGGTGGTGCCCGAAGGTGTCGAAGAGCGGACGCGTCCGCCCGCTCGCGCGATAGGCGGCTCCCATCCCCCTGATGAACGACGTCGGCGAGTGCGAGACGTTCGAGAACGCGTTCGGGTTGTCATTGCCCCAGACGGAGGTCGCGGGGCCGACGACGTTGACGGACGGCCTCAGCGTGTGGAGCACGTCCCAGCAGCGCGCGAGCAGCGCCACGTAGCGTGCCGGTGCGTCACTCGCGCCGGCGACGTCGTACTGGGGCTTCCAGAAGAACCGGAGGTTGGGCTCGTTCCAGACCACGACGTCGTTGATCTGCGGATAGCGAGTGATCATTCGGCTGAGGTACGTGCAGTACTCGTCCCGGGCGCGGTCGTCGAGCGGCGCCTCGCCCTGCGGGGAGAACACCGATACGACGATGCGGACACCGGCGCCCTGCATGACGGCCTGGTTGACGAGCATGACGTCGAGAGGCGCGAGGTCGATCTGACCCGGCTGCCACGGGAGCGTGATCCCAATCGCCTGCAGCCCGAGGTCGCGTGCGACCGCGAGGGTCGAGCCGGTCGACCACTTGAGACGGTCCTCGCGAGCGCCGACGAGCATGCCGGGCTCAGCGCCTGCGGGTCGCGGAACGGCCAGCACGGCAAGCACGACGACGATCCAGATCCAATGCCGCATTCCCCTTCCGCAACCTAGACCCTTTTGCGGCGGATCTCCAACCCGGTTTCAAAGCAGGCTCCGGCGCCGCGGCGCTCTCGCTACTTCATGACCCGGGCCGTGCCCGGCGGATTCGTGATCTTCAACAAGGGACGGCCCTTCGGTCCGCGCCTCCACTCGACCGTGATCACGCCGTGCGGGGTCCAGACCTCGCCGCGTGCCCACTCGAGCCCGGGCGCGCGGGGAACGACGGTGAAGGTCGCGTACCCCGGGGATGTAGGTCGAACGCCCAGCGCAAATGCGGTCAGCACGGGCGCCGCACCGGCGGACCAGCCGGAGGCGAAGCTCGTATACGTCCCCTGGAAGCCGCCACCGAACGGACCGATCGCCTCCCAGGTGGTATCCCGCGGCCCGGCGCGGAGCATGTATCCCCAGCCGCGCCGGACGAGCTCGAGCGCCGACTCGCCGAGTCCGGCCTCGTAGCGCGCCAACGCCTCGAAGAACGAGATGAAGGGATACACGCGCTCCCTGCCGTGCGTCCCCCAGATCGGATGATCGAACGCCTCGCTCTCGACCATCGTGTTGCCGTAGTCGCGACGGTTGTGCCGATCCAGGAAGCCGAGCGCTGATGCTGCTTCCGATCGCGTGGCGGCGCCGGCAAGGATCGCGAAGGCGTTTGCATCCTGAGGATGTGCGGCGGTCGACGCCTCGGAGTCCTGAAAGGCGCCGACCGACGAGTCCCAGAACACCCGCCGAATCGTAGTTGCGAGCGTGCCCGACCTCTGCTGCCACGATCCGGCGTGGGCGACATCTCCGACCCACCGGGCGAGTTCGGAGCCGAGCCTCAGAGCGCGTGCATAGCCGCCGTTGTAGTACGCCACGACCTCGCCGGTTCGGCGGATGTAGCCGTAGTCCATCGGACCGTGGGTGTTCACGATCAAGCCGTCCGGCCGCGCGATCGACCGGTACCACCCGTCGAGGAGGCGAATGAGCGTCTGGTGGTAGCGCCGCGCGTACCCAATGTCGCCGGTATGGAGGACATAGTCGTAGGACGCCTCGATCCAGTACGCGGGGTAGTCGATCAGGGTCGTCGAAAAGTTGACGTACGGGCTCGACGGAATCGATCCGTCGCCACGCTGAGCGTCCGCGAACATCGCGAGTGTCCGCCGAAGCGCTGAGAAGTCGCCGTCGCCCGAGACGAGCATCGCCTTGCCGATGACGCCGAGGTCGCCGACGTACGGGCAACGATCCCGGACGACGCCGTCGAGGATCACCGGCGCCGATCCCGGCACTGCACATCCCCGCGGATCCAGGTTGACCGGAGGCGAGACCATCAACCAGGCGGTCTTCGCGGACGCCTTCCAGGCGTCGTTGAGCGTCGCCTCACTCGACTCGAACGACCCGCCGAGCGCCGACTGCGCCAAGGCGAGGGCCAGCAGCCCAAGGACGAGTACGCGCTTGGGCACCCGCCGATCGTAAACGTCTAGTTAGGACTCGCCTAGATGGTCGGCGTCGCCGAGCAGAACGTCGACCTCGGGCGCCATCGTCTCCACCGGCAGCGCCTGCGCCGCCTCGCGTGCCCGCTCGAGCAACTCGCGATCGTGCGTGATCCGGGCGAAGCGGAGGTCGGAGAGGCCCGACTGGCGGGCGCCGAGAAGGGCGCCGCCGCCGCGGATCTCGAGGTCCTTTTCGGCGAGTTCGAAGCCGTCGGTCGAGGCGACCATCGCGTCGAGGCGGTCGTGAGCGCTCTCGGTCAGCTCCTCCTTCGGACCAGAGACGAGCAGGCAGTACGACTGCTCTCCCGCACGGCCGACACGACCGCGGAGCTGATGCAGCTGGGCGAGCCCGAAGCGGTCTGCCTCCTGGACGATCATGATCGTCGCGTTCGGGACGTCGACGCCGACCTCGATCACGGTCGTGGCGACGAGGACGTCGAGCTCACCGGCCTTGAAACGCGCCATCAGCTCGCGCCGCTCGGCGGGCTTCAGCCGCCCGTGCATGCAGCCGACGCGGAAGCCGCCGAGCTCGCCCTCGCGCAGCCGCTCGGCCTCTGCCTCAGCCGCGCGTGCGGTCGACGTGGCCGACTCCTCGATCAGCGGGCAGACGACGTAGGCCTGACGGCCCTCGGTCAGGTGGGCCCGCAGCCTTGTATAGGCCTCGGAGCTGCGTTCGTCCGTCACCCACGCGGTCACGATCGGCTTCCTGCTCGCCGGCGGCTTCGCGATCTCGCTGACGGCGAGGTCGCCGTAGACGGTGAGCGCGAGCGTGCGCGGGATCGGCGTCGCGGTCATGTGCAAGACGTGCGGAGCGCGCCCCTCGACGAGCGCCGCGCGCTGCTCGACGCCGAAGCGGTGCTGCTCGTCGACGACCGCGACGGCGAGGTCGCGGAACTCGAAGCCCTTCTGGATCAGCGCGTGCGTGCCGACGACGACGTCCGCCTGGCCGCCGATCTTCGACTTGACCGAGCCGGTGACGAGCGCGCAGCTGACGCCGAGCTCCATGCAGATTCCCTCGATCGTGAGGAAGTGCTGCTCCGCGAGCGTCTCTGTCGGCGCCATCAGCGCCCCCTGACGCCCCGCCTCGACCGCCCGCAGCAGCGCGTAGAGCGCAACGACGGTCTTGCCCGAGCCGACGTCACCCTGGAGCAGCCGTTGCATCGGCGTCGTGCGGGCGAGGTCGGCGTCGATCTCCGCGATCGCCTCCTCCTGGTGCTCGGTCAGCTCGAACGGCAGTGCCGCGCGATAGCGGTCGATCAGCTCACCCGGATCCGTGAGCGCGGCGGCGACCTGCTCCTCGCGCTCGGCCGTGCGCCGCGCCAGCGCCAGCTGCAGCACCAGCAGCTCGTCGAAGGCGAGCCGCTGCCTCCCCTCCTCGGCCTCGTCGAGCGAGCGCGGCTTGTGGATCGACGCCAGCGCGTCGCCGCGGAGCGGCAGCCCGCGCTGCACTTTCAAGGCGGCGGGCAGGGGATCCGGACGGTCGCTCACGAGCGGCAGCGCGGCCTCGACGAGCTCGCGCAGCTTCGCGGCCGAGATCTCCTCGCTCGCGGGATAGACCGGCGCGAAGTCGGCCGTCGCCGAGCCGCCGTTGAGATCGAACGAGCGTACCGCGAAACCGAAGCGGTTCGGCGCGCCGCGCAGGCGGACGTGAGTGCCCGGCTTCAGCTTCTCCTGCAGCCATGGCTGGTTGAACCACGTGGCGCTGATCTGGCCGGTGCCGTCCGAGACCTGCGCCGTCAGGATCTGCAGCCTGCCGCGACCGCGCCGCAGCGACGTCCGGATCACCTCGCCCTCGATCAGCACTTCCTCCTCGCCGAAGAGGTCGGCGATCCGCTTCTCCGGCGCGGGACGCTCGTAGCGGCGCGGCCGATGGTCGAGCAGGTCGCCGAGCCTTTCGAGCCCGAGCTTGGCGAGCCGCTTCTTCAGCGTCGGCCCGACGCCGGGCAGCGATTCCAGCGGCGCCTCCAACCGCTCGGGGCGGAAGCGGCCGCGCGTCGCCGGCCAGCGCTCAGGCGGGTCCACGGCGGCGAAACCGGGCTGGGGCCGGCTCATCGTCCGAGTATTGCAGCCGGTCCGGCTAGCCCTGGTACCAGAAGAAGCCGACCGTGCCGGGGCCTGCGTGCGTGCCGACGACCGCGCCCAGGCTCGTCACCAGCTTCACGTCCGCCTGCGGCCGGCTCGCGAGCACGATCGCGCGCAGCTGCTCGACCGCGTCCGCCGCCTCGGCGTGCGCGATCCCGACCGAGAGGCCCGGGCCGTCGGTGGTCGCCTCCTCGAAGCGCTTCCGGAACTCCTCGAACGCCTTGCCGCGGCCGCGGGCCCGTGTCAGCGGCACGACCTCGCCGTCCTCGATCGCGAGGATCGGCTTCACGTTCATCAGGCTGCCCATCAGCGCCTTCGCGCGCCCGATCCGGCCGCCCTTGGCGAGAAATTCGAGCGTGTCGACCGTGAAGAGGATCCCCGACCGCTCGCGGTAGAGCGCGATCAGCGCCTCGACCTCCTCGTCGGTCGTCCCGCGCGCGAGCAGCTCCTGGATCCCGAGGGACAGCATCCCGATCCCGACCGACGCCGACTCGGTGTCGACGAGCCGGATCCGCTCGCCCTCGTCGGTCGCCGCGAGCGACGCGCTCTGGAACGTGCCCGAGAGCCGCGCCGAGATGTGGAGCGAGTAGATCCGCTCGTAGCCTGCGAGCGCGTGGTAGACGGTGACGAAGTCCTGCGGCGTCGGCTGCGACGTCGTCGGCAGCTCCGTCGCAGTCCGGAGGCGGGTGTAGAAGTCGTGCGGGTCGAGCTCGACGTAGTCGCGGAAGCTCTCCTCGCCGAAGCGGACGTAGAGCGGCACGACGCGCATGTTTGGGAAGCGGATCTGCGCGTCCGGGAAGTCGGCGGTCGAGTCGAGCACGATCGCGGTGTTCTCGGTCGTCAGATTCATCTGGTGACCCGCGCCTCGCCCGCACGCCTGATCGCGCCGACGATCACGTCGAGCTCCTCGTCCTTCCGCAGGCAGTCGATCGCACCCGCGGCCATCAGCGCATCCAGCTCGCGCGGGCTCGCCGACGCGGTCAGGCAGACGACGGCCACCTCCGGATACTCGTGCACGAGCGCGAGCGTCGTCTCGACGCCGTCCATTCCGGGCAGCCTGAAGTCCATCACGACGACGTCAGGCCGGTGCTCGCGGTAGGCGCCGACGGCAGCGTTCCCTTCCGGGATCGCGCCGACCACCTCGATCCCGTCCTGGAGCTCGAGCAGGAGGATCAGCGCCTGCCGGAAGACGTCGTTGTCCTCGACGAGCAGCACGCGGATGGGGCGGGCTCCGGCCTCCACGCCCAGGACCATACGGGCTACTCGGCGGAGAGGAGCAGCGGGTAGTGCGGCTGCCCGCCCGGCTGGACGTCGAGCTCGACGGCCGGGTGCAGCTCCTGGAGCCGGCGCAGGAAGTTGACGAGATCCGGCTCGTCCTCGCCCGTGAGCAGCGTCAGCACCTCGCGGCCGTTGCCGAGCAGCTTCTCGGCCACTGCGCAGGCGACCTCGTCGAAATCGGACGAGGATGCGACGGCGAAACCGTCGGCGAGCCCGAGCCAGGAGCCCTTGCGCACGTCCACGCCGTCGAGCTCGACGTCGCGCGAAGCGACCGTGACCTCTCCGGTCGCGACCTGGTCGAGCGCGTCGAGCATCGCCGCCTCGTTCTCCTCCGCGCTCAACGAAGGCAGGTAGCGAACGATCGCCGCGAGGCCGGCAGTGACGGAGCGGGACGGGATCACGCGGACCTGCTTGTCGACGAGCTTCGCCGCCTGCTCGGCCGAGAGGATCACGTTCGAGTTGTTGGGAAGCACGAGCACCTCGGTCGCGGGTGTCGCCTGGATCGCGGCGACGATGTCGGCAGTCGAGGGGTTCATCGTCTGGCCGCCCTCGATCACCTTCGCCGCTCCGTAGCTCTCGAACAGGCGGCGGTTGCCGGCGCCGGGGACGACCGCGACGACGCCGGTCTCGAGGGTCAGCGCCGGATCGGGAACCGATTCGAGGATCCGCTCCGAGCGCTGCTCGGTCTGCTTGTGCATGTTCGCGATCTCGACGCCCTCGATCGTCCCGAGCGCGGTGCCGTAGGCGAGCGCGCGGCCGGGCTCGTCGGTGTGGAGGTGGATCTTCAGCGCCGTCGCGTCGCCGACGACGAGCAGCGAGTCGCCGAGCTCGTCCAGCTGGGCCTCGAGCGCCTGCGCGTCGAGCTGCTCACCCTCGATCACGAAGACGGTGCAGTAGCGGAACTCGGACAGCTCCTGGTGGACGGCGTCGAGTCCCGCCTCGTGCGCCTCCGCCGCCGGCGCGTCCGGAATCGGCTCCCCCGACAGTGCCGCCGAGACGCCGCGGACGATCTCGAGCAGGCCGGCGCCGCCGGCGTCGACGACTCCGGCCTCGCGGAGGACGGCGAGCTGGTCGGGCGTGCGCGCGAGCGCGTCCTCGCCGCGCTCGATCAGCTTCTTCAGCAGGGCGGCGGGATCGAGCGCCGCATTGCGCGGGTCCTCGGCCTCCTCGGCGAGCTCCCGGATCACCGACAGCATCGTCCCCTCGACCGGCCGCCGGACAGCGCGATACGCAGCGTCGCTGGCGGCGCGAAAGGCACGTCTGATCGTCGCGGCGTCGAGCAGCCCGGCCTCGCCGAGCGCCTCGGCGGCGCCGCGCAGGATCTGGGAGAAGATGACGCCCGAGTTGCCGCGGGCGCCCATCAGCGCCGCTCGCGTCAGCTCCTTCGCGAGCGTGGCGCGGTCGGCGGCCGTCGAGGCGTCGAGCACCTCCATGATCGCGCGCGCGGTCAGGGTCAGGTTCGTGCCGGTGTCGCCATCCGGGACGGGATAGACGTTGAGATCGTCGATGCGGCGGCGGTTCGCCTCGAGCGAAGCGAGCGCGGCCTGGCCGAGCTCCTTCGCCCGCTCGAGCTCGGTCACGCGGAACGCCGCACGTCTTCGATGTGCACCTCGACCGCCGCCACGCGGAGACCGGTGAGCCGCTCGAGCTCGTAGGCGACGCGCGAGCGGACGGTCGCCGCGACCTCGGCCAGGTTGAGCCCGTACTCGACGACGACGTGGAGGTCGATGCGCAGGCCGTCGGGCGTGCCCGAGACGTCGATCCCCTGCGTCAGCTTGTCCCGCGTCAGCAGCCGCGTCAGGCCCTTGCCGGCCATGCCGACGACGCCGTAGCACTCGGCCGCAGTGTGGCCGACGATCTGCGCGATCGCGTCGGGTGCGATCCGAATCGCACCGAGCTCGGACTGCTCTGTGAGGTGGCCCTGCTGCATCTGCGCGACTTTAGACGGTGCGCGCGGCCGGGAGGTTGCGGACGACGGTGCCTTGTGTTTCGGAAACACAAGGCTTCCGCGGGCGGCGCGAGCCCGCCTGCGGGAAGGGAGCAGAGCTGCTAGACCGCTTTCTGGACCTTGCCGGCTTTGAGGCACTTCGTGCAGATGTAGGCCCGCTTGGCGACGCCGTTCAGGAGCACGCGAACCTTCTGCAGGTTCGGGTTGAAGCGGCGGCGCGTGGCCACCATCGAGTGGCTCCGGTTGTTGCCGAACGACGGCTTCTTGCCGCAGGATGCGCAGACCTTGGACACGGCCGCCGATGATAGCAGCCAAGTAACAGACTGTTACTTGCCGCGGCTACGATTTGCAACTCGTATGCGCCGCCTTGTCCTCATTCTGATGCTCGTCGGCACGACGCTCACCGTGTCGGCCGCCCCCGCCGCACCTGAGCCGGTGCTGAAGATCATCTTCCCGGAAGGATTCACCGCGAGGAAGATGGCCGATCGCGCGGCGGAGGTGCGGCAGATCGCGATCCGGAAGCGCGGCCTCACTCCACGGCTGACCGGGGCGTCGTACGCGGCAGCGACGCACACCGCGAAAGCGCCCGCGACGTTCCGTCCCTTCCTGAAGCGCCGGAGCGTCGAGGGATTCCTCTTCCCGTCGACCTACTTCTTCCATCCGTCATCGAGCGCGGCAGCCCTCGTCGGCCGGCAGATCGAGACGTTCCAGCAGCGGTGGAAGACCGTCGACGTGCGGGCCGCCAGGGCGCGCAAGCAGAGCCCGTACGACGTGCTCACGATTGCGTCGATCGTCGAGCGCGAGACGCAGGCGCCCGAGGAGCGGAGGCTCGTCGCGGCGGTCGTCTACAACCGGCTCGAGCGCGGAATGCCGCTGGCCATCGACGCGACGATCCGGTACGGGCTCGGCATCGAAGGGACACGTCCGATCAAGCGCTCGCATCTCCAGAGCAACTCGCCGTACAACACGCACCGTTTCAAGGGCCTGCCGCCGACGCCGATCGCCAATCCCGGCCTCGCGTCGATCCGCGCGGCGGCGAAGCCCGCCGCCGTCGACCACCTCTACTACGTCCGCAAGCCCGACGGCGTGCATCACTTCTTCACCGCCGACGAGCAGGAGTTCTGCGCGAAGGCGCGCGAGTACGGCTACAGCTGCTGAGAGCGAGCGCGCTCGCGCTGGCCTCCGGCGCGTCGCTGCGCGTGCACGGCCGGAGGGATAGTGCGAGAGCACAGCCCCGGAGAGCCGGGTGCGTGCAGCGGCGCGAGCGGCGGCGGAGCCGGGCTTCGCCCGGCGGGAGCCGACGCGGCCGGTGGTCAGCGCTGGGCTGCGGCCCTGAGCTGGGCGAAGACGTCGGCCATCTCGAGCCCGGTGCGGACGGCCTCGGCACCCTTCTCGAGCCGGTCGTCGGCCTGGTCGGCCTGCTCGAGCGTGAGCACGCCGAACGCGACCGGCACCCCCGTTTCGAGCGCCGCGAGCTGAAGGCCGGACGCGGCCTCGCCGGCGACGAAGTCGAAGTGCGGCGTGTCGCCGCGGATGACGCAGCCGAGTGCGACGATGCAGGCGTAACGGCGTGTCTTCGCGAGCGCCATCGCCGCGATCGGCAGCTCGAACGCGCCGGGGACGGGCATGATCGTGATCGCATCGCGTGCGACGCCCGCGGTCTCGAGTTCCGCGAGCGCGCCCTCGAGCAGCTTGCCGGTGACGGCGCCGTTGAAGCGGCTGACGACGATCCCGACGGCGCGGCGGCCACCCTGCGGGCTGCCCTGGAGCACGCCGTAGCCCTCCGGTACGCCGAAGTCACCCGCGGCGTGCTCGGTCGACTCGGCCTCGACCGCCGGCTCCTGCTGCTCGGCGGCCGTCTCGAGCTCCTCGACCTCCGCCTCCGGCGCCTCGTCCCCCTCGCTGTCCTGGTCGGCTTCGCCGGGCGGATCCTCGAGCGGCGGCGCCTCGGGCCAGCTGTCGCGCTCGCTCACGCTTCGGCTCCGTCGTACAGGTCAGGGTCGAAGCGGAGGTCCTGGTGGTGCAGCTTGTGACCGAGCTTCTCGCGCTTGGCCTCGAGATAGCGGCGGTTCTCCGGCTTCGGCACGACCTCGATCGGCTCCTGCGCGACAACCTCGAGCCCGAAGCCGGCGATCCCGGAGATCTTCTTCGGGTTGTTCGTGAGCACGCGAATCGTCGAGAGGCCGAGGTCGGCGAGGATCTGCGAGCCGATCCCATACTCGCGCTGGTCGGCCGCGAAACCGAGGCGCAGGTTCGCCTCGACGGTGTCGAGCCCCTGCTCCTGGAGCTCGTAGGCCTTTAGCTTGTTGAGCAGCCCGATCCCGCGGCCCTCCTGCGAGAGGTAGAGCAGCACGCCCTTCCCCTCCTGCTCGATCCGGGCGAGCGCGAGCTCGAGCTGCTCGCCGCAGTCGCACTTGAGCGAGTGGAAGACGTCGCCGGTGAGGCATTCGGAGTGGACACGCACGAGCACGTCCGCCTCGCCGGCGACCTCGCCCTTCACGAGCGCGACGTGGTGCTTGCCGGTCAGCGTCTCGCGGAAGGCGACCGCCGTGAACTTTCCGTAGGCGGTCGGCAGGCTAACGGAGGTGATCCGCTCGACGAGCTTCTCGTGGCGGCGCCGGTACTCGATCAGATCGGCGACCGTGATCATCTTCAGCCCGTGCGCGGTGCAGTAGTCGATCAGGTCGGGCACGCGGGCCATCGTCCCGTCGTCCTTCATGATCTCGCAGACGACCCCGGCCGGGATCACGCCCGCAAGCCGCGCGAGGTCGACCGCAGCCTCGGTCTGGCCGGAGCGCTGGAGTACGCCGCCGCGGCGGGCGCGCAAAGGGAAGACATGGCCCGGCTGGACGAGGTCGCGCGGGCCGGACGAGGGGTCGACGGCGACTTGGATCGTGTGAGCGCGGTCGTGCGCCGAGATGCCGGTGGTGACACCCTCGCGCGCCTCGACCGAGACGGTGAAGGCGGTGCCGAACGGGGTCTCGTTCTGGTCGGTCATCTGCCGCAGCCCGAGCTCGTCGCAGCGCTCCTCGGTCAGGCAGAGGCAGACGAGCCCGCGCGCGTGCGTGACCATGAAGTTGACAGCCTCGGGCGTCGCGAACTGAGCGGCGATCGTGAGGTCGCCCTCGTTCTCGCGATCCTCGTCGTCGACGACGACCACGAAGTGGCCGGCGCGGATGTCCTCGATCGCCTCCTCGACGGTGGCGAACGGGCTCTCGGTGCGCATGTCGGCGGTCATCGTCACGGCGGCATGCTACCGGGGAGCAACTTCTCGACGTACTTGGCCAGGACGTCGATCTCGAGGTTGACCTGGGAGCCCGGGGCAAGATCCGAGAGCGTCGTCTCGGCGAGCGTGTGCGGGATCAGGGCGATCTCGAAACCGACGTCGTCCACCGCCGCGACAGTCAGCGACACGCCCTCGAGCGCCACCGATCCCTTCTCGACGAGGTAGCGGAGGAGCTCTGCCGGCGGCTCGACGCGCAGACGGACGCCGTCGGCTTCGGGCTCGACCGACACAACGCGGCCGACGCCGTCGACGTGCCCCTGGACGTAGTGCCCGCCGAGGGCGTCGCCGGCCCGCAGCGCCGGCTCCAGGTTGACTCGGTCGCCGAACGGCTTGACGCGATCGAGCGTCTCCGGCACGACATCGAATGAGAGCCGGCCTCCGCTGTTCTCGACGACTGTCAGGCAAACCCCGTCGACGGAGACAGAGTCACCGAGACCGGCCCGGGTCGCCGTCTCGACGACGAGTCTGCCGCCCTCGAAGGACGCGACCTCCCCCACTTCACGAATGAGCCCGGTGAACATGCTGAGAGGTTACGGCTCCCGCAGGTAGGCCTCGAGCAGGACGTCCTCGCCGACCTGCCCGCTCGTCAGGTGGCTCAGCTCGAGCGGGCCGCCGAGCCCGGGAAGGACGAAGGGGCCGTCGCCTGAGAGCTTCGGCGCGACGAAGAGGAGCAGCTTGTCGACGAGCCCGGCCTCCAGGAACGCGCGGGCGAGTGTCGGGCCGCCCTCGAGCAGCAGCGACTGGACGCCTTCGGCGCCGAGAGCGCGCAACTCGTCCTCGAGCGGCCCGGTGCGTAGCTCAAGCTCGGAGCCCTCGGGAAGCGGCCCGCGGCCAAACGCAAGCCGGCGCGGCTGGCGCTGCGCGCCGACGTCGCGGGCGTCGAGCCGCGGGTTCTCGAGCCGCACGGTGCCCATGCCGACGGCGACGGCGTCGGAGGCGGCCCGGAGCTCGTGCACACGGCGGCGCGACTCCTCGCCGGAGACCCAGCGCTCGCCGGGGACGCTGACCCGGCCGTCGAGTGTGATCGCGGCCTTGTAGGTGACGAACGGCCGCCCGAGTGCCGCCCACGTTCGCCAGGCTTCGTTCTGGCGGCGCGCTGCGAAGCTGTCCGCCAGCTCCGTCTCCACACCCTGCTCCCGCAAACGCTCCAGCCCGCCGCCCGCCTCCGGGTTGGGGTCGAGCGAGCCCGCGACGACACGGGCGATCCCAACAGCAAGCACGGCGTCGACGCAGGGCGGCGTCGTCCCGTGATGGGCACAGGGCTCCATCGTCACGTAGAGCGTCGCGCCGCGCGCCCGCTCGCCGGCGGCCGCGAGCGCGACGACCTCGCCATGCCGACCGTCCACCTCGGTCGCCCCCTCGCCGACGACCGTGCCGTCAGCGACGACGACCGCGCCGATCGTCGGCTTCGGATACGCCCTGCCGTCCGCTTCCGCCGCGAGCGCCAATGCCCGCTGAAGACTCATTCCCGCTCCCGGCGGCGGCAAAGCCGCCGCCTCCGCTCCTGGGCCGGCTCCGTCGTCGAGCCTACGCCGGTCATGCCAGGGCTTGTACCAGCCGGCGGTACGCCCGCGGCAGATCCTCGAAGCCGAAGATGCCGGTGCCGACGACGAGCAGGTCCGCCCCGGCCTCGTGCACGGCGCGAACGTTCTCCGGCTTGACGCCGCCGTCGACCTGGACGAAGCAGTCGACGAGCTCGCGCGTGCGCGCGATCCGCTCGTACGCGTCCTCCATGAACTCCTGGCCGGAGTAGCCGGGCTTGATCGACATGCAGAGGCAGAGGTCGGCGCCCTGGCCGGCGGCCTCGGCGGCCACCTCGACGGGCGTCTCCGGGTTGAACGCGACCCCGACCTCGAGCCCGTGCTCGCGCGCCTGCGCGATCACGGCGCTGACGTCGTCGACGGCCTCGACATGGAAGGTGACGCTGTCGCCGCCGGAGTCGGCGAGCTCCTGGAAGTGGTGCGCCGGGTCGTCGACCATCAGGTGGCAGTCGATCCGGCCGCCCAGCTCGTGGATGTGCGGCGCGATCGACCGGAGCACAACCGGACCGATCGTCACGGGCGGGACGAAGTGGCCGTCGCCGATGTCGAAATGGAAGATCCGGGCGCCTGCGTGGGCGAGATGCTGGATCTGGGCTCCGAGGTGCCAGAAGTCCGCCGCGTAGAGCGACGGCTCGATCTCGACCGTCCGCACCCAGTCGCGCCAGCCCACGCGGCGATCCTACGGCTCGACGCGCAGGCGGGCGATGAAGAAGCCGCTCGTGCCGTGCACGTGCGGCAGCGTCTGCAGGAACTCCGGCCGGCTCGCGTGCCGAAACTGCTCCCAGCCCTCGATCCGCTCGACAGCCAGCCCGGACGCATCGACCACGGCTTCGGACTCGTCGCCGTTGATCGTGCAGACCGAGTAGACGATCGTGCCGCCCGGCCGCACCCGCTCGGCGGCGGCTCTCAGCAGCTCGAGCTGGAGCTCGGGCAGCGGCCGCGAGCGCCAGCGCAGGTCGGGACGCGCGGCGAGGACGCCGAGGCCCGAGCACGGCGCATCGACGAGCGCACGGTCGAAGCCGGTCAGCTCCGGCGGCAGGCTGCGGCCGTCGGCGTGGACCACGCGGACGTTCTCGGCGCCGAGACGGCGAACGTTGTCCTCCAGCTCGCGCGCGCGGGACTCGTTCGCCTCGACCGCGGTCACCTCGCCGGCCAGCATCGTCGTCTTGCCGCCCGGTGCGGCGCAGAGGTCGAGAATGCGCTCGCCTTCCCGCGAGCAGACGACGAGACCTGCCAGCTGGGAACCTCTGCTCTGCGGCCAGATCTCGCCCCTGTGCAGGGCTTTCTCGTCGACGCGGGCGACCTCGTAGGCACCCGGGATGTCTGTTGCGGCCCCGTCCGGGGACGGCCCCTGGACGTGCCTGACCACCGTTGGCGGCGGCTCGTTCTGCGCCCGCATCAGCGCCAGCGCCGCCTCCTCGCCGAGGTCGCGCCGCCAGACGTCCCAGATCCAATCGGGATAGGAATGCTTGAGCGGCCCTTCCGGCAGCTCCGCGAGCAGCCGCTCGATCCCGTCGCCGATACGACGGAGCACGGCGTTCGTGAACGGGACCGCGCGCTCGAGCCGCGCCCGCCGGACGATCTCGACCGACTCGTTGACGGCGGCGTAGTCGGGAACGCCGCCGAGAAACCCGAGCTGGTAGGCGCCGAGGCGGAGCGCCGCGAGCACCGGCGCGTCGAGCTTGCGCACCGGCCGCTTGCCGAGCGTCTCGATCGCGTGGTCGAGCGTGCGCATCCGCTGCACCGTCCCGAACGCGAGCTGCCGCGCGAGCGACCGGTCGCGGTCGTCGAGCTTCTCCGAGGCGGAGCGGAGCGCCCGGTCGGCGTAGGCGTCCTCCTCGAAGACGCGGCGGACGACTTCGTACGCGGCTTGGCGGGCCGGAGCGACGCTCAACGGAGCCCGCGGAGGAAGGAGTCGTACGGCATCCGCTTCCCGCCCTCCGGCTGCACCTCGAGCGGGACGAGCTCGCCGTCCTCCAGCCTCGCCTTCCAGATCGTGACACGGCGGCCGTTCAGCTCGCCGCGGGCGCCGATGTGCGGCGAGAGGGCGCGGATCCGGTTCAGGCTCTCCGCCGGCTGCGAGAGATCGAGCTCACGGTCGGCGGCTTCGATCTTGGCGGCGTACGTCGGCTCACCCTCCTGCGGCGTGAACGTCGGCGCGGGCAGCACTGCGTCGAGCAGCTCGACCGCGAGCTCGGCCGCACGCGCATAGACCGTCCCGGCGTCGTCCTCCGGCGTCAGCGGAAAGGCTCGCTGCGCCGCGATCGGACCGGCATCGAGCTCCTTCACCGTCTCGTGGATCGTCACGCCCGTCTCCTCGTCGCCGGCGAGCAGCGCCCGCTCGACCGGAGCCGCGCCGCGCCAGCGCGGCAGCAGCGACGGGTGGACGTTCAGCCAAAGGCCACGCTCAAGCAGGCTCTCGGGGATCAGCAGGCCGTACGCGGCGACGACGACTGCGTCCCCGGGAAGCTCGACCTCGGGCGTCGGCCGTTCCGGCTGCAGCGTGGGGATCCTGAGGCGCTCGGCGACGACCTTCGCCGGCGGCGCTGCCAGCTTGCGGCCCCGTCCCGCGGGGCTGTCCGGCCGCGTCAGCAGCGCCGCGACATCGTGCCGCGCGGCGAGCCGCTCGAGCACGTCCGCGCCGAACGGCGCCGTTGCGGCAACGGAGATCCTCACCGCGCCAGGCTATGCCAAGTAACAGTCTGTTACTTGGCAGGAACGGCTGCTCGAGCGTTCCCTGCGCTCCTTGTAACAGTCTGTTGCTTGGCTGAGAGAGAGCGTTTCGGAACTGCCGGCTCAAGGCTTCATTTCGAAACGCGCCCTTTAGAGCGAGCGGCGGAGCGTCGCGAGCGCGTCCTTGCGCGACTCGTCGTCGGTGCGCTCGAGCATGAGCACGCCGTCAAGGTGATCGAGCTCGTGCTGGACGACGCGCGCGTCCAGCTCTTCGAGCTCGAGCTCGAGCGGAGCACCCGTCACGTCTTGCCCTTTGATCGTCACCTCGAGGGCGCGTTCGACCGGGACGAGCACTCCCTGGAGCGAGAGGCAGCCCTCGTCGGCGGTTTCCGCCGAGCGCGAGCGCTTTGTGATCTCGGGATTGACGATCGTCGTCACGTCCTCGTCGTCGGCGAGCTGGCAGACGAACAGCCGCTGGAGCACGCCGACCTGCGTCGCCGCGAGACCGACGCCGCGAGCGTCGTGCATCAGGTGCGCCATCTTCTCGGCGAGCCGGGCAAGATCGTCGTCGAACCGCTCGATGTCGCGTGCCCGCATCCGCAGGACCGCGTCCGGGTACTGGCGGATCTGCGCGAGCGCGACGCGACGGCGCGCATGATCCTGCGCGTCGAGTTGCCGCTCGTCTACCTCGTCTCCGCCCTCAGGTGCGGGACCGACGCCGCCATCAGCCATGCGGGCGAGTGTAGTCAGAGCGATTGGGGGTCGACGTCGACCACCGCATTGACTCCCGCACGGCGCATCGCCGGCGCCGCGGCCGCAAGCAGTCGGCCCGCCGCGGCCGCCAGCGCGCGCGGGCTATCCGTCTTCGCGACGAGCTGTGCGCGGTGGCGGCCGCGCAGGCGGAGCAACGGCGCCGGCCCGAGCAGCTCGGCGCCCTTCAGCTCACCGTTCAGCTCGCGCAGGAGCCGCGCCGGCGCTTCCGCCTCCGTGCCCGAGGCCACGATCGAGATCAGGTGCCGGAACGGTGGGTAGCCGAGCTCGCGGCGGCGGTCGAGCTCCTCCGTCAGGAAGCCGGCCACGTCGTGACGGACCGCGTAGCGCAGCGGCGTCGCGTCCGGCTGGAAGGTCTGCACGATCACCTTGCCCGGCGCATCGCGGCCGCTGCGCCCGGCGAGCTGGGTCACGAGCTGGAAGGTGCGCTCCTCGGCCCGGAAGTCGGGCAGCGCGAGCCCGGTGTCGGCGTCGACGACCGCGGCGAGCGAGACGCCGGGAAAGTGGTGCCCTTTTGCGACCATCTGCGTCCCGATCAGGACGGCGCGATCCGCCGCGGCGAAGCGGTCGAGTGCCTCGCGCAGCGCACCCGGCTTCGAGGCGGTGTCCGCGTCGAGCCGGATCCGCTCGAGCTCGGGGACGCGCTTCTCGAGCTCCGACTCGAGCTTCTGCGTGCCCGCGCCGATCCGCGCCAGCTCCGACGAACCGCATTCGGGACAGGCCTCCGGAACCACCTCCGAATAGCCGCAGTGGTGACAGTGCAGCCTCGCGTCGCCGTGCAGCGTCAATGCGACGTCGCAGAGGCCGCAGCGGCGCGAGACGCCGCAGGCACGGCAGTGAATCGCGGGCGCGAGGCCGCGGCGGTTCAGCAGCAGGATCGCCTTGCCACCGTGCTCCGAGATTCGGCCGAGCTCCTCGAGCAAGGGGGCCGAGAGCGGGTAGCCGGCCTCGCGGCGTAGGTCGACGATCCGCACGCTCGGCATCGGCGCTCCCAGCCGCTCGCCGAGCTCGAGCCGCTCCAGCCGGTCCCAGCTCTCGGGCCGCGGCGTCGCGCTCCCGTAGACGGCGACCGCTCCCTCGAGCGCGGCGCGCTTCGCCGCGACGGTGCGCGCGTCGTAGCGCGGGTCGGACTCCTGCTTGTAGGACGAGTCGTGCTCCTCGTCGATGCAGATCAGGCCGAGGTTCGGCACAGGCGCGAAGACGGCCGAGCGCGCGCCGACGACGACGGGCGCCTCGCCGGCGACGATCCGCTCCCGCCCGTCTCGGCGCTCGGCCTCGGTCAGCCCCGAGTGCAGCACCGCGATCCGGTCGCCGAAGCGCACCTGGAAGCGCCCGAGCGTCTGCGGCGTCAGCGCGATCTCCGGCACGAGCACGATCGCGCCTTTCCCACGCTCGAGCGCGGCCGCACAGGCCTGGAGGTAGACCTCGGTCTTGCCGCTCCCCGTCGCGCCCGCGAGCAGCAGGTGCGCACCGTCCCCGTCGAGCGCCTCGACGATCCGCGCCACCGCCTGCTGCTGCGGCGCCGTCAGCTCGGCGGGCTCGGCCTCTCCGGCCATGCCGGCGCCGGTCGTCCGCCGCTCCCCGCGGCGGGCTCGCAGCTTCGGCGCGACCAGCTCGAGCGCACGGGCCGGCGTCGAGCCGTAGTAGTCCGCGAGCCACAGCGCCAGCTCGACGAGCGCGGGCGGCAGCTCGTAGAGGACGTCCTGGATCGGAGCCGTCTTCACTCCCGGCGGCGCCTCGACACCGGTCGCGACCACGACGCCGCGTGCAGCCGAGCGGCCGAACCGGATCGAGACGACGGCGCCGACGCCGACCTCCTCCGGCACCTCGTACGTGAACGGCCGCGCGACCGCGCGGGAGGAGACGAGCGGATAGACCTCTGCAAGCGGCACCAGGCCACCGTAACCGCGAAGGAGGTCGTGTAAGGTGACCCTTACATGGCCTGCGGGATGATCTGTTGCCACGGGGTCGCGAAGCGCTACGGCGCCGTGCAGGCCGTGGACCACGCGCAGCTCTGCGTCGAGCGCGGCGAGTTCGTCGCGCTCCTCGGGCCCTCCGGCTGCGGCAAGACGACGCTGCTGCGCCTGATCGCGGGCTTCGAGGAGCCGGAGGCGGGAACCGTCGAGGTCGCCGGCACGCCCGTTGCGGGGAAGCAGTTGGACGGCACAGTCACCTGGGTTCCGCCGGAGCGGCGGCGCGTGGGGATGGTCTTCCAGGACTACGCGCTCTTCCCGCACCTCACGGTCGCCGAGAACGTCGGCTTCGGCCTGCCGCGCAAGGAGCGGAAGACACGCGTACCGGCCGTCCTCGCGCTCGTCGACCTCTGCGGTCTCGGCGAGCGCTACCCGCACGAGCTCTCCGGAGGCCAGCAGCAGCGGGTCGCGCTCGCGCGAGCGCTCGCCCCCGGTCCCGAGCTCGTGCTGCTCGACGAGCCCTGGTCGAATATCGACCCGCACCTGCGCGCCTCGATGCGCGACGAGCTCGCCCGGATCCTGCGCGGGATCCACGTCACCGTCGTCCTCGTGACGCACGATCGCGAGGAGGCGTTCTCGCTCGCCGACCGGATCGCATTGATGCGGAACGGCGCCGTCGTCCAGGAAGGGACGCCCGAGGAGGTCTACCTCTCCCCCGCGACCCGCTGGGCCGCCGAGTTCGTCGGCGCCGGCAACTTCCTCCCCGGCAGGCTCGCGAACGGCGTCGTCGAGACGCCCGTCGGCCTCTTCCCCGCTCAGAATCCGAACGGCGCGGTCGACGTGGAGGTTCTGATCCGTCCGGAGCTGCTCGAGCTCGAGCCCGACCCGGACGGCAACGGCGAGGTGATCGGCCGCGAGTTCCGCGGTCACGACGTCTTCTACCGCGTTCTCCTCGACGGCGTCGAGCTCGTCTCGCAGCGCCCCTCGAACGAGGAAGTTCCGCTCGGCTCGCGCGTGCACGTGCGCCCGCACGCTTCTCGCGTCACTGTTTTCTCCTGATCTGTAAGGTGCGCCGCGCACTTGCTGTAAGGCAACCCTTACAACGATGAGGAGAGAGATGAAGAAGCTGGTGGTCCTGCTCTCGGCGCTCGCGCTCGCGGGCTGCGGCGGGAGTGACAACAACGACGACGCTGCCGAGAACGGCACCACGGCCGCTGCGGGCAAGAAGAGCGGTGAGCTCGTCGTCTACTCGGGCCGCGAAGAGGAGCTCGTCGAGCCGCTCTTCGAGCGTTTCGAGGAGCAGACGGGGATCGATGTCCAGGTGCGCTACGCCGACAGCGCCGAGCTTGCCGCGACGATCGCCGAGGAGGGCGACAACTCGCCCGCCGACGTCTTCTTCGCCCAGGATCCCGGCTCGCTGGGCGCGATCGACGACCAGCTCGCGGAGCTGCCTGAGGCGGTGCTCGAACGCGTCGACGAGCAATTTCGCGACGACCGGAGCCGCTGGGTCGGCACCTCCGGCCGCGCGCGCGTGATCGTCTACAACACCGACGAGCTGAGCGAGGACGACGTTCCGGACTCCGTCTTCGACCTCACCGACCCGGTGTGGAAGGGCAAGATCGGAATCGCGCCGACGAACGCGTCCTTCCAGGCTTTCGTGACCGCGATGCGCCTCGACGCGGGCGAGGAGCGGACGAAGCAGTGGCTCGAGGACCTGAAGCAGAACGATCCGAAGTTCTACGAGAAGAACACGCCGGTCGTCGAGGCGACGGCATCGGGTGAGATCGAGGTCGGGCTCGTCAACCACTACTACCTCTACCTCGTCAAGGAGGAGCTCGGCGACGACGCTCCGATCGCGAACAAGTACCTGCCGGGCGACGATCCGGGCGCGCTCGTCAGCGTCGCCGGCGCGGGCGTGCTCGCGAGTGCGAAGCACCCCGACGCGGCCGAGCAGTTCGTCGAGTTCCTGCTCGAGGACGAGCAGCAGCGCTTCTACACGGACGAGGCCGAGGAGGCGGAGATCCCGCTCGTCGAGGGGATCGACCCGAAGGAAGGCGTGCCGACGCTGGACGAGCTCTCGGGCCGAGGACCCGACGTCGACCTCTCTTCGTTCGGCGGCGAGCTCGAGAAGACACTCGAGCTGCTGAACGAGACCGGCTACACGTCGTGATTCGCAGGCGGGCGGGTCGAGGGAGAGCGCCGCTCTCCCTCCTCCTGCCCGCCTGCGTCACCGTCGCGCTGCTGCTGCTCCCGCTCGCGTACCTCGTCGTCCGCGCGAGCGGCGGCGGCGGGCGCGGCTGGCGCATCCTGACGCGCTCGAACACGCTCGACCTGCTCTGGAGCACTGGCCTGCTCGTCTTCGGCGTCACGCTCGCCTCGGTGACGATCGGCGTTTCGGTCGCATGGCTGACGACGCGCACCGACATCCCCGGCCGCCGGTTCTGGGCGGTCGGCGCCGCGCTGCCGCTCGTGATCCCGAGCTACGTCGCCGCCTTCTGCCTCCTTGGTGCCTTCGGCCCGCGCGGACTGCTGCAGCAGCTGCTCGGCGTCGAGCGGCTGCCGGAGATCTACGGCTACTGGGGTGCGCTCGCCGCGCTGACGCTCTCGACCTACCCCTACGTCCTGCTGCTCGTCTCGGCCGCGCTGCGCGGGCTCGATCCGGCGCTGGAGGAAGCGGGTCGCGGGCTCGGCCGGACGCCGCTCGAGGTCTTCCGGCGCGTGACGTTGCCGGCGCTGCGACCCTCGATCGGCGCGGGCGCGCTGCTCGTCGCGCTCTACACGCTCTCGGACTTCGGCGTCGTCTCGCTGATGCGCTACGACGCGCTGACGCGGGCGATCTACCTCCAGTACAAGTCGCTCTTCGACCGGACGCCCGCGGCGGTGCTCGCGCTCGTGCTCGTGGCGCTGACGGCGCTCGTGCTCTGGCTCGAGAGCCGCTGGCGGCGGCGCGTGTCACGGAGCGGGCCGGGGACTGCGCGGCAGCCACGCCCGCACCGGCTCGGTCGCTGGCGCTGGCCCGCCCTCGTCTACTGCGGCGGTGTCGTCGGCGCGTTCCTCGCCGTCCCGGCGGCGGTGCTCGTCTACTGGCTCGCGCGAGGGCTCGACCGCGCCGAGCCGCCCTGGCGCGAGGTCGTGAACTCCCTGTCCGCCTCCGCGCTCGCCGCCGCCGCGGCGGCTGTCGCTGCGATCCCGATCGCGCTGCTCGCCACGCGCTATCCGACCCGGCTGACACGACTCCTGGAGCGGCTTGCGTTCGCCGGGAACGCGCTGCCCGGAATCGTGATCGCGCTCTCGCTCGTCTTCTTCGCCGCCAACTACGCGAGCCCGCTCTACCAGACGCTCGCGCTGCTCGTCTTCGCCTACGTCGTCCGCTTCCTGCCGCAGGCGCTCGCCGGCGTCGAATCGGCGCTCGCGTCGGTCGGCCCGCGGATCGAGGAGGCGGCGCGGGCGCTCGGCCGCGGTCCGGTCTCGGCGACGTTCACGGTGACGGTGCCGCTGATCCGCTCCGGCATCTTCGCCGGGGCGGCGCTCGTCTTCCTCTCCGCGATGAAGGAGCTGCCGGCGACGCTGCTGCTCAGGCCGATCGGCTTCGAGACGCTCGCGACCGAGATCTGGAAGACGACGTCGGTGGGCGCCTACTCGCGCGCGGCGCTGCCCGCGCTGCTGCTGATCGCGGTCTCGGCGCCGTTCGTCTACTTCCTCTCCTCCAGGCACGAGCCGACCGAAGTCGAGCACGGGTAGAGTCAAGCCGTGGCCGGTCACAGTGTCGACGAGTACCTGGAGACGATCTACTTCCTCGCCTTCCCGATCGGCGAGTACCGGCCGGATCCGGACAGCTCGACCGCGATCGCCTCGCGCGTGGCCGAGATGCTCGGCGTCTCGCGCGCGTCCGCCGGGGAGATGCTGAAGCGGCTCGAGGCCGACGGCCTCGTCGAGCGCGGCGAGCAGAAGGAGGCGATCCTCACGGAGACGGGGATCGAGCGCGCGGAGCGGGTCGTCCGCAAGCATCGGATCATCGAGCGCCTGCTCACGGACTTCATGGGCTACACCGCCGGCGAAGCGCACGTCCACGCCGACGAGCTCGGCGACACGTTCTCCGACGACATGGTCGCGCGGATCGAGGTGCGCCTCGGTAATCCGGAGCGGTGTCCGCACGGCTGGCCCGTCGATCCCAAGTTCGAGCAGGCCGAGAACAAGGAGTTGGCCGCGCTCGCCGATCTCGAGACCGGCCGCGAAGCCGAGATCGTCCGCCTCGCCGAGCACGACGGCGCGCTCTTGCACTGGTTCTACGACGAGGGCTTCACGCCCGGCACCCGGGTCGTCATCCGCGAGCGTCAGCCCGCCGCGGCGCAGTTCAAGGTGCAGCTCGGCGACGACGGCGAGCGCGCGATCGGCGAGAAGGCGGCCTCGGGCCTCTTCGTCCGCCCGAGCTAGTTGCTGTCAGCAACAAGGTCGAGCGCGTCGAGCAACGACGCGCTCGACCAGGACTTAGTTGCTGACAGCAACTAAGAGCTTCTAACGTAATGAGGCCTCAGAGCTTCATTACGTTAGAAGCTCTAAGTCAGGCGCTCGGCCAGCCGCGCCGCGTTCAGGTGGGCGATTGCCTCGATCGTGATCATCGGATTCACACCGGAGGCGGTTGGGAACGCGGAGCCGTCGGCGATCACGAGGTTGCGCACGTCCCAGGTCTCGCCCGTGGGGGAGGCGGCCGACCGGTCCGGCGAGCCGCCCATGCGGGCCGAGCCCATGATGTGAAAGGAGTAGAGCGAGCCGCGGCCGGGGCCGAAGCGAAACGCTCCCGCCGGGAAGCCGTTGTCCCAGCGCTGCATCCGCGCGTTCGCGGTGAAGATCTCCCGCGCCCCCGCGGCGGCCATGACCCGGCCGGCGCCGTCGATCCCGGTCGCCAGGCGGCGCGCATCGTCGGCAGCCAGCCGGTAGGTCGCGATCGCCTCGCCGTCGCGGCCGATCCGGACCCGCCCGGAGCCGGTGTCGCGCGGGATCAGAGCGATCAGCGAGAGCCGTGGCAGGCTCGCCATCAGCCTCGCGTGCGCCGCCGCCCCCTCCCAGGGCAGCGCCACCGTCAGGAGCGCCGGATGCAGCGGCACCGTCTCGAACTTGACGCCGTAGCCGCTGTCGAGGAAGCGGAACTGATCGGAGTAGAGGGCCTGGAGTGTCCCCTCCCACGGCCGGATCTCCTCCTCGAAGATCCCGAAGACGGCCGTTGCCGGGTGCAGCCGCAGCCCGCGGCCGACGTTCGGGTTCGTGAGGCCTGAGCGGAGCAGGAGCGCGGGCGTCTCGATCGCTCCGGCGGCCGCAACGACGGCACGACAGCGAACCTGGGCCGGCCCCGCGTCGACGCCGACAACCGTGCCGTTCGCCACGAGCACGCGCCGCGCCTTGGCGCCGACGACGATCCGGGCGCCCGCGTCGGCGGCGTCCTCCAGCCACGTCCGCACCGCCGACTGCTTGGCGCCGATCGGGCAGCCGTAGCCGCACGAGCCGCAGACGACGCCCTGCTCGCAGCCGATCACGTCGCGCGGCATCGGCTCGACGTGCCAGCCGAGCGTTTCGAGCCCCTGCGCCATCGCCTCGTCGCGCCGGGACGGCCGGTTGTGGTCGGTGTTGACGCCGAGCCGCACGCAGACGGCGTCGAGGCTCGGCCCGAGGTCGGCGGAGGGAAAGCCGAGGCCCTTCCACTCCGCGAGCACATCCTCGGGCGTCCGGAACGACGTCGTGTAGTTGACGACGGTGCCGCCGCCGAGGCACGCCCCCGCGATCAGCGCGACCCCCTGGTCGTCCGTCGCCGACGCGCCGCCGCCGCGGTAGAGCCGGCGGAGGCCCGAACGCTCGGCGCCGTCGAAGTCCCGCTCGGACCAGTAGCGGCCCGCCTCGAGCACGACGACGTCGAGACCCGCCTGCGCGAGCACGGCGGCCGCGACCCCTCCGCCGGCGCCCGACCCGATCACGCAGACGTCACACTCGAGCTCGAGCCCACCCCCGACCTCGATCGGCTCGAGCCGAGGCGCCTGCGCATCCTCTCGTGCTCCCGGCGGCCCCGGATACCCGATCTCCTCCCAGCGGCCGGGAAGCAGATACGCAAACGCGAGCGCCGCCTTCCGGAGCGCCTGGAAGCCGGTCCGCATCAGCGGGACCCGGCTGTCGCGCCACAGCCGCAGCACCGCCTCGCGACGCGGCTGAGACAACCGCGAGTAGCCGGGCAGCCACGTCCGCAGCAGCAGGAGCAGCCGCCGCCGCTCGCGCAGGGTCAGATCGTGCTCGATCGCGTCCAGCACGGCGTCCGGAACGCCCTGCTCGACTGCTCCGGGCGCGAAGGTCTCGCAGATCGCGTCCAGCGAGCGCACGCCGCGACTCTAGACCTCCGAGAAGCGCACCTCGACGCGCGCGAACCCGAGCGAGCGCAGCAGCCCCTCGAGCATCAGCCGGGTGTTCCGCTCGGCCCGCGCGAGCAGCCCCGAGCCGTCTCGGGCAGCGTTTGCCAGCTTCTCCTCCGCCAGCGGGTAGAGCTCCCGCTCGACGCCGACGTCGTCGCCGAAGAGCGACTGGAGCCGGTCGATCGCGCCCCGGTCGCGGTCGTAGACGTACGAACGCTCGAGGTCGAGCTCCGGCTCGCGGAACGTGGCCGGCGGCAGCTCGAGCGAGACGCCCTTGCCGTCGTTCGAGACGTCGACGGCATCGTCCTCGAGGCCCGTGAAGTCGACCCCGGCGTCGACCGAGCCGATGGCGACGAAGAGGACGCGCTCGCCCTTGATCTTCGCCGGGACGAAGCGTGCATCTTGCTCGACGTCGACGATCACCTCGAAGTGCCCGCTCGCGGCGCGGAAGTCGCGCAGGTTCTCGATCGACTTCAGGACCGCAGGCCCGGAACGGTCGACCGTCTCGCTGCCGAACGGGTTGCCGAGACCCGGCATCAGGTCCTTGACCCAGCCGACGAAGAGGAAGCCGGTCAGCACGACCGCCCCGAGCACGAGGAGGCTCGTCGGAAAGCGGCGCCGAGGCTCGACTGCAGCCATATCGGGTGAACGTCCTCCGGGACTAGACGGTTGCGGGCTGCGAGAGGCCGGCGGCCTGGCGCAGCGCGTCTGCCTTGTCCGTCCGCTCCCACGTGAAGTCGCGGTCGTCGCGGCCGAAGTGACCGTACGCGGCCGTCTTCTCGTAGATCGGGCGGCGCAGGTCGAGGTCGCGCAGAATCGCCGCCGGACGGAGGTCGAAGTGCTCGCGGACGAGCTGCTCGATCCGGTCTTGAGTCAGCCCGTCGGCCTCGGTGCCGAACGTGTCGACGAGCACCGAGAGCGGGTGCGCGACGCCGATCGCATATGCAACCTGGATCTGGCAGCGCTCGGCCAACCCCGCGGCGACGACGTTCTTCGCCACGTAGCGCGCCGCGTACGCCGCCGAACGGTCGACCTTCGTCGGATCCTTGCCGGAGAACGCCCCGCCACCGTGAGGAGCCGCGCCGCCGTAAGTGTCGACAATGATCTTGCGTCCGGTGAGCCCGGTGTCGCCCATCGGGCCGCCGATCACGAACTTGCCGGTCGGGTTGACGTAGACGAAGTCCTTCTCCTCCAGCCGCTTCTCGTCGTAGAGCGAGTGGGGCAGGATCGGATGGAGGACGTGCTCGATCAGGTCGGGCTTGATCAGCGCCTCCGAGTCGAGCCCGTCGCGATGCTGAGTCGAGACGAGAATGCGCTCGATCTCGACGGGACGCTGCCGTCCGCGCTCGTCGACCTCGTAACGGATCGTCACCTGTGCCTTGCCGTCCGGGCGGAGGTAGGGGAGCACGTCTGCCTTGCGCACTTCGGAGAGGCGCTTGCAGATCCGGTGCGCGAGCTGGATCGGCAGCGGCATCAGCTCGTCGGTCTCGCTCGAGGCGTAGCCGAACATCATCCCCTGGTCGCCGGCGCCGACGCGGTCGAGCGGATCGTCGTCGCCGTGCTGGGCCTCGAACGAGTCGTCGACGCCCTGCGCGATGTCGGCCGACTGCTCGTCGATCGCGACGACGACGCCGCACGTCTCGGCGTCGAAGCCGTACTTGGCGCGCGTGTAGCCGATGTCCCCGATCGTCTTGCGGACGAGCCGCGGGATGTCGACGTACGTCTCGGTCGTGATCTCCCCGGCGACGACGACGAGACCGGTGGTGATCAGCGTCTCGCAGGCGACGCGGCCCGACGGATCGTCCTTGAGGACGGCGTCGAGGACGGCGTCCGAGACCTGGTCGGCGATCTTGTCGGGGTGGCCCTCGGTGACCGACTCCGAGGTGAAGGAGAACTCGCGCGCAGCCATCGTGCGCAGAGTACCTACTGCTTTCAGCGGCGATGCACCCGTTCGCAGTCCCTGGCCACCTTGTCGCGGCGGTCCGCGAACACGGTGTCACGTCCGGCGCCGCAGCGGATCGTGTCGGCGACGCCGTCGCGGGCGAGGGTGGTGTCTCTGCCGGGGCCGCCGTCGATGACGTCGCGTCCTGCGCCGCCGTCGAGCCGGTCGTTGCCGGAGCCACCGAGCAGGCGGTCGTTCCCGGGGCCGCCGGCGAGCTTGTCCGAGCCGCCGAGACCCTTGAGGGTGTCGTTCCCGCGGCCGCCGTTGAGCGCGTCCGAGTAGCGACCGCCGGTTCTCGTGAAGCCCCGGACGGGGGACGCCGACGCGGGCGGAGTCGTCGACGGGGTCGGCGGACGAACGACGAACGTCTCGCTCGCCTGGTTGTCGGCAGTGCTGGCGTCCTGCTCCGCAGAGGTCACGGACGCGGTCGTCGTCAGCTGCGCGCTCGCCCGCACGCGCACCGTCGCCTGCACGCGCGTGCCCTGGAAGCCGCCCAGGAAGTCGAGCGGGCAGACCGTCGTCCGGCCGACCGCCGGCCGGCAGCCCTGCCCGCGCTCGACCTGCGTCGAAAGCAACTCGACCGAGTCGGAGAGCGTGAACGACAGCGAGACGCCCGTCGCGCTGCCCCCCGTCTTGTTCCGGAGCGCGAACGTGTAGACGAACGCGTCGCCGACCGAGACGACGGCAGGCCCGTGTCCGATCGTGAGCTCGAGGTCGGGAGCGACGGCACCGCCGCCGCCCCCACCTCCGGACGGGGGCGGGCTCGGGGCCGGCTCGACCGGCGCCTGCGCCGTTCTGAACGTTCCGTCGGCCTCGGTGGTGCCGGCGCTGTTCGTCGCGATCAAGCGGTAGGCGTAGGTCCGGTTCGGCGTCAACCCGTTCAAGGCGACCGAGACCGGCGCCGACGCGTCGCCGGCGAGCGTCAGCTCGGGCGCGTCGGTCGCCAATGGGAACGACGTTCCGTAGGAGAAGCGGTACACGGTGTCGAGCCCGTTGGGATTGACGATGCCGTGCAGCGTCGCTGCGTCGTGTGTCAGGCCTGCCGGTTCGGACACGCCGACATAGGGGGCCGCAGTCGCGAAGGTGGTGAACGAGATCGCGCTCCCGATGGCGCTCCCATGCTCGTTCTCGGAGACGAAACGCGCGTGGTACGTCGTCGTCGGTTCGAGTCCGTCGACGAGCAGTGACGCGATGCCGTTTGCGGCGTCGGCCGCGAATGGGGTCGACGGCGTGCTCGCGAAGGTCGCGAACGTCGGATCGGTCGAGTACTCCCAACGGTACGAGCCGGGCCAACGGTTCGAGCCGACGATGCCGCGGAGCTTCGCGACGCGACGCCCGACTGATTGCGTTGCCATCGTGGTCGCGTCCGGGTCGGCCGGCAGGCGGAGCCGCCCCCAGCCGTACAAGTTGTCCTTCCCCACCTGCCCGAGATCCTCCGCGGTCCCCTCGAGCTCGGCCCGTAGCAGCACCGGAGCCAAGGGGCCATGCTGCTGCTGCGCGAGGGCCGCGACCCCGGCCACATGCGGCGCGGCGGCGGACGTACCCGTGAAGCCGCTGCCGCCGCATCCCCCGAAGACGTCGTACGGGCCGTAGCTGGCGGACGAGTTGCTGTCGAAACCGGCGATGTCGGGCTTGACCCGGCCGTCGATCGTCGGGCCCTGGGAGCTGTAGGGCTCGAGAGCACCGCCGTTCCAGCAGATCGCGGCGGTCGCGAGCACCTCCGGCGCGGATGCGGGCTCGAGCATGCTGCCGGCGGCGACGCCGTACTGGTCGAAGTTCGCCCCGTCGACGAAGAGATCGAGACGTGGCGTGGATCCGGCGTAGCGGTCGATCGCGACGAAGTACTCCTTGCCCTCCGGCGGGGCGACGACGCACGTCTCTTCGGTCGGGCTCGAATTGCTCGCCGTCTGATCCTGCGCTGACGCCGCGACGAGCGTGAACGACGCTGCGTCGTAGATGCCGAGGTCGAAGTCCTGCGTCGTCGTCGTCGGCCACGCGTCCCACTTGAGGAACACACAGGCTTCGCCGTTCGGCGGAAGCGTGAAGTTGATTCCCTCGTCGCCAGGCGCGAAGTCGTGGAACGTGTTTGCGCCGCCGGCGAAGGTGCCGGACCAGTGGCGCTCGGCCTCGTTGCCCGCGGCAACTACCCAGAGGATGCCGGCATCCCGGCCGGCTTCCACGATCCCGTCGGGCGTGTCCGGCCCGCCGCTGCCGTCGCCGCGACTCGTGTTGTAGAAGCCGGCGGAGAGGTTGACGATCGTGATCCCGTTTGCCACGGCATAGTCCTTGGCCAGGCCGAGATCGACGATGTCCTCGACGCAGATCAGATGGAGCTCGGCCTCCGGCGCGACCTCGTGGACGATCTCCGCGACCGCCGTCCCGTGCTCGCTGGCCTCGAAGTCGTCGCAGTAGCTCTGGGTCGTCAGCGCCGCCGGAAGCTCGCCTTCGGCCTGCACCGCGGCGAAGTCGAAGAAGCCGACGTCGACGATCCCCACCTTCACACCGGCTCCCTTGTCGCCGTCGGCGTGGGCGATCGAGGCGTTCGAGGCCGAGACGCCCTCCCCGGTGATGGCCGCGGGCGCGGCCAGGCGCGGCGGCTCGACGAAGCGGACACCCGGCGCAGCGGCGAGCCCCGCCAGCTCGTCGACCGAGACGAGCGCCTTGATCAGATTGCCGTACGCTCCTTGGACGACGGCGCCGCGGGCAGCGAGCGCGGCACGCACCTCATCGGCGCGACCTCCTTCGGCTTCGGCGACGACCTCGACCCTGTCGCCGACAACGTCGATGTTCTGCCGCCGAGCGACGCCGAGCGCTGACGCAAGTCCTTTGGCCCGGTAGCGATCGGCGACGTCGTCGAGGCGCGCGTCGAGCCCGGTCGCGGCGGCATCGCGCGCGAGCCGGGGCAGCGAGTGCTCGGGTTCGACGACCGCGAGCGCCTGAGCGCCTCCGAGGGAAACGAACGAGAGAGTCCCCAGGACCATGGCAAGCGAACGACGAAGTAGATACGGCGGCACGAGACCCCCTCGGTCCCCGGTTCTGCGTTTGCAGCGGCTCCCACGACATCGTCGGCCGTGCGAACCACGTCTATCCCTCGTTCGAGGTACCGGTGTCGCGTCAGCCGCTCGAGTAGCCGCCGCACTGTGTCACCGCGAGCGAGAGCGCGTAGCCGCGCGTTTCGGTTCCCGCGGCGTTCGCCTCGGCCAGCGCCTGCTGCACGGCCTCCGTGTCGCCGCCGCTGAGCGCCGCCCGGTATCGCGTCAGCCCGCGCTCGACCTTGCGCAGGCCGGCGACGAAGAGCGCCGCGCGCTCGGCCTCGCTCGTCTTCACCGGTGGCTTCACCGCCTCCACCGCCGCGACCTGCTTGCGCACGAGCGGCAGCGTCTGCCCGAGCCAGCGGTCGAGATCGGCCGCGCCGGCCGGCGGTGCCACGGCGTCGATCCTGCCCTGCCACGGCTTGCACGCCACATCCACCTGCCGTGCCCAGCGCCCCTGATCCTCGGGCGGCTCGGGCCGCGCTTCGGTCGTTGCCGCCGGCGTCGACTCGGCAGCCGGTGTCGGCGCGCTCGCGCTGTCCGAAGCCCCGTCATCGTCCGAGGAGCAGCCCGTTCCGGCGGCGACGACGAGCGCGGCCGCCAGCACGGAGAGAACCGGCATCACGGAATCGTCGTACCGGGCCCGCAGGTGAAGTGGCCGGGCGTGTCCGGGTGCGTCGGGTTCGCGTTCTTGCCGTGCTCGTTCTGGAACACGATCGCAGTCTCGCGGAAGCCGGAGGTTCCCGCCGTGGCCGTCGTCGTCGAGCCGCCACCCTGCGACATCGCCTGCAGGAACTCGACCATGCCGGGCGAGGCCGAGCGGATCGTGATCCAGGCACCGTTCGTGCTCGGGCAGACGTAGTTGGCGTTGTAGACGCCGGCCCAGTCCATCAGCCGGTCGCCCGGGATCGGGCCGTTGTCGCCGTGGTTGGCCATCATCGCGTCTTGATCCCAGCCGCCGTAGATGAAGTCGATCCCCTCGAAGTTCTCCTGGTTGTAGAGGACGCCGTTGTGTGACGGCTCCTTGCCGGCGATCTGGAACCAGGTCTCCGGGTCGCTCGTCGGCGGCAGCCCCGGCGTGCTCGTCGTATTCCGCGGGCGGACGTCGAGGTAGTCGGCGCCATACCCGCCGTAGAGGATGTCGTGGCCGCTGCCGCCCCAGGCCGCTTCGACGCGGTCGTGGGCGAGCAGATCCTGCGCCTTGCCCTTGGCCGCGACGGTCGCAGTGAAGTTGTCGCCGAGCCAGATCCGGTCGTCGCCGACGTTGCCGTTCGCGAGATCCTCGCCGGGGCCGGTATGGATGGCGTCGTTGGCGTCGCCGCCGAGCGCCACGTCGTGGCCGATGCCGGCCGTGGCCGACTGTGACTCGTCGAAGGCGTAGAGCGTCACCTCGCGCTTGAGCGAGCCGGTGTCGTTGATCGTCGAGCCGAGGAACGGCTGGCTGGGCTCGATGAACTGATCGAGCGCCGGGTCGGGCATCGTGTCGGGCGTCGGCCCGCCGAGCTGGTTGTTGACGATCTTGCCCATGTCGCCGACGATCGCGTCCTCGTCCTCGTTGCCCTCGAGCCAGTCGTTGCCGAGGAGGCCGTAGACGTCGTCCTTGCCGGTGCCACCCTGGACGTAGTCGTTGCCGAAGGCCCCGGCGGCCTCGCGCGTCGTCCGCGTCGTCACATCGCGGCGGACGAGGTCGCTCGGAGTCCAGGCGCCGCGCGCGGGCTCGGCGTTCGGGCGGTCGCGCTCGGGGTAGGGGCCTCCGCCGGGACCGGCCAGCGTCAGCCACACGCCATCGGCGCCGGTGTAGCGGTCAGCAAACGCGTTGTCGCCCACGACCACGTCGTCCTCGCCGTTGCCCTGGACGACGTCGTGGCCGTCGTTCAGGTTGAACGGCCGGTTGGCGTCCAGGATCGCTCCGGGAGCGAAGCCCGCGGGACGAGCGTTCGGGGGCAGGATCGCGACGATCTGACCCGTGTTCGAGGAGGAGCCGCCGATCACGTCGTCCTCGCCGTCGGCGCCGAAGACGTTGTCCGAGCCCTGGTTGCCCTCGATGTAGTCCTCGCCGGACTCGCCGAGAACGGTGTCGCCCGGTGCCGTCGCGCGGCACTGCGGGTCGTTGAGGTCGGGCAGGTCGTCGTTGTCGTCGTCGCCGTTCGGAGCCTCCTCGGTGCCGCTGAGGCTGCCCGAGCCGGGGCCGCCGGTCGCGGTCTGGCAGTTGGCCGCGCCCGCGACGCCGGTCTCGGTGCCGTAGGCGTCCACCACCGCGCCGTTGCCCTGGCCGAAGAGGATGTCCTCGCCGCCGTTGCCGCTGATCGTGTCGACGCCGCTTTCGGCCGTGTCCGCGTTGCCCGGCTCGGCCGTGCCGACGAGCTCGAGGTCGAAGAGGAAGACGTCGCGGAGCTTGGCGCCGGGCTCGGCTGCCAGA